>NZ_JAPDCM010000011.1:0-207052 GCF_027706125.1 Aeromonas sp. Y318-1
ACTGTTTTTAATCAAAAAAACATTTCATATAAAACCAACTGATTCTATATGAAACTAATAATTTCTGGACTCCTAAGGGACAGGCCACTGGTTCGACTCCAGTCGGGAGCGCCATACAAAACAAGGGGTTGGCATCATCACGATGCCAACCCCTTGCTCGTTTCAGGCCAAGGCCGCCATTCAGCCGGACTTTCCCCTACGCCCTGCGCCAGATGATGGCCTCCCTTTGTCTTCTCTATCCCCATGCCCGAAAAACCCTCATCTACGCTTGAAATGCACCGTCCGGGATGACGGTCGCACTCTAATCCGTTTGGGACAAAAAGAAGGGCATCATGGGTAACAACAAAAAAAGCAAAATAGAACAGCAGGCCGTGGCCGACGCACAGCAGCCCCTTGGCAACAAGGCATACGAAAAGGAGCTGCGTCGCCTGCACGTGGAGCTGGTGAAACTGCAACAGTGGGTGGTGCACAAGGGGCTCAAGGTCTGCATCGTGTTCGAGGGGCGCGACGGCGCCGGCAAGGGGGGCACCATCAAGGCGATCACCGAGCGGGTCAGTCCTCGGGTGTTCCGGGTCATAGCGCTGCCGGCCCCCACCGAGCGGGAGAAGAGCCAGCTCTACTTCCAGCGCTATATCCCGCATCTGCCCGCAGCAGGCGAAATCGTCATCTTCGATCGCAGCTGGTACAACCGGGCCGGCGTGGAGCGCGTCATGGGCTTTTGCAGCGAGGAGGCGAGCGACAAGTTTCTGGCCGGGGTTCCCATGGTGGAGCAGGCCATGGTCGACTCCGGCATCATTTTGCTGAAGTACTGGCTGGAGGTAACCCCCGACGAGCAGGAGCGGCGACTGCGGGATCGCATCGACGATGGCCGCAAGATCTGGAAGCTCTCCCCCATGGACATCAAATCATTCGATCGCTGGGATGACTACACCCGGGCACGGGACGCCATGTTCACCGCCACCGACACCGCCTGGGCCCCCTGGTTCGTGGCCCGCTCCGAGGACAAGAAGAAGGTGCGGCTCAACATCATCTCCCACCTGCTGGCCCACGTTCCCTACCAGGATCTCCCGGCCGAGCCCATCAAGCTGCCCAAACGCAAGATAGGCAAGGTCAAACCCTCTGAGCACCCGTTCCGCTTTATCCCGGAACCCTTCTAGACAGCGGCAGGGGTGAGTCCGTGCTCACCCCTGATTCTGCTGGTATTGACGGATGGCGGCCCTGGCATTGAACAGCATGCGGCTCTCCCCCAGCTGGGCAGCCAAGCCACTGCGGCGCACATTCTCGAGCACCCCGGGATTGAGTCCGGCCAGCCAGAGCGTAACCCCCTTGGATCTGGCCAGCTGCTCCCCTTCCATCAGCATCATCAAAGCCGAATACTCCACATCCTGTACCCGGCTCATATCGAGCACCACCACCCGGGGTTGATGGCGCGCGATCAATTCGCGCATCCCGGCCGCCACATGCTGCACATTGATGAAGAAGAGGCGTCCCTCCGGTCGCAGGATCAGCAGGCCCGGAATGGTCTCGTCATCCGGGTGGCGGGCCGCCAGCGGGCGCAGCACATCCTCACCGGGCTTGCGGCCAATCACATGGAGCGGCGGCTGCGCCGTCTGGCTGGCCAGCCCCAGCAAGGAGGCCAGGATCGCCACCACTATGCCTTCCAGGGTACCGAACAGCAGCACCCCCAGGCAGGCGATGACGGCCCAGCGAAACTCCATCATCCGGATCTGCCCTATCTTGCGAAACTCTCCCGGCTGAATGAGCCCCACCGAATAGACGATGACCACCACCGCCAAAGTGGCGCTCGGCAGCCAGGAGAGCAGCGGGGCGAGAAAAATCATGGTCGCCAGCGCCATCACGGCGGTGACCACGGAGGCCCGCTGGCTCATGCCGCCAACGGAACGTACCACTGCCGTCTGGGAGGTGCCGCCCCCTGCCGGCATGCTGCCACACAGGGAGCCTCCCAGGTTGGACAACCCGGTGGCCACCAGCTCGCGGTTCGGGTTGATCTCGGGCTCTTCCTTCCCTACGAAGGCCCGGCCGGCGGCGATGGTCTCGGTGAAACTCATCAGCGCAATGCCCGCCGCCCCCGGCAACAGCTGCAGTACCAGGGTCAAGTCCGGCATGGTCACACTGGGCAGGCCGGTGGGAATGGCGCCGACGATGGCAACCCCAGCCTCGTTCAGACCCCAGCCCCATACCAGCGCTATGCCGAGACTCACCCCCAGCAGGGGTGCGGGCGAATGGGGAAAACGCCACTCCATGACCACCAGCACCACCAGGGTAACGAGGGCGACCCCCAGCGTCAGCCAGGAGGTATGGGGCAGAGCCTGTCCCAGATGGTAGAGATCCAGAAAGAAGTTCTCCTTCTGGATATGTACCCCGAACAGCTTGGGCAACTGATCGAGGATGATGACCAGCCCTATGCCGCTCTTGAACCCCACCAGCACCGGTAGCGAGATGAAGTTGGCCACGAAACCTAGCCGCAGCACAGCCGCCAGCAGCAGCATGGCGCCGACCAGCAGGGTCAGGGTGGCCGTCACCGTGATCAACCTGCCGGGATCGCCATCCGGCACCACCAGCCCGAGCTGGGTAGCGGTCAGGATCGCCAGGGTGCTGGTGGAGCTGACGCTGAGCACCCGGGAGGAGCCCAGCAGCGCGTAGATCAGCATGGGCACGAACGCAGTGTAAAGACCGATCGCCACCGGCAGCCCGGCCACTGTGGCGTAGGCCATGGCCTTGGGCAGCACCACCGCCGCCGCGGTGATGCCGGCCAGCAAATCGGGAAGAAGGCGCCTGGGCGCCGATGCGAATGATGACATGTGACTCCTCCATGCTCCCTGGGAGAGCGAATTGCCGCGGTGCGCCGACCTGGACTGTGGTTTGCCAACCCTGCCAATGCTGCGCAGACAGCATGAAGTGTATGCACACCGATGACGCAGCAGCTTGTTGTGCCTCAGGTTTTTCTTGCCCCTATACTTCAGCGGCGTTTTGGCGACGCACCGACCCGATTTGGACACAGGCCCGATTTGAGAGAGGGACACCATGTTGCGACTGCTCACCCTGCTGCTGATCTGTCTGGTAACTCCGCTGCGGGCTCTGACCCTGACCCCGCTGGCAGAGGGGCTGAGCCACCCCTGGGGGCTGGTTATCCTGCCCGATGGCGAATGGCTAGTCGGCGAGCGGCCCGGCCGGCTGCTGCGCATAGACGCAACTGGCGAACACCACTCCATCCGGGGACTGCCGGCGATTGCCGCTACAGGTCAGGGTGGCCTGCTCGATCTCGCCCTGGATGACGATGGCTGGGTTTATCTCAGCTACAGCGAGCCAGGCAACGGTGGGGCCGGAACCGCCGTGGGCCGGGCACGGCTGCAAAAGGATGTGCTCGTCGACTGGCAACGGCTGTTTAGTCAGCAGCCCAAGGTCGCCGGGGGCGCTCACTTCGGATCGAGGCTGCTGCTGACGGAGGATGGCTACCTCTTCATCACCCTGGGTGATCGCTTCAGCGAGCGGGAGCAGGCCCAGTCCCTCGACAACCACCTCGGCAAGACGGTACGCCTGCACAAGGATGGCCGGATCCCCGCCGACAACCCCTTCGTCAAGACACCCGGCGCCCTGCCGGAGATCTGGAGCCTGGGTCATCGCAACATGCAGGGGGCCGCCCTGCGCCCCGGCAGCCAGCAGTTCTGGGCCTACGAGCACGGCCCCCAGGGCGGGGACGAGGTCAATCTCATCCTGCCCGGTCACAACTATGGCTGGCCCAGAGTGACCTTCGGCGAGGAGTATGGCGGCGGCAAGATCGGTTCTGGCAGCGAAGCTCCCGGGATGACGCCCCCCAAGTGGGTCTGGGTGCCCTCCATCGCCCCATCAGGCATGATCTTCTATCAGGGCGAGCTGTTTCGAGGCTGGCAGGGCAATCTGCTGATCGGCGCCCTGCGTGGCCAGGCTCTGGTACGACTGCAGCTGGCGGGGGACAAGATCATCGGGGAAGAGCGGCTGCTCACCGAGCAGGGAGAGCGGATCCGCACCATCAAGGAGGGACCCGACGGCGTGCTTTATCTGCTGACGGACTCAGGTCAGGGACGCCTGCTCAAACTGAGTCCCTGATGACCATGGTGGTCCGCAATCTTGCAATACTCCGTGGCATGAGAACAGGCATCCCCGCCACCGGTAAATGAAGGGCAACACTTTATGCCCTGGGAGGGCCGGTCTGCTAGACTGGCCCTCCTTTTGTTCATTCATCTGCAAAGGAGTGTTGGATGTCTGCTGCTTCGTGGTGGGACAAGTCCACCGGGCTGGCGCTGCTCACCATAGTGCTGTGGGCCTCGCTGGCGGCGCTCACCTCCCGGGTCACCAGCGTGTCGCCGCTGGTGCTGGTGGGGCTGGTGCTGTTTTTCTGCGGGGTGGGAGCCCTGCCGTTCTGGCGTCAGTGGCGGGCTCGTCCGGTCAACTGGCTTGTGACCATCAGCGCCCTGCTGCTCTACCACCTGCTGCTGTTCATGAGCTTTCGCCACGCCCCCGTGCTGGAGGCAAACCTCATCAACTACCTGTGGCCATTGTGCATCATCTTGTTCACCCCATTGCTGCTGCCCGGTCACCCGCTGCACGGCCGTCACCTGCTGGCCGGCGCCCTGGGTCTGGCCGGCTCGGTACTGGTGATGGTGAACGGCGAGCTGCAGCTGCAACAGGCCTATCTGCCGGGCTATCTGCTGGCGTTGGGGGCCGCCATCGTCTGGGGCGCCTACTCGGTGCTGTCGCGCCGGCTGCCGCCGGCCCCGGCGGTAATGACGGCGGCAGCCTGCCTGCCCGCCGGGCTGCTGGCGCTGCTGCTGGCCTGGCTGCTGGAGGGACCGCTGCCGGTGGCCCGCATCCCGGCCGGTGACTGGGGCCTCATCATCGGGCTGGCGCTCGGCCCCATGGGGGCGGCCTTCGTCACCTGGTATCTGGCGCTGCGGGACGGGGATCCGCGCCGGATCGGGGCACTGGCCTATCTGACGCCGCTGCTAAGCACGCTGCTGCTGGTGCTGCTCAATGGCGAGCAGCTCACCCCCCGTCACCTGCTGGCTGGTGCTCTCATCATGGGGGGCGCCCTGCTCGGCATGCTGGGCAAGCCCCCTGCCCGCCAGCAGCAGGAAGCCCCGGCACCGCAGCCGTAAGCCAGCCTCCTCGACAGTCAGTCCGAGCCGCCGGGCTGACTGTCATAAAAGCGCCATCTCTGCTGCTTAAGCTCACGCCGACGCCCATCGCCGTGGTTCAACAAGCAGGAATGCTGCCGTGAAAATTGCCCATTACGCCTCCCTCTCTTCCCTCGCTCTGCTGCTGGTCGCCGCCGTGCAGGTCGGTGCCCTCTGGCACGGCTGGCAACAGCTCAACCAAGCCGAGCAGGCCCAGTACCAGCACGAACGGCTGCAGCAGCGGCTCACCGGCACCCTGCAGGGCACCCTGCGCGACTACCTCGCCAGCGGCGATCCGCTGCGGCTGACCGAGGCCGAAGCGGTGCGCAAACAGGCGCTTGCCCAGCTCACCCAGCAGGATGTGGCGCTCACGGCCCAGCTGCGCACCCTGCTCGAACAGATGGGAACGCGCATCGACAGCGACTATCTGGCGGCCGGCAAGCTCTCCGGCAACAGCCAGTGGCTGCTGCAAAATGCCGAGAACGAGCTGACCGATCAGGCCAGGGCAGTGCTGCGTTACGGCCAGCAAGGGGCAACGGGGAGCGACCCGGCCAGCGCCGAGCGTTATCGCCAGCTGGCCGGCGACCTGCTGGCGGCCCTGCCGGGGCTCGCTCACCTGCGCCAGAACTACATGGAGCAGGCCAGCCCCAAGCTGCTGGAAGGGTTGCAGTTCGAGCTGGCGGCCCTGCAAAAACAGGCCGAACAGCTGGCGGCCCTGCCGCCGCTCGGCCTGTTCGAGGCGCCCCCCGCCGACGAATTCACCCTGGGGGAACCGGAGCGCAAGGAACTCGGGGATCTGCCCAAAGCCGAACTGCTCTCGCTGCTCAAGCGTTACCCGCAGGAGCTGGAGAACAGCCGCAAGGCGCTGCAACAGCAGCAGGCGGGCCGTCTCGCCGTGCAGCAGGACATAGGCCAGATGCTGCAGGCCACCGGCCAGATGGGCAGCGAACTGGCCGCTGCCCGCCAGGCGGTCAACCAGCGGCTGGCCGCCATCCTCGGCAGTCTGGCGCTCTGTCTGGTGCTGGTCGCCTTGCTATTTGCGCTGGTACAGCGCCGCTGGCTGGTCAGGCCGCTGCTGCGCCTGCGCACGGCCTTCCTGCAGCTCGACGAGACCGGGCAGGCTGAGACCCTGCCAGAGGGACGCGAGCGCAACGAGCTGGCCGACATCGTCGCCAGCTACAACCGCCTCATCCTGCGGCTGCAGCAGGATCAGCAGCAGAAAGAGGGCCAGCTGTCGGCGGTGTCGCAAAGCCTGCAGGGGATGGTCAACCAGGTGCAGGAGATCCATCACAGCACCCGCACCACGGAGCAGGCGGTGGACGAGAGCGATCTGATGATGAGCGAGCTGAACCAGCTGGCCGGCGAGGTGCATCAGGTGGCCGCCGAGATAGCGCAGCACGCCCAGCACAACGAACGCTCCATGAGCCAGAGCGAGCAGCTGGTGGGCGGCATGTTGCAGGCCACCGCCCAGACCGGACTCGCCATCGACGAAAGTGGCGGCGCCCTGGCCCAGCTCAAGCGCTCGGTGGAAGACGTGACCGCCATCGTCGACGTGATCGGCCACATCTCCCAGCAGACCAACCTGCTGGCGCTCAACGCGGCCATCGAGGCGGCCCGGGCGGGCGAGCAGGGGCGCGGCTTTGCGGTGGTGGCCGACGAGGTGCGCCACCTCTCTGCCGATACCCAGCGCTCCCTCGGCCAGATCACCGAAATCCTGACCAGGCTGACCCAGGCGGGGGAGCAGCTCGGTACCGTGCTGGCGCGCATCACCGCAGAAGCCGCCGCCCAGCGCCAGCAGGCGGAGCAGCTGCGCCAGACCACCCAGGCGGTGCGGGAGATGGCGCGCAGCACGGCGGTCATCGCCCTGCAGGGGGCCGACAATGCCAAGAGCCAGGAGCACAAGCTGGCCAGTTTTGCCGATCTCATCGGCCGCATCAGCCAGCACGCCCGCCAGGGCAGCCGCCTCTCGGTGCAGGTGTCGGAGCACATCCACCACCAGGCCAGCCAGATCCCGCGCATCCTCGGTCATCAGGCCTGAGCCGTGCCGGTTTAGCCGGCGTCCCCTACCCGGCCCCTGCCATCGCGCAGGGGTTTATCTTTTTTTGTGGCACAAAATTATCTGTTATCCGCTGGTTAACGAAGAAAGATCCCTCTGCACAGTGCGATCCGTCCGGATCGGCCGGCAATTTCATCTGAAAACGTTGTCATCACCGATATCAGCGGGCTGGGAGTGTCCACAGCAAGCGTCATGATTATTTGCACTCGGTCATATTTTTGAAACTTGGTGGGAACTTTCCATTGATATTTCGCACCGCGAACGTACTCTTGGATTGTCCGATAGCCAAGGATCGGAACACAAAAAAACAAAATATGTGATGAACAGAACTGCACCACCGCAGATGTGCCAAGACGTCGCGGCCGCAGCCGACATACTCGAACTTTTTGCCCTTCGGGGTCTTGATTGCAATGCCAATACCGAGCGGCGGGCGCTTGCCTGACTGCCGGACAAAAAAAGCTAAGTCCATAAAATCAGGAGCAATACAAAATGGAAAAAGTGATCTTCAAACGTGCCGCATTGAGCGCAGCCATCGTTGCTGCCATGCTCGCCCCCGGTATGGTGTTGGCTGCCGACGAAGCCGGCCCCACCTATGCAGCCGCCGCCAGCAAATTCTATGAAGAAGGCAAACTCAACGGTGGCCTCTTCTACTTCCAGCGTGATCGTCAGCGTATCGACGGCGACCCCACTGCCAAGAACAAAGAAGGCAAATACCAGTCCAACCTGAGCCACGCCACCACCCAGGCCTCCCTGAACTTCAACTCCGGCTACGCCTGGGACGTGGTGGGTATCGATGTGGGCGGTTTCGGTGCCTATGATCTGGCCGTGACCGAGAACCACCCGGTCAACCAAGAGAACGAATTCTCCTTCGCCGGCAACAAATGGGGCGAAAACTACAAGGACGGCTCCCCGGAAGGCGGCTTCAGCCTGGCCAACGCCTCGCTGAAATTCAAGGCGCTGGACGGTGCCCTCACCGCCAAGGGTGGTCTGACCCAGCTCTACGTACCGGGCGTGATCGGCGTGAACTGGTCCTATCAGCCGGGTACCTACCGTGGTGGCCAGATCGAGGGTAACTTCGGTGGCCTCTACCTGACCTACGCCATCGCCGACGAGTACAAATCTCCCTGGTACAAAGAGACCCAGAAGTTCTCCCGTGCCAAGGCATGGATGGATCCGTTCGCCGATGAAAACGTCATCGACTACATCCAGGGTGTCGCCGCCCGTTACACCTTCGAGAACGGCACCGCCATCACAGGTTCCTACGGTAACTCCGAAAACTACATGGACAGCTACCACTTCAAGCTGGCCCATAAATTCGACGTGCTGAACGGCCTCTCCACCAGCTACCAGTTCTACGGTTCCGACACCAAGACCTATCAGAAGGGTGGTGCCGACATCGAGACTTACGATGGCCTGGCATGGCAGCAAGCACTGACCGCCGCCTGGGGCATGGGCCCGTACGGCTTCCGTCTGGAAGGTCTGTGGACCAAGGCCGAGGGTAACGAAGGCAACTACCTGCCCCGTCTGACCCGTGGCTACGGCAACTCTCAGGGCGCGAACGAAATCTGGTGGGACTCCCGCTCCGACTGGAACGCCAACAACGAGAAAGCGCTGTACTTCGGCGTGACCCGTTCCCTGGATGACCTGGTGGGTGCACCTGGCTGGTCCGTCGGTGTCTCCGGTGCCTACGGCTGGGATATCCAGAAAGGCGACGGCACCAAGGCCACCAACGGTGAAGATACCGAATGGGCAGCCAACTTCGACGTCATGTACACAGTGCAGGATGGCAAGCTGAAGGGCACCCTGTTCAAGCTGCACTACACCGATTACAACAACGACATCAGCCAGAGCGGCGGTTGGACCGAATACCCCAACATCTTCGCCTCCGAGAAAGACGTCAAGTTCCACATCATCATGCCGTTCACCATCCTGTAAGCAGGTGGTTGAAGTTAGCAAACCGGGCCAATTGGCCCGGTTTTCTTTTTTCTGATCTGCGGGTTAACATGCAAAGCCGCAGGCGCTTCTGCCTGCCTCGTCACACAAGGATGCGCCCATGTCCCGCTTCGTTCTGATCACCGGCTGCTCCAGCGGCATCGGCCTGGCTGCCGCCAAGGCGCTCGGCCAGCACGGCTACACCGTCATCGCCTCCGCCCGCAAGGCCGAGGACGTGGCGCAACTGCGCCAGCTGGGTTTGCTGGCGGTCGAGCTGGATCTGGCCAACGAGGCCAGCATAGAGCGGGGCGCGGCCGAGGCGCAGGCACTGGCTGGCGGCCGCCTCTATGGCCTGTTCAACAACGGCGCCTACGGCCAGCCCGGCGCGCTGGAGGATTTGCCCACCCAGGCGCTGCGCGAGCAGTTCGACACCAACCTGTTCGGCTGGCACCACCTCATTCGCCAGCTGCTGCCGGCCATGCTGGCGGCCGGCGAGGGGCGCATCGTGCAGAACAGCTCGGTGCTGGGGCTGGTGGCCATGAAGTATCGCGGCGCCTACAACGCCAGCAAGTTCGCGCTGGAAGGGTATACCGATACCCTGCGCCTGGAGCTGGCCGGCAGCGGCGTGCAGATCAGCCTGATCGAACCAGGCCCCATCGACACCCGCTTTCGGGCCAATGCCCGCGCCGCCTTCCTGCGCCACATAGAGCCCGCCGCCAGCCGCCATCAGGCCGCCTACCAGCAGACCCTGAGCCGGCTGGAGCGTGAAGGGGGTGCCCGTGGCTTTACCCTGCCAAGCGAGGCCTGCATTGCACCGCTGCTGCACGCACTCGGCAGCCCGCGCCCCAAACACCGCTACCCGATCACCTTCCCGACCCGGCTGTTCGGGGTGCTGCGCCGCCTGTTGCCAAGCCGCCTGCTCGACCGGATCCTCGCCAAGTCGGCCTGACGGCGACCGCTTCGCCACCCGGCACGCCCGCAAGCAGCCTGCAGCCAGGGGCGACGACGAGCGTCGTCGCCTCTCGTCTCATCCCCACCAACCGGCACCAGAGTGCGGCGCCAGAGTGGCTTGAATCAGCCAAGCCGCCATCCCTGGCAGTCCCCGCTCAGTAGTGCTGGCCGTTGCTGTAATAGCAGCTCTTGACGATGGGCAGCACCTGCACCACCACATAGGTCTGCTCCCCCAGCACCGCTTTCAGGTGACGGGTGATCAGCGCCGCGGCCGCGTCCTGCAGCTCCTGCGGGCGTTCGAACCAGACCAGCTCGACGAACGGAAAGCCGGCCTCGACCTCCCCCTCGCGCACCCAGTGGCTGTCGATGCTCTCCAGGGTGACGAACTCCGGTTTGCCCCCGGTAAGGGCACAGAGATCCGCCAGCAGGGGGGCGCTTATCTGCTTGAGGGTGTCGACGGAGACGGCCCGAAAACGAAGGTGGGGCATGGGAAAACCTCTTGGCTGTGACAAATGAGGACTTATCATAGGGGTTATTGTGACGAAGAGAAGCCATCCGCTGACATAAGGTGCCCCATGAGACTCCATCGCCTGCTGCTCCCCTTCCTGCTCTGCCTGCTGCTGCCGCTGAGCGCCTTTGCCGACCCCGCCTTCTATAAGGTCAGCAAGGGCGATCAGCAGCACTGGCTGCTGGGCTCCATCCACGCGGGCAAGCCCTCGCTCTATCCGCTGCCCGACCCCATCGAGCGGGCCTGGCTGCAGAGCCGCGCCTTGGTGCTGGAGGTCGACCTGACCCACATCAGCCAGCAGCAGTGGCAGGAGATGGGGGCCATCACCCGGCTGGTGGACGGCAAGACCCTCAAGGAGCACCTGCCGCTCGATCTCTACCGGCGCACCATCATCGCCGCCGGCCAGAACGGCCTGACCGAGAACATGCTGGCCCCGCTGCGCCCCTGGTTTGCCGCCATCACCCTCACCCAGGCGGCGCTGGAGCGCACCGATTTCAGCAGCGCGCTCGGGGTGGATCAGCACTTCGCCAAACAGGCCGGCGACAGCGGCAAGCCCATCATCGGCTTCGAGACCCTGCTCGAGCAGCTCGGCTACCTCGCCAGCGTCGGTGACAACCAGACCCTGATGCTGGAGAGCACCCTGGACGAGCTACCCGAGCTCGAGCGTGGCTTTCGCGAGGTGATGAAGGCGTGGGAAGAGGGGGACGAGGCGACCCTCATCAACCTGCTCAAATCGGAAATGGCGCCGCCCAAGCTGCAGGCCTGGCTGGAGCAGACCCTGCTGGCGGAGCGCAACCACAACTGGCTGAAGAAGTGGTCCACCCTGCCAAACGAGAGCTTCATCGTGGTAGGTGCACTGCATCTTTACGGCGACCAGGGCTTGCTCGCGTTGCTGGAACAACAGGGCTGGCGCATCACCCCGCTCACCGAGCCGGGTCCGCGCAAGCAGGCCCGCCAATAAGGCGCAGGCGGGGCCACATCGGCCCCGTCAGGGTCTTGATATGGGAGGGCGCTCACAGATCCGGCTGCCGATTTAATAACCACGGAAGGACTTGATCGAGATCATCTCTTTGCTCCCAAAGAGGTATCTATCATGCCTGTCATCAATGGGATGACTGGAGTGCATGAGATGGAATTTTGGATGAACCTGATGTTCGGCAACAGCGTGGGACTGATGTCCATGTTGGTGATTATCGGTACCTTCCTGCTGATCAGTTCCTACGCGGCCTATTTCATCTACAAGGTGATGAACGCCAAGCCGCCGAAAGAGGGCCAATAAGCCTGCGTCAGGCGATCCCCGATCGCCTGATCCCGCTCTCGCCTCCCCTTTGCTCACGGGCTGAACAACCCGGCGCCACCAGCGCACCCGCCACTTTCAGATCCGCCCCCGCCCGCTATAATGGCCGCTCATTCCACCTGCGGGGAGCCTGCCGTGACTCATAACGACGAACTCTCACTGTTTCGCAATGAAGTGGCCGATGTGCGCCCCATTCGCAACGACCATATCCGCCTCCAGACGGCCGGCAGCAGCCCGACCGATGCCCAGCTGGCGCGGCGCCAGGCCGCCACCGCCGAGCAGCTCGCCCTGGATCACCTCAGCATGGAGGCAATCGAGATGCTCGACCCCCACGCCATTGTCGGCTTCAAGCGCGACGGGGTGCAGGAGGGGGTCTACAAGAAGCTGCGACTCGGCAAATACGAGCTGCAGGCGAGCCTGGATCTGCACCAGAAGACCCTGAACGAAGCGCGCCAGAGCCTGGTGCAGTTCATTGCGGATTGCGAACTGCGCGACATCCGCTGCCTGCTGATCCTGCACGGCAAGGGAGAGCGCAGCACGCCGCGCGCCCTGCTCAAAAGCTATGTCAGCGCCTGGCTGCCGCAACTGCCGGCGGTGATGGCCATGCACAGCGCCGAGCGTCGCCACGGCGGCGGCGGGGCTCTCTACGTGCTGCTGCGCAAGAGCGAGCGCAAGAAGGCAGAGAACCGCGAACGCCATCAGAAACGGCTCGGCTAGCCAGCGCCCGTCATCTGGTCAGTCATCCTAAGCCAGGGTGGTAAAACGCACGAGGGCAGTGCTAGCATCGATCGGCCCCGAGCATGCCAGGTACGGGGTGCACGCCATCAGGGACGATAACAAGGACAATCCCATGTCATATCAGAAACTTGAACAACATCAGCAACAGCTGCACCGGCTCTCCCACCTCTCGGCCATCTGTGGCTGGGATCAGGCCGCCATGATGCCGGAGGGGGGCAACGAAGCCCGCGCCGAGGCCATGGCCGAACTGGGGCTGCTGATCCACCACAAGCGCATCGCCCCCGAGCTGAGCGACTGGATTGCCAAGGCCGAGAGCGAGCCGCTGGACGAGCTCCAGCGCGCCAACCTGCGCGAAATCAAGCGCCACTGGCAGGATGCGAGCCTGCTGCCCGGGGATCTCGTGGAGGCGCTGTCGCTCGCTGGCAGCAAGTGCGAACACGCCTGGCGCCGCCAGCGCAAGGAGAACGACTGGGCGGGCTTTGCCCCCAACCTCACCGAGGTGGTGACGCTCTCGCGCGAGGTGGCTCGCCTGCGTGCCGACGCGCTGGGGGTGCGCCCCTACGATGCCATGCTGGCGCTCTATGAGCCGGGCATGACCAGCGCCCGGCTCGACGAGATCTTCGGCGATCTGACCGGCTGGCTGCCAAACCTGATCCAGACTGTGAGCGAGCAGCAAAAGCGCGAGTCGGTGCAGATCCCGCAAGGCCCCTTCTCCATCGCCGCCCAGCAGGCGCTCGGCCAGCAGGTGATGGGGCTGCTCGGCTTCGATTTTGCCCATGGCCGGCTCGATGTGAGCAGCCACCCGTTCTGCGGCGGGGTGCCGACCGACGTGCGCATCACTACCCGCTACAACGAGCAGGAGTTTGTCTCCAGCCTGATGGGCATCGTCCACGAAACAGGTCACGCCCGTTACGAGCAGGGCTTGCCGCGCCAGTTGCTGGGCCAGCCGGTGGCCGAGGCGCGCTCCATGGGCATTCACGAGAGCCAGAGCCTGTTCTGCGAGATGCAGCTCGGCCATGATCCCGCCTTCCTCACGCTGCTGGCGCCGCACATTCGCGCCCACTTCGGCGAACAGGCGGCGTTGGCGCCGGCGAACCTGGTCAAGCTCTACAATCGGGTCGAGCCCGGCTTTATCCGGGTCGATGCGGACGAGGTGACCTATCCGGCCCACGTCATCCTGCGCTACGAGCTGGAGCGCGACCTTATCGAGGGGCACATCGAGGTGGCGGACATCCCCGCGCTGTGGGACGCCAAGATGCAGCAGTGGCTGGGGCTCTCCACCCAGGGCAACTACCAAAATGGCTGCATGCAGGACATTCACTGGACCGACGGCTCGTTCGGCTACTTCCCGAGCTACACGCTCGGCGCCATGTACGCGGCGCAGCTGCGCTTCGCGCTCGAGCGGGAGCTCGGCAACATGGGCGAGCTGATCGCGGCGGGCCGCCTGCCGGAGATCTTCACCTGGCTGGGCCGCCACATCTGGTCCCAGGGCAGCCGCTACGGCACCGACGAGCTGGTCAGCCGTGCCACCGGCGAGGTGCTGAACCCGCACTGGCTGCGCCGCCATCTGGAGCAGCGCTATCTGAAGTAGGGCCAGCGCACCCGCCAGCAGATAACAAACGGGGCCTCGCGGTCCCGTTTTTCATGGTAACGTGGCGCGTCAGCGCCCGTCCGGCACGCCGGTGAACTCGCGCAACTGCAGGATGTTGCCCTCGGGGTCAAACGCATTGCGCACCACGAAACCGGGGCCGGACCATTGCTGCGGCAGCAAGCCGCCACCGAGATCGGCCGCCTTCGCCTCCGCCCAGGCGAGGCTCGGCACGGTAAAGAACAGCTTGATGGCGCCCTGCTCACGCAGCTGCGGCGGCGTGGTGATGACCACCTGCTCGGCATAGGGAGCGGGGATTGCGTGCAGCAACAGCTGGATGTCGGCGTTTTCCTGCACGATCAGCTCGTCACTCTGGCTGCGGATCTCCATCTGCAGCAGGGTGCGATAAAAGTGGCTCAGCAGGCCGGGATCCCTGGCATAGATCAGGGCGCCGGCACGTGCGGGTCCTGGCATGGCTCTCTCCTCCTTGGATGTTGTCACCCCAGATTCGCACACTTGCCCCGCCAAACCGATCTGTTTTTCACGCCCTGCGATCGCGGGCGCGGCCTCGGCTTTATTTCAATTGCTGTCCGTTTCTGGCTAGTCATCGCCTTCGTTCCTGCTTAGTCTCTCACTCATCCGGGCCGCCGCGCCCGCCCCGTTTTCGGCGCAAGGAGCCACCGATGCCAACAGATCACGCCATGACGATGCCGCCGGCCACAGAGGATGAGGCAGACCTGCCGCTCAGCGCCGAGCAGTGCCATGCCGCCCGCCTGGCCCGCGATGCGCGCTTCGACGGCCGCTTCTTTACCGGCGTGCTCTCCACTGGCATCTACTGCCGGCCTGTCTGTCCGGCGCGGCCACCGCACGAGCACAACGTGCGCTACTTCCAAAGCGCCGCCGCAGCGGAGCAGCACGGCCTGCGCCCCTGCCTGCGCTGCCGGCCGGAGCTCGCGCCCGCCGCCCCCGGCGATCTGCCACCGGTGCTGGCGCGCCTGCTGGCCCGGATCGATCGCGGCGAGCTGGCGGAAGGCTCGCTCACCACGCTGGCGGAACAGGCCGGCATCAGTGAGCGCACGCTGCGCCGCCAGTTCGAGCAGCACCTCGGCGCTTCGCCGAAACAGGTGGAGCAGACGCGCCGGCTGCTGCTCGCCAAGCGACTGTTGACCGAAACCCGGCTACCCATCACCGACATCGCGTTTGCGGCGGGCTTTGCCAGCATTCGCCGCTTCAATGACGCCTGGCAGCAGGCATACGGGCTGGCGCCGCGGGCCCTGCGCCGTCAGAGCGAGCCAGCTGGCGACGCCCTGACGCAGGCTGCGCCGCAGCCCGAGGAGGGGGCGATGCTCACGCTGCAACTTCCCTACCGCCCCCCGTACGACGTGGCAGCCATGCTGGCGTTCTACCGGCTGCGCGCCATTCCGGGGTTGGAGCGGGTGGATGGCGAGGGGTATGAACGCTGGCACCGGGTCGGCGATCAGCTCGCGCGGGTGCGCATCAGCCAGGGCAAGGGGCACAGCCTGCAGCTCAGCGTCCATGATCTGCCGCCCGCCGCGCTGCCGGATCTGCTGTATCGGGTGCGCCGGATGTGGGATCTCGATGCCGACATGCAGCGCATCGGTGCGCGGCTCGGGCAGGATCCGCTGCTGGCGCGTCTGCAGGCGTGCTGGCCGGGAGTTAGGCTGCCCGCCGGCTGGGATGAGTACGAGGTGATGCTGCGTGCCATCGTCGGCCAGCAGGTGTCGGTCAAGGGGGCCATCACCATACTCGGACGGCTGGTGGCACGTACCGAGGCGCAATTCGGGGTGGCGCAATTGCCCACCCCTGCCCAGCTGTGCAAGCTCAACCTGGACGGTATCGGCATGCCCGGCAGCCGGATCAGAACGCTGCAGGGGCTGGCACAGGCGCTGGCCAGCGGCGAGTTGAGCCTGATCAGCGCCAGCGATGAACAGCTGCTGGCACTGCCCGGTATCGGCCCCTGGACGGTCGCCTACTGGCGGCTGCGCTGCGGACTGGACCCGGATGCCTTCCCCGCCTCGGATCTGGTGCTGCAAAAAGCGCTGGGCGGCGGCGCCAAGTTGCCGGTGAAAGCGGTATTGGCCCACAGCGAAAGGTGGCGGCCCTGGCGCGGCTACGCGGCGAGCTGGCTGTGGCATGCCATGAGCGAGGAGCCGGCTCTGTTGGCCGAATCGGCACTGCTGACCGAGCCGACACCAGGCCGCGCAGCAAGCGACAACCCATCAGAGGAGACAACCCCATGATCCGCTACGATATCTTGCCCAGCCGCTGCGGCGATCTGCTGGTGGCCATCGACGAGCGCGGCCTGCTGCACGTGGACTTCGTGGCGGGACTGCGCGCGCTGCCCGACATGAGTGGCTGGCTACAAGACAAGGTGGCGCTGGCCCCTTTTCTCGCGCAATTTGAGGCCTATTTTGCCGGCCGCCTGCAACGCTTCACCCTGCCGCTCGCACCGAGAGGCACGGCGTTTCAGCAAGCGGTCTGGCAGGCGCTGTGCGACATTCCCTACGGCGAGACCCGCAGCTACAGCGACATCGCCCGCGCCATCGGCAAGCCCAATGCGGTGCGGGCGGTGGGCGCCGCCAACGGCCGCAACCCGCTCTCGATCATCATCCCCTGCCATCGGGTGATCGGCCAGAACGGCAGCCTGACCGGCTATGCGGGGGGCTTGCCCATCAAGCAGGCGCTGCTCACGCTGGAAGGGATCTCCTGTTGACGACACGGCGCCCACTCACAGGCGCTCGGCCAGCCAGCCGTGGAAGCCGAGCGCCTGAAAATAGCGCCGACCAACGCCAAAGCCCGCCGTCTGCAACAGGTGTCGGGTCTGTTTCTCATCGAGAGGAAAGAAGTCCTGTGCCAAACGCAGCACCATCTGTTCGCTGGCGCTCCGAGGCAGACCGGCACGGTGCGCGTGCAGCCCCATCACGGCGCGCTCGTCATCGTCTTGCGCAGCCATCAGGTCGGCCAGCAACAGAGGGGCACCGCGCCTGAGCTGGCGGGCGATGTCAGCGAGCAGTACCGCCTTTTGTTCCTGCGGCAGAAAGTGCAGCACCAGCAGACAGAGTGCACCGTCACACGCCATGCTGTCGGCCGGCAACGGCCCCTCCCACCATGTGATCCGCGCCGCCATCCCCGCCTGCTCGGCTTGCCTTCTGGCCTGCGCCAGCATGTCGGCCGATTTGTCCTGGGCAATGAACTGCCAGCGGGGACACTGGCTGCCCAGCAATAGCAGTTCGCTGCCCGTGCCGACCCCTACCAGCAGAACGCGCGCCTCCGGCCCAAGCCGCCCCATCAATTGGGACGCGCTGAGCTGGTGCAGCAGCTCATAACCGGGCACCAGCCGAGTAATGCGCTGGTCATAATCCAGCGCCCCCTCTCCATTGAATCGCGTCATCCTCGCCTCTCCTCCCCGTGAAAACTCCTTGATAGAGCCTGCCGCCGGGAGAAGGTAAAGCATCAGATATCGGGAGAGGTGAGCTTCATCAACGCTTCAAACTCCCCATCACATGCATTTCACAGCGGTGGCAGTCAAACCGCAGGCGGAAGGTGTCCTTGCCCATCTTGAGCTCCAGCGGCTCGGCCTTGAGGCCGGGCACCTCGTTCGGGCAGAGGTTCTGACTGTAGCGGATGCAGTGTTTGGTGATCATCAGCACCACTTCCCGCTCCTCCTTGTTCGCCTCATAAGCGGGGGCGATGCGCTCCACCCCGTGCTCGCGGAAGAACTGTTCGGCAGCGCTGTTCAGCACGTTGCCAAGGTAGGAGAGACGATGCTGGGGATAGTGGATATCCCGCAGCGCGATGCGTCGCTCGGGGCGCTGGTAGCTGGCCATACGCGCCGCCTCCAGCGCGGCGATGCCATCCCGGCGCAAGCCGTTGAGCATGGATGCGGCAACGAATAGCGGGTGAGTAAACGCCAACTCAATCTTGCGCGCCACAAACAGGGTATTGCCGAGTTTGCCAAGCTGATCCCGCGCCTGTTGCAGCGCCCGCTCCGGATTGTCAGCTGGCTGCTTGTCGCAGGGAAGCGCGACGGCGGCACTGATGCCCTGCTCGTCGGTAAGCGTAAGGTGCAAGCCCTCATCGCACTCAGCAAGCACCATATCGACCCGGATGCGGCGATCGGCGCTGGTCTTCTCCAGCATCTTGCTGAACGCCTGATCGTGGTTGCGGTAGATTTCGGTGCCTACCTTCAAGCCCGGCATGCGCTCTGACAGGAGTAACTGCTTACATTCCACCTTGTTGAGGCGCATCCCCACCAGCTCGTTGTTCTGCTTGAAGAAGCCAAGGCCATCGCCGTTGTTGAGGCTCACGGGCTTGCCGTCGATCTCGATGCCATCCTTGTTGACTCTGGTGACCCGGCCCATCGGCTCGCCCACGTATTTCGGGCTCCTGGTGGAGTCGATACCGGGCTGGCGGCCATGGAGGAAGTAGTCAGTGCTGCCGCGGTTGAAGCTCTTTTTGGGATCAGGCGTGAAGCTGTAGCTGCAACGGCCGGCCGAAGAGGCCACCAGATCGCTGCGGCTATCCAGAATGGCATCAAGCTTCTGCCGATACCAGGCGGTGACGTTCTTGACGTAATCGAGCCCCTTGAGGCGCCCTTCAATCTTGAAGGAGCGGATCCCCGCCTCGATCAGCGCCTCCAGGTTGTCGGTCTGATCCATGTCCTTGAGGGAGAGCAGGTGGCTATCGGCCACCAACACCTCGCCATCCGGCTTTTGCAGCGAGCAGGGCAAGCGACAGAGCTGGGCACATTCGCCACGGTTGGCGCTGCGGCCGGTGCGGGCATGGCTGATGTTGCACTGACCGCTGTAGGAGACGCAGAGCGCACCGTGGATAAAGAACTCCAGCTGCACATTGGTCGTGGCGCTTATCTCGCGGATCTGCGCAAGGGACAGCTCGCGCGCCAGCACCACCTGAGAGAAGCCCACATCCTGCAGGAATTTCACCTTCTCCGGGGTGCGGTTGTCGGTCTGGGTACTGGCATGCAGCGCAATGGGGGGCAAATCGAGCGCCAGCAACCCCATATCCTGCACGATCAGCGCATCGGCACCGGCTTCGTAGATCTGGTGAGTCAGCCGCCGGGCCTGTTCCAGTTCGTGATCGTGCAGCAGGGTGTTGAAGGCGACGAAGACCTGGGCACCGAAGCAATGGGCGTGGCGCGCCAGCGCTTCGATATCCTCGAGGGAGTTGCCCGCCGCGCTGCGGGCGCCAAAGGCGGGGCCGCCCATGTAGACGGCATCGGCGCCGTGGTTGATGGCTTCGATGCCGTAGGCGAGGTTCTTGGCCGGAGCCAGCAGCTCCAACCGGTTGGTGTGGCTTAACGGGTGCTTGTTCTGGTGCATGGTCTCGGGATCAGGGCGGACAGCAAATGGGCGCCACTCTAGGGCATTGCCGCCCTCCCCGCCTTGATCCCGCTTAAGATCACCGCAAAATACAGGATTGGATCAGACCCTTATCTCAGGGGCGCCGGATCAGAGCACCACCTTCAAGGCCAGCCCCAGCAGCACCAGACCGCTCACCTTGTCGATGACGAAGGACTTGGCCTTGAGCCAGGCCAGCAGCAGATCGTGCCGCGGAATGACTAGAGCACCACCTTCAGGGCCAGCCCCAGCAACACCAGACCGCTCACCTTGTCGATGACGAAGGACTTGGCCTTGAGCCAGGCCAATACGGGGCCACGAGAGAGCACCAGCGCCACCAGCACGTACCAGACAGCGTCGATCCCGCCGGCGGTCAGCATCATGATGCCCCCCTCGCGCCAGCCGGTGTCGGCATGCACAAACTGGCTGAACAGGGCGATGAAGAAGACCGCGAGCTGGGGGTTGAGAAAGGCCACCATAAAGCCTTCGAAGGCGCCTTGCCGACCGCGCAGTTGGTGCACCTCTTCGCTCGCCTCCCCCTTGGCAGGCTTGGCCAGCAGCGCCTTGACCCCGAGCCAGGCGAGAAATGCGGCGCCGCCGTAGCGGATAACATCAAACAGCAGCGGGGTCTGGGTGATCAGGATGGCCAGACCCAAAGCCGTGATCAGCGCATAGATGCCAACCCCGAAGCCGTGGCCAAGCGCGGTGGCCACTCCGTGTCCCTGCCCCCCCTGCACCGTGTTGCGGATGATCAGCGCCAGGCTCGGCCCCGGGCTGATGGCCCCCATCACGCAGATTGCGGCCAGTGCCAGCCAACTCGTCAGTTCCATGGTGTTCCTTGTCTCAAGCGGAATATGAATGTCTGCGCTCAGGGTAAAGGGCCCCTGGTTATGCCAGAAGTGAAAGTTGAGAATAGACCCCATAGCCAATGGCTATAGGCCAACACAAGCGTCTATTGTTAGCGGGGCGGGTTCAACACCTTCCGACTCGCCGCCACCGTGCGCTGCAGGTGCTCGCGCAGGAAGGGATAGGCCAGTTCGCGAAACCACTTGTGGGCCGGATCCTGGTGATGGCGCTGGTGCCACAGCAGATGATACTGCTGGGTACGGCTGGCAAACGGCAGATCGCAAAAATGCAGGGCGTGCTCGCAGGAGAGCTGCCAGGCGATGTGAGCCGGGGTGGTCAGCAGGCAGTCGGTGCGCAGCAACACCTCCACCGCCGCCTGAAAGAAGGGCACCCGGGCAAACCAGCGCCGGGACAGCCCCTGCGGTGCCAGCACCTGCTCCACCGGGCTGTCCTTGTCGCCACCGCCGCTCACCTGCAGGTGAGGCCAGGCGAGGTAGTCATCGAGACTGAGCGAGCGCCCTGCCAACGGATGGTGGCTACCCATCAACACCACCAGCCGATCTTCCCCCTGATGCAGGCCGCGGATCTGATCCGGCACCAGTTCGGTGATGGTGGAAACCATGTCCAGCTCGGATTGCCACAGCTGCGGCAGCAGGCGCTTGTCCCACAGGCTGTACTCCAGCGCCGCCAGCGGCGCCTCCCTGGCCAACGCCGCGCAGATATCCGGCAGAATGTGCTGAGCCACGTAATCGGAGGAGGCGAGCCGGAACACCCGCTCGCAGCGGCTCGGGTCAAAACCGGGGGCCTCGTAGAGTCGCTCCAGCGCACCGAGGGAGTCCGCCAGCTGGGCAGCCAGCGCCTCGGCCCGTGGCGTCAGCAGCCAGCGCTGCCCCTCCCGCACCAGCAACTCGTCGCCAAACTCGCTGCGCAGCTGGCCCAGCTGCTTGCTGATGGAGGGCTGGCTCAGGTGCAGCAGCTCCGCCGCCCGGCTGATGTTGCGGGTCTCCAGCAGCACCTTGAGGGTGGGCAGCAGGTTGAGATTGGCTTTGTGCAAGGGGTGATTCCATCCAGTGGTGAAAGCCCTATCTTAGGGCAGGCAAGCCCTGTGGTTTAAGCGAAATTTCCCGTCGGCACCCGCAACCTGGCGTGACCCAGCAGCCAGATAACCATGACCACAAGATGACAGTGGTTGCCCCGTGCGGCATAATTGCGCGATTTTCCGCCCGCGGGCGATCCACTTGAGAAGCGGTAACAAGATGAAATACGCCAATATCACAGGCTGGGGCAAATGCCTGCCTCCCTCCGTACTGACCAACGACGACCTCAGCACCATCATGGATACGTCGGATGAGTGGATCTACCCGCGCACCGGCATCAAGGCTCGCCGCATCTCCCACGTCAGCACCTCCGATCTGGCCACCCTGGCCGGACGTCGTGCGCTGGCCTGCGCCGGGCTGGAAGCCAGCGACCTCGACGGCATCATCCTGGCCACCGCCACGCCGGACAACCTGCTGCCGAGCGCCGCGTCTGCGGTGCAGAAGAAGCTGGGCGCCGTCAATGCCGCCGTATTCGACCTCAACGCGGCCTGCACCGGTTTCGTCTACTCCCTCTCGGTTGCCACCTCGCTGGTACAGACCGGCATGATGAAGAAGGTGCTGGTGATCGGCGCCGAGCGCCTCACCTATCTGCTGGACTGGGCCCGTCGCGATACCGCCGTGCTGTTTGGCGACGGCGCCGGCGCAGTGGTGATCGAGGCGAGCGAGCAGGAGAGCGGCCTGATCGCCAACAAGCTGGGCTGTGACAGCGAGGCGCGCGAGATCCTGCACGTGCCGAACTTCGGCACCGACCGGGTACGCTTTGCCGACATCGACGGTCTGTTTACCTTCAACTTTGAAGGCCAGGAGATCTTCAAGCGGGCCGTACGCGGCATGGGCGAAGCCACCAACACGGTACTGGCACAGGCCGGCATCGCTCCGGAGCAGATCGACCTGATCGTGCCGCACCAGGCCAACATCCGCATCATCGAGACCCTCGCCAAGCGCATGAACACGCCGATGGAGAAGGTGATGGTCAACATCGAACACTACGGCAACACCTCCGCCGCCACCGTGCCCATCGCCCTGTGCGAGGCACTGGAGCAGGGCCGCGTCCAGCCGAACAGCTATCTGCTGACCGCCGCCTTCGGTGCCGGCCTGACCTGGGGCGCCGCCATCATCAAATGGGGCGATCGCGTGACCCCCATCAAGGCGTGCGAGGCCGAACTGCCGCCGTGTGACAAGAGCGCGCTCGAGCTTATCGCTCATGCTGTGGAAGGGTGCCAGAAGGCCCATGCCGACGAAGCGTAAATCTATACATACAGCACCAAGAGCCTGCCAATGCAGGCTCTTTTTATTGCCGCGTCCAGCACTTCTCCCCTCCTCCCAGACTCCGGCCCTCCCATGGCTTCGGCTCCCGACGATGGCCCTGTGACAGTCGCCATATTCCAGTTTTCTCAGTAGCGCCCCCCCGAATAGGACCAATTTGTAACCAGCCCATTTTTTTGCGCTAACCTTACTGAGCTATTGATAACTAGCAAGTTGGCGCTTGGGTCCCTACCTGAGGGGACGGCGGTTCACCTTCTTCCATCCATATGCAGGGGCAAGTTCGCGTATGACAGACAACACAAGGGCACACTCCTCCCCTTTCTGGGAGCCTGTCAGCTGGGCCTGCGGCCTTGGCATGGGCCTGTTCAGCACCCTGCTGCTGGTACTTGCGGGCAGCCCCTTGCCGTATCTGCTGGCCAACCTGGTGCTGGCAGTGGCTGCCGCCCTGTGGGGTGCCCGCCACTACCACGCCAAACCTGCCGGCCAGCCCGATGAACAAGAACAGACTCCGTCATGGTCCGCTGCCGGGCTCAACCACTCCATCATCGGGCTCGAGCAGGTGTGCGAAAAGGCCGTGCCCATCTGGTCGCAACAGATTGAAAACTCTCGCCAGCAAACCGAAGGGGCCATGATTGACCTCACCCAGCGTTTTGCCGGGCTGACCACCAAGCTGGAAGAGGCGGTCGCCGCCTCCCACAACGCAGCCGGTGATCTGGGCGGCGAGAAATCCGCCGGCATGGCCGCCGTGCTGGCCGAGAGTCAGGCCCAGCTCAACCAGGTCGTCGCCATCATGCACTCCACCCAGGCCAACCGTGACGCCATGCTGGCAGAGATAAAAACCCTCACCGCCTACACCATCGAGCTCAACACCATGGCGCTCGACGTGGCCAAAATAGCCTCCCAGACCAACCTGCTGGCCCTCAACGCCGCCATCGAGGCGGCCAGAGCCGGTGAAGCGGGTCGTGGCTTCGCGGTGGTAGCGGACGAGGTGCGCACCCTGTCGCGCCTCTCCAGCGAGACCGCCCAGAAGATGACTGACAAGGTCGATACCATCAATACCGGCATCGGCCGGGCCTTCCAGATTGCCGAGAGTGCGGCGGGGCGGGATCAGGCCGCCGTCAGCGACGCCGAACACGCCATCGAACAGGTACTGGAGCGCTTTCGGATGGCCACCACCAGCCTGGCCGAGTCGGCTGCCCTGCTGCAGAGCGAGAGTACCGGGATCCACCGTGAAATTTCCGATGTCATCGTTTCGTTACAGTTCCAGGATAGAGTCAGTCAAATCCTTGGCCATGTTCGTCAGAACATGGACAGCCTCAACGATCACCTGATCTCGTCGCGCACCAGAACGCACCAGTCCGGCCCCATCCAGATCGATGCGGAAAGCTGGCTGGCAGACATGGAACTCTCATATGCCACCGATGAGCAGCGCAATATCCATCACGGTCGCAAAACCCCGACGGCAACCCCATCCAGCAACGCTGATGTCACTTTTTTCTAGGAGAGAGATATGGCCAAAACAGTCCTGATCGTGGATGACTCGGCAACCATACGCCAGGTCGTCGGCATGACGCTCAAGGGAGCCGGTTATGAGGTGATGGAGGCTTGTGATGGCAAGGACGCCCTCAAGAAACTCGACGGCAAGAAGATCAACCTCATCATCAGCGACGTCAACATGCCGAACATGGACGGCATCAGCTTCGTCAAGGAGGCCAAGAAACTGGCCAGCTACAAGTTCACCCCGGTGATCATGCTGACCACCGAGTCCCAGGACAGCAAGAAGCAGGAAGGGCAGGCTGCGGGAGCCAAGGCCTGGGTGGTCAAGCCGTTCCAGCCGGACCAGATGCTGGCTGCCGTCGCCAAGCTCATCATGCCCTGAGTCAGGAGGCATTCATGCCGCTGCATATCGAAACGGGCGAAGAGAAGACGGTTGTGGCCATTGCGGGCGAGATGACCATCTATACCGCAGCCGAGCTCAAACAGGCGCTCACTCCCCTGCTCTATCGCCAGCAAGAGCTGGAGCTGGATCTCTCCCAGGTCAGCGAAATGGACAGTGCCGGTCTGCAACTGCTGCTGGCCGCCAAGAAGACGGCGCTGCAGGGCGGCTATCCACTGCATCTGGTCATGCACAGCCATGCGGTACTCGATGCCCTTGAGCTGTGCCAGCTGGCAACCTTCTTCGGCGATCCCACCCTCATCCCCCACCCCGATCACGCCTAGCCGGTTCCACGGACAAGGAGTCATTCGTGAGCATCAATCTTGATCAGGCCCTGCAAACCTACATCGCCGAGGCGCGTGAGCTGCTCGAGGAGATGGAGTCCGCACTGCTGACGCTGGAAAACGAGCCGGACAATAGCGAGCTCATCGACGCCATCTTCCGGGCGGCCCACACCATCAAGGGCTCCGCCGGCCTGTTTGGCCTGCAACCCATCGTCAGCTTTACCCACATAGTCGAAGATCTGCTCGATCAAGTGCGCAACCAGCAGCTGGCGATCAGTGAAGCACTCATCAAGGATCTGCTGGAGAGCCGGGATCACATCGAACGCCTGGTCAGCCTGGTGGCCGAACAAGGGGAAGCGCTCGGTGCGGATGAACAGGCTCAGGATGAGCAACTGAGAAGCAACCTGGCACGCCATCAAACCACCAACCAAACCGGTCTGCCTGAACGCAACCCACCAGCCGAGACCAGCCCGGTCAGCAAGGAGGAGGGTCATGTCAGCGCCACGTCTCTGTGGCACATCTCCCTGCGCTTTGGCCCGGATGTGCTGCGCAACGGCATGGATCCCACCTCTTTTCTACGCTACCTCGGCACCATGGGTACCCTCTGCGCCATCGAGACCATTCACCATGCTCTGCCCGACTGGGAACATTTCGATCCGGAGAGCTGCTACTTGGGCTACGAACTCGATCTGGACACCCAGGCCGACAAGAATGCCCTGAGCGATGTGTTCGAATTTGTGCGCGATGACTGCCGTATCACCATCATTCCACCCCACAGCAAGCTGGCCGAGTACATCGACCTCATCAATGCCCTGCCGGAAGACAACGAGATGCTGGGGCAGCTGTTGGTCAAGACCGGCGCCCTGACTGCCAGCGAGCTGGTACTCGGGCTGCAAGCCCAGCATGAACAACCGCAGACCGACGCCGGCAAGCTGGGAGAGATCCTGATTGCCCAGGGTGCCGTCAGCGAGGTGGTGGTGGATGCCGCGCTCAAGAAGCAGAGCCAGAACAAGGAGAGCAAAAACAAGGAGGGACGCTATGTCCGGGTCCATGCCGACAAGCTGGATGACCTGATCAATCTGGTGGGCGAACTGGTGGTCGCCAGCTCGGGAGCCAACCTGCTGGCCCAGCGTTCACGGGACAGCCAGCTGCAGGAGGCCAACTCCACCATTGCCATGCTGGTCGAAGAGATCCGGGATGGGGCACTGCGCCTGCGCATGGTGCCCATCGGCGATACCTTCAACCGCTTCCAGCGGGTAGTGCGGGATGTCAGCCATGAACTGGACAAAGACATCGCCCTGGTCATCACCGGCGGCGATACCGAACTGGACAAATCGGTGGTGGAGAAGATCGGCGACCCCTTGATGCACCTGGTACGCAACGCCATGGACCACGGCATCGAATCGGCTGAAAGAAGAGTGGCCGCCGGCAAGCCGGCACGGGGTACCCTGACTCTCAACGCCTATCACGACTCCGGCAGCATCGTCATCGAAATCCAGGACGATGGCGCCGGCCTCAACAAGGCCAGGATCCTGCAAAAGGCGCAAGAACGCGGCCTGGTAACCACCAATGCCACTCTGACGGACCAGGAGATCTACCAGCTCATCTTCGAACCCGGCTTCTCCACGGCGGAGGCCATCACCAATCTCTCCGGCCGCGGGGTGGGCATGGATGTGGTCAAACGCAACATCCAGGCTCTGCGCGGCAGTGTCGAACTCGACAGCAAACCCGGCCTCGGCACCCGGGTCCAAATCCGGCTGCCGCTCACTCTGGCCATCATCGATGGTTTTCTGGTGCGCGTCAGCACGACCCACTACGTCATCCCCCTCGACATGGTGATCGAATGTGTGGAGCTGACCCAAAGCGCGCTGGCCGATACCCAGGGGCGCAACTACATCAATCTGCGCGGGGAAGTGCTGCCTTTTGTCCGGCTGCAGCACTATTTCGACGTCGAGGGCACCAGAGGTCGCAGGGAAAACATCGTGGTCGTCAGCCACGGCGGCAAGAAATCCGGCCTGGTGGTCGACGAGCTGCTGGGTGAATTCCAGACCGTCATCAAACCGCTCGGCAAGCTGTTCCAGCGCCTGCAGGGGATCAGCGGCTCCACCATTCTGGGAGGCGGTGAAGTTGCCCTCATTCTGGATATCCCCTCTCTCATTCAGCACGCCATCGAACAGGAGCTGGGCCAGTTGAGCCAGTACGCCATTCCACGTCTGCAAACCCAACCTAGAGTCAATTAACGCCAGGAGCCTGTCATGTTCAAAAACTCCACCATCAAGCTGCGACTCACCATTCTACTCTGCCTACTCTGCGCACTGCTGCTGGGAGTGGGTGCCTTGGGGCTCTACAACATGCAGAGCAGCAACAAGGGTCTGCAGCGGGTCTACAACGATCGGGTGGTGCCGCTCAAACAGCTCAAGACCATCTCAGACAATTATGCCGTCGCCATCATCGACAACGTCAACAAGGCCAATGCGGGCCTCATCAGTGCCGAAGAGGCGCGGCAGCAGATCCAGCATGCCCAGCAGCAGATCAAGCTGGAGTGGCAGCATTACCAGGCCACCAAGCTGACTGAAGCCGAACAGAAGCTGTCAGCCGAGGCCAACAGCCTGTTCAGCGCAGCGGATCGGGATATCACCCGGCTGGAAGCGTTTCTCTCGACCCAGCGCGGTGTCGTCACCGGCATGCTCAACGAATTTGATGGCAAGCTTTACAGTTCCATCGATCCCATCGGCGGCAAGATAACCGAGCTGGTCAGCCTGCAGCTCGACGTCGCCAAGTCCGAGTACGAGCAGGCGCAGGCCTGGTACGACGTCATGCTGCTCACCATGCTGGCGGTCGTTGCCGCAGGCATGGTAGCTGCCGCCTGGTTTGGCATCGTCCTTATCCGCAGCATCATCTCTCCCATCAACCAGGCACTGCAGGTAGCCAACCACCTGGCCGAAGGCAACCTTGATGTGACCATCGACATTGGTGCCCACGACGAAGCCGGACAACTGCTGCTGGCCATGCAGAACATGGTCAACAAGCTGAGCGCACTCATCAACGACATCGAGACCCTGGTGACTGCCGCCGTCGAGCAGGGAAACTTCAGTTACAAGATCGAACTGGATGGACGCCAGGGCTACATCAAGCGGTTGTCCGAACTACTCAACCGTCTATCCAACGTCACCGACACCAGCCTCAACGATGTGATGCGCATCGCCACCGCCCTGTCGCGGGGTGATCTGACCCAGAAAATAGAGCAACCCTATCCGGGCATTTTTGGCCAGACCAAGGATGGCCTCAACAGCACCATAGAGGCGCTGACCGCCATCATCGAAGAAGTACGCAACGCCGCCGACAACCTGACCAATGCCTCCAACCAGGTCAGCACCACGGCCCAGTCCCTGAGCCAGGCCACCAGCGAACAGGCTGCCAGCGTGGAAGAGACCAGCGCTTCCATCGAGCAGATGAGCGCCAGCATCAACCAGAACACCGACAACGCCAAGGTCACCGACAACATGGCCAGCAGTGCCGTGCTTGAAGCCACCGAAGGTGGCCGCTCGGTCCAGCAGACGGTGGCAGCGATGCAGCAGATCGCCCGCAAGGTCAGCATCATCGACGACATTGCCTACCAGACCAATCTGCTGGCACTCAACGCCGCCATCGAAGCAGCAAGGGCCGGTGAACACGGCAAGGGGTTCGCGGTGGTGGCCGCCGAGGTCCGCAAACTGGCCGAACGCAGCCAGATAGCGGCTCAGGAGATAGGCGAGCTCTCATCGAGCAGCGTCGATACTGCCGAGAAGGCGGGCAGCCTGCTCGACAAGATAGTGCCCTCCATTCGCAAGACTTCCGATCTGGTGCAGGAGATCAATGCCGCCTCCGGTGAGCAGGCCAGCGCCGCCAACCAGATAAGCCTCGCCATGAGCCAGCTCAATCAGGTGACCCAGCAAAACGCCGCCAGCAGCGAGGAGCTGGCAGCCACGGCCGAAGAGATGAGCTCTCAGGCCAATGAGTTGCAGCAAACCATGGATTTTTTCTCGCTGGAGAACCTGAGCAAACCGGCAAGGACTCACGAGAGCGGACATAAAGGATTGCCCCCCAGAGGCAAATTTGTCATGCCGACCCAGCACCCACTGCACGGCAATACGGCAGCGCAACCTCAGGTTGACGAGGCCGATTTTGTCCGTTTTTAACCGGAGAGCCCCATGAGCATGTCTACCGAAGTGGCCGTCCAGCCCGGCACGCTGGCCCCTGATAACCAGGGCGATGCCCAGTACCTGACCTTTCTCATCAACGGCGAGATGTTTGCCATCAACATTCTAGGGGTCAAAGAGATCATCGAATACGGCAACATCACCCCCATCCCCATGATGCCGAGCTTCATCCGCGGCGTGATCAACCTCAGGGGAGCCGTGGTCTCGGTGGTGGATCTCAATGCCCGCTTTGGCAATGCCCCTTCCAGCATCACCCGCCGCAGTTGCATCGTCATTATCGAGGGAGTGCATCCGGACGACCCGGAACACGGCAATCAGGACATCGGCGTGGTGGTGGACTCCGTCTCCGAAGTGCTGACCATTCCCTGCAATGAGATAGAGCCACCACCGAGCTTCGGGGCGCGCATCCGGGCCGACTTTATCAGCGGCATGGGCAAGGTAAATGGCAAATTTGTCATCCTCATCAATACCGAGAAGGTGCTCTCCATCGATGAGATGGCACAGCTCAGCGAACTGACCCAGCAGCAGGAACGGTTGCTGGAACAGAAGCCACAGACACCGTGATTCAGGCGTAGCAAGCAACAAGAGTGTCGCTCACCACACCACACAGCAATGACATGTCGCACAAGGATAAGGCTCATGACTCAATCATTTTTTGGCAATCTGTTCGGCAACGGCAGCGCTCATGCCTTGCTGCAGGAACAACTGCTCCAGCTCATTGGTGCAACCCGATCGCTCCAGCAGGGGATCAGACAAGGCGACCAGTCAGCCCAGCTGGAGCTGGGTTCGCTCAGCAGCCCGCTGCGGGAACTCTGTCAGGAGTTCAATACCGTGCTGGCGCTGCTGGGGGAGCGCCTTAGCAACACCCTCGCCACCATCAGTGCCAACCAGACCCTGTATGACGAAAACCTGCGAGTGCGCAAAGCGCTGGATGGCGCCTCGACCAATGTGATGATCGCCGATACCAATCTCGACATCGTCTATATGAATGAAGCCGTGCTCGCCATGCTGGGCCAGGCCGAATCTGACATTCGCAAGGATCTGCCCAATTTTGATGTCAGACAGCTGATGGGCAAGAACATTGATACCTTCCACAAAGACCCTTCCCATCAGCGCAGCATGCTGGCCAAACTGAACAGCACCTATCGCGCCCAGATAACCGTCGGGGGACGTATCTTCTCGCTGATCGCCAATCCGGTCTTCAACGATGGCGGCGAACGGCTTGGCTCCGTTGTCGAGTGGGCAGACCGGACCAAGGAGATCGCCATCGAAAACGAGATGAAGGCAGCCAGCGCAGCGGCCAAGATCGCCGCTGCAGAGAGCCTGCGCGTCAAGAAGGCGCTCGATGGTGCCAGCACCAACGTGATGATCGCCGACACCGATCTCAACATCATCTACATGAATGAATCCGTCAAAGAGATGCTGAGCCTGGCTGAATCCGATATTCGCAAAGAACTCTACAACTTCAATTCAGCCACCCTGATGGGGGCCAACATCGACAGCTTCCACAAAAATCCGGGCCATCAGCGCAGCATGCTGGCCAAGCTGAACAACACCTATCGCACCCAGATCCTGCTCGGCGGGCGCACCTTCTCGCTCATCGCCAACCCGGTGTTTGGTGACGATGGCGAACGACTCGGCTCCGTGGTCGAGTGGTCGGATCGCACCAAGGAAGTCGCCATCGAGCGGGAGATGTCGGAAATAGTGCAGGCGGTGATCAACGGCGAACTGCACCGTCGCATGGACCTGACCGGCAAGAATGGCTTCTTCCAGACCCTGGGAGAGGGCATCAATCGCATCGCTGAGGTGATCGATACCAGCCTCAACGACGTGATCCGGGTGGTGCAATCCCTGGCCAGAGGCGACTTGACCCAACAGGTCGAGGCCGACTACCCCGGAGTGTTTGGCACCACCAAGGACTCCCTCAACCAGACCATCGTCTCGCTGACCAATATCGTCACCGAAGTACGGGGCGCATCTGACAATCTCTCCAGCGCGGCCGAGCAGGTCAGCGCCACCGCCCAGTCCATCAGCCAGTCAAGCAGCGAACAGGCTTCCAGCATGGAAGAGACCAGCGCCTCCATCGAGCAGATGAGCGCCAGCATCAACCAGAACACCGACAATGCCCAGGTCACCGATGGCATGGCCAGCAAGGCCGCCAAGGAGGCCGTGGAAGGCGGTGAGGCCGTCAAGCTCACGGTCGATGCCATGAAGCAGATCGCCAAGCGGATTGGCATCATCGATGACATCGCCTACCAGACCAATCTGCTGGCCCTCAATGCCGCCATCGAGGCCGCCCGGGCCGGGGATCACGGCAAGGGCTTCGCCGTGGTGGCCGCCGAAGTGCGCAAACTGGCGGAGCGCAGCCAGGTCGCGGCCCAGGAGATCGGCGAGCTGGCCTCTAGCAGTGTCGACATGGCGGAGAAGGCGGGCCGTCTGCTCGATCAGATGGTGCCCTCCATCAACAAGACCTCGGATCTGGTGCAGGAGATCAGCGCCGCCTCCGCCGAACAGTCCACCGGCGTCAGCCAGATCAACATCGCCATGAATCAGCTGAGCCAGGTCACTCAACAAAATGCCTCCTGCAGTGAGGAGCTGGCCGCCACCGCCGAGGAGATGAGCAGCCAGGCAGAGCAACTGCAACTGGCGATGGAGTTCTTCACGCTGGAACAGCACAAGCACGGCGCCAACCAGAAGGCACCCGCCCGCGGTGGCCCACGGGGGCGTTTCATGCACGAGGGCAACGGCCAGGAAGGTGTAGGCACCACGCCCCGCCCTCACAATGACGCCGACTTTATCCGCTTCTAGCCTGATGCGGGTGGGCCAAGCTCACCCGCATCCCGCTCACCGCAGGGAGTTCGCGCGTGTATCAGACCCAGTTGCATGATGATGAATTTGCGCAGTTTCAACGCTGGATCCACCAAACGGCGGGTATCGACTTGTCACCGGCCAAGAAGGCCCTGGTCGCCAGTCGCCTGTCAAAGCGGCTCTGCCACTACGAGCTGGAGAGCTATGGCGACTATTTCAGCCTGATCATGAATAACCGGGGGGCAGAGCTGCAGGTCGCACTCGATCTGCTCACCACCAACGAGACCTATTTTTTCCGCGAACCCAAGCACTTTGAATTTCTCGGCAACAAGGTATTGGCACAACTGCCAAAAGAACGGGCGGTGCGGATCTGGAGCGCGGCCAGCTCTTCCGGTGAAGAGCCCTACAGCCTGGCCATGACCCTGGCCGACAATCTGAACCATGGCAGTTGGGAGGTCATCGCCTCGGATATCTCGACCCGGGTGCTGGAGCAGGCCAGAGCGGGGCAATATCCCATCGAGCGGGCCCACAACATCCCGCTGCCATTTTTGATGAAGTACTGCCTGAAAGGGGTCGGTTTTCAGGAAGGCACCTTCATCATCGATCGCAAGCTGCGCGAGAAGGTGCAGTTTCATCACATCAATCTGAATCAGGAACTGCCCGACATCGGGCTGTTCGACGTCATCCTGATCCGCAACGTGATGATCTATTTCAACCGGGAGACCAAGGCCCAGGTACTGCAACGGTTGGTGCCGCGCCTGCGCAAAGGGGGCTATCTCATCGTCAGCCATGCCGAGAGCCTGAACGGTCTGCCCCATGGTCTGCAACTAGTATCGCCTTCCATCTATCTGAAACCATAAGGGTTTCAATATGAGAGAGGTCTCGCTGCAACCGGGTGAATTCTATTTTGGGCAGGATGACACCATCATCCGCACCCATCTTGGTTCCTGTGTGGCCATTACCATGTGGCACCCGGAACAGAAGCGAGGCGGCATGTGCCACTACATGCTGCCCAGCCGCGGTCACAGCACCATGAGTCTGGACGGTCGCTATGCCGATGAGGCAATTCAGCTATTTATCAATGAGATAAGCAAATATCCCGCCCCCATCCACGAATACGAGGTCAAGCTGTTTGGTGGCGGCAACATGTTTATCGAACAACAAACGCTCAACACCATGAATGTGGCCATCAGAAACATCAAGGCTGCCTGGCAACTGACCCAGCACCTGGGCCTCACCATCAAGGCCCACCATCTTGGCCATGCGGGACACAGAAGCCTGATTTTTGAGCTGGCCAACGGCAATGTCTGGGTGCGTCATCACCGCTTGCCACATCGCTAAGGGGACGGGAATGAAACAGATCAAGGTCATGCTGGTGGATGATTCCGCCGTGGTCAGGCAGGTATTGCAGGCCATTCTCGAACAGGAGCCGGATATCAAGGTCATCGCCACCGCGTCTGATCCGCTGTTTGCACTGGAAAAGCTGAAGAAGGAGTGGCCGGACGTGATCGTGCTGGACGTGGAGATGCCGCGCATGGATGGCATCACCTTCCTCACCAAGATCATGGCCGAGCACCCCACTCCCGTGGTCATCTGCTCTTCCCTGACCGAAAAGGGGGCTGAGACCACGCTGCAGGCCATGGCCGCCGGCGCCGTGGACATCATCACCAAGCCCACCGTCGGCCTGAAAAGCTTTCTGCAGGAGTCGGCGCAGGAGCTGGCCATGGCGGTACGCGCCGCCGCCCAGGCCAATGTCAGACGACTGGCCAAAGTGCCCGCCCCCAGCGTCGCCCCCAAGCTCAACGCTGACGCCATCATGCCCGCCGCCAGCCAGCATGCCATGGCTCAGACCACCGAGCGGATCGTGGCGATCGGTACCTCCACCGGCGGCACCCAGGCGCTGGAGGCCGTGTTGACCACCCTGCCCAGGGTCTGCCCCGGCATTGTCATCGTGCAGCACATGCCGGAGAAGTTCACCGCTTCGTTTGCCGAGCGGCTCAACAACCTGTGTCAGATAGAAGTGCGAGAGGCCAAGAGCAATGACAGGGTGATCCCCGGGCTGGCGCTGATCGCCCCCGGCGGCAAGCACATGCTGCTCAAACGCAGCGGCGCCTACTATCACGTCGACGTGATGGACGGCCCCCTCATCAACCGCCACCGCCCTTCGGTAGACGTGCTGTTTCGCTCGGTGGCCAAGTTTGCCGGCGGCAATGCCACCGGCATCATCATGACCGGGATGGGGGATGACGGCGCCCGCGGCTTGCGGGAAATGCTGGAGGCGGGCGCCAACACCTTCGCCCAGGATGAGGCCTCCTGCGTGGTCTTCGGCATGCCCAAGGAGGCCATCAAGCTTGGTGCCGCCCGCCATGTCTTGCCGCTGCAGGATATCCATCACGCCATCGTGGGCCGCTAGCAGGCAACAGAGAGATGAGATGAGACGACACAGCCCGGTATGACCGGGCTGTTTTATATCAATGCGGCATATCGTCGAGCAGGGCAAACAGGCGGTCAATCTCGGCCGAGGTGTTGTAGTGCATGCAGCCTATGCGCAGCACCCCATCACTCACACCCAGTTGCTCAACCAGTGCCAAGGCATAGAAGTGGCCGGCCCAGCTGCATACCTGATGCAGCCCCAAAAACTCGGCCATCTCGGCCGGGGTATGGCGGTTTGACGTCAGGGCGAAGGTCGGGGTGCGCCCCTGGCTGCCGTGAATGCCGTGCAGGGTGAACCAGGGCCGCTCAGCCAGCTTGGCCAGCAGATGCTCGCTGAGTTGCCGTTCATGGGCCTGGCTGCGGGCAAACGCCAGATCGAGGCGCGCTTCCAGCTCATGCTCTGCGTCGTCCAACCCGGACAAGGAGGCCAGGTACTCGACGGTGGCCTCCACCCCGGCCAGTGCTTCCCAGCTCTGGGTACCGGTCTCCCACTTGTAGGGCGCCACGTTCTTGGCCGGCTCAACCTTGTAGGGAGTGAAATGCGCCAGGTGACGATGCTTGCCGTAGAGAATGCCGAGATGCGGGCCGAAGAACTTGTAGGCGGAACACCCCAGAAAATCGCAATCCCAGGCTTGCACATCGATACGCTCGTGGGGCGCAAAGTGAACCGCATCCACATAAAGCAGCGCCCCGACCCCGTGCACCGCATCGGCGATGCGAGGAATATCGACCAGGGTGCCGGTAGTATTGGAGGCCGCCGTCACCGCCACCAGCCGGGTCTTGGGCCCCAGCAGGTTGAACAGATGCTCATAGTCCAACCCGCCGGTGGCCACGTCCACTCTTGCCTGATGCACCACTACGCCGCGATCCGCCGCCGCTTGCTGCCAGCTGGAAACGTTGGAGTAGTGATCGAGCGCGCTGACGATGATCTCGTCACCGGCCTGCCACTCCCGCGCCAGCGCTCGGCTGAGCGCAAAGGTCAGGGTGGTGAAGTTGGCGCCGAACACTATCTCCTCTGCCCGCTCAGCCCCCAGCAACGCAGCCACCGCCTGCCTGGCCCGCAGCGCCTGCTGCTCGGTCACCCTGGCCGAGAAAAAGGGGCCGCCCAGATTGGCGTTGAAGTGACCGAGGTAGTCGGTCATGGCGGTGAGTACGGCATGTGGCACCTGAGCGCCGCCGGGGCCATCGAAGAAGATGGGGGCTTTGCCCTCAACCAGCTGATTGAGAGCGGGAAACTGGCCGCGCAACACGGCGATATCGAGAGCCTGCATAGGGAGAGTCCACAATCCATGTTAACAGTTGAATAACATGGCGAGAGTAAAATGCGGCAGCAGCAATGTCCATCAAGGAAGCGGTCAGCCATCACACTTAGAAGAGAAGGTGACTTTTTCAGTACAAAACGCTACTCGGTATATCTTGTCTGATGACGCGTCACACCCGCGATGAGTCCTGGATCCGGTCTGACAGCGACAGGGAAGTCGTTGATAAGCGTGAAAAATGAGCGACAAATATCAAAAAATGACCGAATGGCACTTTTTTATCGCCAGATAGGCCCACCAGGGGTTCACAAAGAGCGAAGATCTGATAGTATGCGCCTCGCACTTGGGGAGGGGTTCCCGAGCGGCCAAAGGGATCAGACTGTAAATCTGACGGCTCTGCCTTCGAAGGTTCGAATCCTTCTCCCTCCACCATTCAAGTGCAACAATCAGGAAAATACCCCGTGGAGGGGTTCCCGAGCGGCCAAAGGGATCAGACTGTAAATCTGACGGCTCTGCCTTCGAAGGTTCGAATCCTTCTCCCTCCACCATCTTCCTGAACACAACATGCAAGGCCCCTGTGGAGGGGTTCCCGAGCGGCCAAAGGGATCAGACTGTAAATCTGACGGCTCTGCCTTCGAAGGTTCGAATCCTTCTCCCTCCACCATCATTCAAGAAAACCCGGCCCAGTGCCGGGTTTTCGCTTTTCATGCCTTTCTCCATTTGACACTGTCAGATCTGACAATTGCCTGCCGGCCCGCTTTTGGAAACAGTATTGCCATCGCATCAAGAGACATGACCATGTTCGAGATCTGGGATGAAAAGGGACAGGCAACCGGGCTGAGTCTGCCGCAACTGCAGCAACGACTGAGTTCCTATCGCGGCGAGGTGATGGTGCGTTACATCAACCGTATCGGCCTGCCCACCACCCTGTTTCTGACCATCGACCAGGGCCTTGCCTATCAGCGCTTCAAAGCCGATACCCCCCTGCTCGACTGGACCTGGTTGGCACAGGCCGTACAGCCCGCTCCCTCCTCCGGTCATCCTGCGTTGTCATCAAAGAGCCACAGCAGGCTGACGACAGTCTCGGGATAGTGCCGCTAGCTCATCGACAAGTTGTTGCAAAACATCGCGAAATTTCGTCAGCTCCACCTCGCATCCTGCCCGCCCATCTTTGCGGATTTGCTCTTCCAGATGCCATGCCTGCTCTGCCACTTCGTCAACCCTCATCATGGCTATCGTTCCCGCCTGTCGATGCACCCAATTTGCAAGCGCCTTGTCATCCTCATGGCTCAAGCCAAGGGATTGTTCCAGATCCTGACGAAACGACAGCAGCATTGTCTCAAGTGAAGAACCAAATGCTGCCTGTAACAGGTTGATGTCGAGCAACCTGGGGACCGGCAATATCTGCCACTTCATCAGCATCTGGCGCAGTCCGTCCATGAGTACGGGCTTGCCCAGCACATCATTCATGCCGGCCGCCAGACAACGCTGTGCCTGCTCCGGCAACACGTTGGCCGTCATGGCAATGATGGGAAGTTGTGCCAGCCCCTCTGTGGCCCGCACCCGGCGGGTAAACTCATAACCATCCATCACCGGCATCTGGCAATCGCACAGGATCAGGTCATAGCGGTGAAAAGTCAGCATGGCGAGCGCCTGTCGACCATTCTCAGCCAGATCGCACTGCAGATTGAGCTGTTTGAGCTGGCGCTGCACCAGAACCTGATTCAGATGGTGATCCTCGACGACCAGCAATCGCTGCTGCAATGGTGGTTCATCCGTTCCACCTGACGGAAAATCGGACGGCAGTTGCTCTGCCAGGCTCAGCTGGCGATAGCAGACATCCCTCACGGCCTGCCAAGTCAGGGGATTACTGTTGAGGCAATAATGACCATCATCACCAAGCTGATAACCCAGCACGCTGCCAAGCGGCGCAACACTGATGGTGGCCGGTTCGCTCAGGTCACCAAACAGCAAGTCTGCGCCCTGCGGGGCTTCACACAACCTAAGCCCCAGCGACAACAGATGCAGCCGCAGCGTGTGGCGCAGTTTGCCATCCGGCAATGCCATAAAGGCACTCAGCCCCGCCAGCTTGGGATCCGGCTCGTGGCGAGCTTCCAGTCCCAGGGGGATAGACAAGCCGGTATGGGTACCCAGCCCTGGGGCACTCTCAAGCCTCAATCGCCCCCCCATCAGCGTCGCCAGCGTCCGGCTGATACTGAGACCGAGTCCGGTCCCCCCATAACTGCGGGTCGTGGCGCCATCCGCCTGCTCGAAGGCATTGAAAACACGGGCCTGCACATCTTCGCTCATGCCGATGCCGGTATCCCGCACCCCAAGCAACAACCACTGCTCTTCATTTGTCTCTCCCTCTACCCTGATCGACAGTTCGATGAAGCCGCGCTCGGTGAACTTGATCGCATTGCTGGCCAGGTTGAACAGCACCTGCTTGAGCCTCAGCACATCACCATAGAAACGGGCGCCCACTTCATCATCAACACGCAGATAGAGTTGCAACCCTTTGCGCTGCAACTCGCTACTGGTCATTGTCAGCACGCTGTCGATGAGCTCACGCAGCAGAAAGCTGGTGGGTGCCAACTCCATCTTGCCGGCATCCAGCTTGGAGTAATCCAGCACATTGCCGATCAGCTGGAGCAGTCCTTCCGCCCCCTGATTGATGATGCCCACCATCTGGCGCTGCTCCGGATCGAGCGAGGTAAAACGCAGCTGTTCCGCCATGCCGATGATGCCGTTCATGGGGGTCCGGATTTCGTGGCTCATGGTGGCGAGGAAATCGGCCTTCTGCCTGGCGGCTAGCTCGGCCGCCTCCTTGGCAAAGGCCAGATCGGCCTCCACCTGGCGCCGGCGGGTTATCTCCTCGCGCAGGTGAAAGTACGCGATAGAGAGTGAAAGAATAAACAGGGTGATACCGGCACCGACAGGGATCAGAGTGCTGATCAGCTTGTGCCATGAAATCCCTTCGTTGTAGTTCACCGCCAGCCAGCTATTGCGGATCTGCCGCTTTTCCTTGTCACTCATGCTGGCGAGTACCCGATTGATGAGCGGCAGCAGCGGGGCATAGGCATCTCTCACCGCGACCGCCAGCTCATCTCTGAAAGGAGTGGGAGCGACAATATGCAGCGAGTCATCAAAATACTCGTTGATGAGCCGTGATATCACCGCCAGATTGCCCATATAGGCATCCCCCTTGCCGGAGGCCACCATCGCCAACCCCTCTCTTGGGCTGGAAACAACCGTGGTCTGTATGTCAGGGATCCGGGACTTCAACTCGGCGATCAACAAGCTGTCGGTGACGATCAAGTGCTTGCCCGCCAGCTCTGCAAATCCCCCAAAAGTGCTGCTGCCACGAGACATGGCAATGACCACGGGAAAGGACGCAATAGGTTGGCTCACCTGCCAACCCGCAACCCTCTGGCTGATTCGAATAGGAATGACTGCAATATCAGCGTCTTGATGGAGCAATGCCTGCAGCAACTCTGGCCAACTCTGATCAACACGGTATTGATAGGCCAAGCCCAGCTTGTCCTTGAATACATCCAGATAGTCGCCTATCAACCCCGTCAATTTACCCTCGTGATCCGCATAGGAAAACGGCACCCACCCAGGAATAAAACCCAGCCTAAGGGGAGGCAGACGGGAGAGCCACTCACGCTCATCAGGGCGCAGTAAAAAACCGCTGTGCCCCTGAAAACTCAAACTGCTGTCACCCAGCCAGCTTTGCTCCAGAGCGCTGCGCTCCTCTACCGTCAGCGCCTGAATCGCGGTATCAAACCGGACTCCCAGTCTGGATTTATGTTTGCTGATACCAAGGTGAAGGCTCTCCATCAACAAGGGGGCCTGAGCGACCACGGCCAGTTCTGGATGTTGGGCAATAAACTGATTCGTGACATGCAAATTGCCAATATAGGCATCGGCTCGTTTATCCAGCACCGCCTGCAAAGCAGAACTGGAGTCCCGAAATAGAATACGAGACACATCGGGATAATGGATCCTAACCAGCTTTTCGGTCAGAAAACCAGCTTCGATAGCGATACGAGATTGATTCAAACCACTGACATCACGGAAGAAAGGAGAGTCATGGCGCACCACGACCACAGTCGATGACGAATAATAAGGGCGCGTGTATGAAATGCATTCCCGCTCTTCCGCGCGAAAAGCATCCAGTAGAATATCGACCTCACCACGACAACTGGCCGCATATAGGCGAGTCCAGTCCGGATATACTTTCCACTCAATCCGGTAATCAAGGTTCTTGGCCAATATGCTGATCAGGGCGACGCTGAAACCACTGGCATTATGACCATCCCACTGCTGAAATGGCCCCCACCCCCCCCACTAGTAACCCGACACTTACTGTTGGTAATAACGCGTTTTTTTTCGCAAAGAGTGGTTGACTGAATATACTGATATTAAATACCAGTATAACGATTATGCATCGGGATATAGCCACATGAGAACACCTCATCGTGCCAATCCTGAAAAAGGTGACATCATATAAACGCTCGAAAAAATGCGGTGCGCAAAGTAGTATAGAAATGAGATGTTTGGTAGTTTAAATATTATTCGCTGTTTTATATGGGGCTCACCTATGTCTTTCAAGATCATTCTTGCCGACGACCATCCACTGATACTGGCAGGTATCCGCAGCCTTATTGCACACAATCAGCCTGGTTGCGAAGTTGTTGCCGAAGCACATCAAGTCTCCGAACTTTTAAACACATTAAAGAAACATCCCTGTAATCTATTGATCACTGACTTCAGTATGCCAGGGGATGAACGCAGCGATGGGCTGACCATGATCCAGCAATTGAAACGAGATTATCCTACCCTACCTATTCTGGTGCTGACCCAGATCCACAATGCCGGCATCTTGCAGTCATTGCTCCAATTGGGGGTAAGCGGTGTCCTGCTCAAAAAAGCTGTGATCAGCGAACTATCCGAAGCCATTCGTCAAATATTATCTGGCCACAACTATATCGGCAGATCAGTGAAAACCCTGCTGGCCGAAGCGGGCCTGGATCACCAGACCAGCCTGGGTCAACTTACCCCCAAGGAGAGCGAAGTCGTGCGTTTATTAGCCAGTGGAATGTCTGTCACCCAGGTGGCCGAGTACCTGCACCGCAGCGTCAAGACCATCAGCACCCAGAAAAAGAGTGCCATGGTACGCCTCGGCCTGCAAAGCGATAGCGACCTGTTTCACTATGCCAAAGAGCAAGGGCTGGCCTGAATCTTGACCTTGGTGAATCACCCGAGCCTTAAATAGCGGCATCATAAATAAGGGTTACATTACCTTTATAAGTGCTGCCCGGATATTCCATCATCAAGGCCAAGACTGGTTCCTGAACTTTAAATATGATGCTTCGCTCTTCATTTATGAAATATGGGCCTCGTAAACTTGCTGAGAATAATTTCTTGACGCCATGTTTCAAGGGAATCTCTTCTTTGGATTTATTTACATAAATCACATCAAGTCTGACTTGCATCCCGAGCCTTTCATTATTCAGCATACAGACTTCACCAATGGCATACTGGCAGTTCAGCCAGACATTAAAATCTGAACTACTCCATAGTCGATATGGTAACTCCGCAATCAAATAGGGAGGAATACGTGATTTCCCACGATAAATCCAATCATGCCATCCACCAGGAGGTTGCAACACGACTTTGTCACCACCAGGAGGAAACTCTACCTTTATTTGATGTTGAACTTTTAATGTCAATTCTATTATCAGTTGATTATCTTCATATACCCCATTACCAAGATCGATATCTTTATTTTGGCCTACAGAGAGAATTATTGAACCGGTATAAATTCCATTTGGCATTTTCAGCGGAGAAGGAGGTGTTATTTTAAATCCAAAAAACATCGCTTGTATATCAGATGTACCATCCACAGACAGGCCTGTATAACAAGATTTCCCCCCAACATCTCCCCATAATACGATCCAAGAGGTTAGATTAATATTGCCTGCAACCTCTCGTTCAAGATATCGGCACCCCCCCTTAGGGTTTGTAAATGCGGTATTATAAATTTTCCAGCCATCATTTGGATTGACAACAGAATCAAAATGCACTCCTAACTTATCAGGCTTAAATAAAACCGAGAACTGTTGCCCTTTATCAGATGTAATAATCATGGTTTTGTTTCCCAACGAACCTAGGGAAACAAAAGAATCTCTTGTATTTGAAAAATCCCTTTTCACATTTCGCTTTACTTTAGTTTTTAATGAAAACAACAAGCTATCAAGTGACATTACACCGCCACTACAGGATGAAAGCCACATTCCCTCACTGGTTTTCACACATTTTGTAGTGCTAACAAAGGTTCCATTATCAGCCTCATAGACTGCAGGCTTATATTCAGCAGTCACTTTAACGACTGCAGCCTGACATGGAAATCCAAAGAGCAAGCCTGCTATTAACCACCAATATCCGTACATCGCACCAGCTCTCATTATCTCTTCCTGCTCAAGCACTTATTGACTGGCCCAGGCCTGGGCACTGCAGACCAGATCACCCAGTAACAACACAGCCTGTTGGCGTTCGGCTCGGGCCGTGTCCAGCGCCAGATCGCACTGCTGTGCTCCCTGATATTCCACCTGCAAGCTGGGATTGCGTTCGCTCATCTCCACCGCAAAGAAGCCATCGGCCTCGCTGACTGTGCGGCCCGCGTGGTTGACCACCATGGCGCCTCTCAAGGGATCGCCCTTCTCATCCAACAATCGACCGATGACGGTGACTGTCTGCATGACCCTGACTTTGTGATAGGCCACCCCCCCCTTGTTGAGATGATAGGGCAGCACGTTGGGGCGAATGCTCACCGAGGGCGCATCGTGCTCTGCCAGATCCAGCTGCACGGCGCCACTGCGATAGGCGGCAACGGGTATCAGGTTGCGACCGGGCCGCAACTTGATATTGCTACCCTGATCGTCATCGGCGCGCAGGGTCAGCTCGGGCATATCGGACTCCAGGTCCACTATCATGCCCGCCTCGTACCCTTGCGATTGACCTGTCATGGTCAGGCTGCCGTCATCGCCAAACGCCAGGGTACTGTCGAGGTTGAGCCCCCCGCTCAGCGCACGGTTATAGGAGGATGATTGCAGGTGGGCATCACCACTGACCAACTCCTCCTGAAACCTGGCGTAGCCTGCCGTGCCGACGCCGTAACTGTCGGTAGTCAAATTGGCCCCCACGCTCTGCAGTGCGCCCCACTCCAACTGTTGCTGGTACCCGAGGGAGGCGTTGCGCTCCTGCCCACCGGAGCGAGAGGTTCGACTGCCGATACCGATGGCCAGTAGGCTACGCTCTCCTCCCAGATTCATGCTCAGGGAGAGCATGCCACCCCTGTCCCTCGCATGATCGGTACTGATGCTACCTGGCCGGTCAAACACTGTCAGATTCCAGCTCACTGTTTGACCAAGCAACTCTCCGTTGTAACGCCAGCCCAGATCGGCCCCCAGCCCCCGCCCCACCTGGTGTGCCAGATAAAAGTTGGCAGAGTGGCGCTCATCGAGCCGCTGCTGCAACGACAGGTTGCTCTGCTTGAGGTCACGGCTCTCCTCCCCCATTTGCTCATGCTGGCGCTGCTGCTGGTGGCTCAGCACCAGGCTGCCTTCGCCATAGTGATACAAGGCCTGCAGATCGAAGCCGCTGCCGAGCGCCTGGGTCGCCATCAGGTTGCCAAACAACCGCCACTGTTTATCCAAGCTCCAGTCGGCAGAGAGACCATGCTGCCAGCGCTGGTCGATATACTGGCTGGAGGCCCCGACTACCACCGAAGGGGTGAGCAGATGGTTGAGCATGACGCCGCTGCTCAGAGGCCGGGCCGTGTCCTCCTCCCAGTTGCTGAACAAGCGGGTCTGCTGGCCCACAAACAGGTTGAAGCGCCAGCTTTCATCCGGGTTTTGCCAGTTCATCGGCTTGTAGATCATCTCTCTGCGCCGCTCGGTCACCTGACCATCTTCCAGCACACGCAGCTCCACCTCGTAGATGCCGGTGGGCAGCACTTTGGTATCCAGCGCCTGCAAGCCGGAGAGCACCTGCTGCGAGTTGATGAGCTGCCCATCTCGATAGATCTCGACCATGCCGGGTCGGCTCGGGGTGACATAGACAGGTGTGGTACTGGCCTGGCCCTGTTCTATCAACAGGGTGTCGGAGTCACCCAGCATGACCCCCAGCACGGTCGGAGTGCCGCCGCCAAACAGGGTGGGCTGACGCACCAGCCCCTGGGCATAGGGCGAGAAGTAGCCCAGCCGATAGAAATGTCCTGTACCTTCGTGTTCGGCATAAAGTTGCTGCACATGATGCTGAGCCGCCTGCCCGCTGCCAGACTGGCTCACTTCTCCCTCCAGCAGCGGAGTCCACTGTCCTATGCTGCCCTGTGCCATCAGGTTGTAACGGCCACTGCGCTGATCCCCTTCCCCCTGGGTCAGGTTCAACTGGTGACGTAACAAAGCGCCATAGCTGCCCCCACTGGGCAGGTTATGATAACGGGTCAGCGGCTGCCCCTTCTCGGCACCGGCCGTCAGCACCGACAATTGGGAGTTCTCCAGGCTGTACTCCAGCGCCAGAACCTCGTCTGTGCACAGATTCTGACATGGGCCCAGTCGATGGGATGCCGTCAGCACCTTGCTCCAGCGCTGGCGGTCCCGTTCTTCCAGCTCGCTCTCGTGGCTGTCAGTCAGAGCCAGCAGTTGTACACTGGTGTCTTTGCCCAACACTATCTCGCCTTCCCCCAACAACTGCCCATCCACCAGGATGCGCACCGCCAGCGGGACGCCGAAGAAGTGATCGGCAAAACCATCAGGCAACTCTTCTGCTTGTTGCAGCAGATCAAGAGGTTGTGCGACGCGCCCCCCTGTTGTGGCCCAGGCCGGTACGCACAATACAACCAGGAGCAACAGGAAAGATAAATACGGCACGACCTATCTCACTCTTCTAAGCGCAGACAAAAAGGCTCCCCCGATACAGGGAGCCTCCATCAATCGGCTTATGCGCCGCCTTTAGGGGCTTCCGATTCAAATATCATGTTGACTACCCCCTGGTAGTTGCCTGGCTTGTAGCCAGCGACCGGGGCATCCGCCGGGATCACTTCCAGCCCCAGCAACTTGCCGGTCTTGGCATCATCAGCCTTCATTACTTCAACGGAGGTGGTCGACAGGGCGACGCCACCGATTTTGACAGTCAGTGCGATGTTGTCGTTGCCGCTGGCCATCACGGCCGGGTTGGTCAGGTAACCGGTGATGGCACCTATGGTGCTCTTGGCATCCAGCTGTTTGCTCAGCTTGTCCAGCTTCTTGGTATAAGGGTTGTAGGCCAGCTTCTGCGGCGTGCTCATCCAGTTGTCCCCGCCGGTCGGCTGTACATAGAAAGCTTCGGTCGGGATCTGGGCGGTCACAGTGACCTGATGCTCAATACGTTCAGCAGCCATCAGATTGGCCGACACAAGCATGGCCAGGGGCGCAGCTATCCATACTTTCATTACTCTCTCCTCTCTCGGATATAAGAAACATCAGTGACCAATCACCATGTTTCTGCTCTTGTCACCCTCAATCAGTTCAAACCGGTAAAGGTGATCGCTCTTTTTCATCAGTTGCTTCTGCATATTTGGCAACAGATGGATCTTGCTTGGGGTGGAACAGTTTTTTTTCCGCCCATCACACTCTTCAAAAAAATCCAGCACTATGGTGGCGTTACCCTTATTCACGACTGTCGTCATGGTGTCCGTTTTTATAAACTGGGTATCAAACCGACTCTTTGTTGGCATCACAAAAATAATGGCGCCAAAGCCTGTCAATATATTTACCCCGGCTGAGACTTGCTGCTGTTCCTTCTGAACCGAATTGGCATCCAAATCGAAGCCATCCTCCTGCTTTGGCAACACAGGAATAAAACGGACCCTGAAATAGCGCTCCTTGTCCCGCTCACCCATAAACAGCAGCCGGGTCGCCTGCACCCCATTGGCCGGAATAATCATGCGGGAGGGGCTGGCAATCAGTGTTCTACGCCCCTCGGTTAACTCTGCCGACTCCTGCGGCTGGCCAGCCGTATCGTAGGTTATTTCGTGAATGGAGACTTTTACAAAGGCGGTAGCATCACCCTGATTACGAATACGCTTTAAATAAGTACTCTGCTGGCCAGACATATAGTCATAGAGCGTACCTATACTGATTTCAGCCGATGCCAGCGCATTGCCACTGAATATCAGCGACAAGATAAAGAACATTTTTTTCATGACAATTCCAGACTGGGTTCCACATGCCAGATTTTTATTTATCAAAAAAAATACAAGCTGGCTGCATATCACTGGAGCCAGTCTATTTAGAACCCGAGGAGAAGTTAATCAGAATAGTCCTATATTGACTTTACAAATTCAGCTGCATTATCGGACAATTCCTACAGAGCATTAACCCATCTCTCCTGTATTATCCGCAGCCATATCCGTCAACAGGTGAGTGCCGTGTTTGCATTTCAAGAAGAGTACCCAATAAGTGACATGGCAAGCATCGCGGTGGCCGATCTTGCCGTGCCCTTCTATCAGCCGATCATAGGTCGGGATCATCAGGTCAAGGGTTATGAGGTGCTGGCCAGACGCTGGGAGCCGGCCCAGCAGAGCTATCAGGGCATCGACTTTGCCTCCCTCAGTGAGGAGCAATCCCTGCATCTGGACATCGTCATGCTCAGGGCCATCATGCGGGATCTGCCGACCCTGGCGCAGGCCGGACCCTATTTTCTTTCCATCAATCTCAACCCGACCCTGAACAGCCCCACCTATCAGAACCTGTTGCTGCTGGTGCTGATGCAGGCGCGCAAGCTGGGGATCGAGGTCTGGTTCGAGGTGCTGGAACAGGCCCCACTGCAGCGGCAGCACAGGGCACTGATCGAGGTACTGCGCAGCCACGGTGCCCATATTGCCTGCGATGACTTCGGCACCCTGGAGTGCAACTTCCAGCGCATGCTGGCGCTGCCCTACGAGGTCATCAAGCTGGATCGCTCCCTGCTGCTGCAAGCCAGCAAGACGCCCCATGCCCTGCGCATGCTGACCGGTCTGGTGGAGTACCTGCAGCGGCTCGGCATGAAGGTGGTGTGCGAAGGGGTCGAGACCCTGCAACACATCGAGATCGCCAACCGGCTCGGTTGTGACTATCAGCAAGGCTACGCCTACGCCATGCCCTCCCCCCTCTCTCGCTGGGCCTGAACCGCCCCTTTTTTGACCGCCGACTCGCGCCGGGGACGTTCCCCTGCCAAATTGCATGATGCGGTGAGGGCGAGTACAATCTCGCACCCCGTTTATCCGGTGCATGCTGCTGCAGCCCGGATATGCCGTTATCGGGTCGCGCCGAGCGAGTATCCACTCCCGGCGCAGCTCAACCCATACGGCGCCATCAGGTGGCGCCGTCCTGATTTGCAATCAGATACGAAGAGTCCGCCATGTTTAAACCAGAATTGCTCTCCCCCGCAGGTTCCCTCAAGAACATGCGTTACGCCTACGCCTATGGCGCCGATGCCGTCTATGCCGGCCAGCCCCGTTACAGCCTGCGGGTGCGCAACAACGAATTCGATCACGAGAATCTGCAGCTCGGCATCAACGAAGCCCATACCCTCGGCAAACAGTTTTACGTGGTGGCCAACATCCAGCCCCACAACTCCAAGCTCAAGACCTTCATCCGCGACATGCGCCCTGTGGTGGAGATGAAGCCGGATGCGCTGATCATGTCCGACCCCGGTCTCATCATGATGATGCGCGAAGCCTTCCCCGACATGCCGATCCACCTCTCGGTACAGGCCAACGCGGTCAACTGGGCCACGGTGAAGTTCTGGCATCAGATGGGCCTGACCCGGGTCATCCTCTCCCGCGAACTGTCGCTGGACGAGATCGAGGAGATCCGCATGCAGGTGCCGGAGATGGAGCTGGAAGTGTTCGTCCACGGGGCGCTGTGCATGGCCTACTCCGGCCGCTGCCTGCTCTCCGGCTACATCAACAAGCGTGACCCCAACCAGGGCACCTGCACCAACTCCTGCCGCTGGGAGTACAAGGTGCACGAAGGCAAGGAAGATGACGTGGGCCAGATCGTCCACCGTCAGGAGCCCATCGCCATCCGCCCGGACAACACCCTGGGTCTTGGCAAACCGACCGATGCGCTGGTGCTGCTGGAAGAGTCCAACCGCCCGGGCGAGTACATGAGCGCGTTCGAAGACGAGCACGGCACCTACATCATGAACTCCAAGGATCTGCGCGCGGTCGAGCACGTCGAGCGACTGACCAGGATGGGCGTGCACTCCCTGAAAATCGAAGGCCGCACCAAGTCCTTCTACTACTGCGCCCGCACCGCTCAGGTCTATCGCAAGGCGATCGACGATGCGGTAGCCGGCCGGCCGTTTGACCGCAGCCTGATGGGCACCCTCGAAAACCTGGCCCACCGCGGCTATACCGAGGGCTTCCTGCGTCGTCACAACCACAGCGAATACCAGAACTACGACTACGGCTACTCCGTCTCCGACACCCAACAGTTTGTCGGCGAGATCACCGGTCGCAACGGTGACATGGTGGAAGTCGAGGTGAAAAACAAGTTCCTGGTGGGCAACAGCCTGGAACTGATGACCCCGCAGGGCAACCTCAGCTTCAATCTGGAGCAGATGCAGAACCGCAAGGGCGAGCTCATCGACACCGCGCCGGGCAACGGCCACGTGGTCTATGTGCCGGTGCCGAAGGAAGTGGACGTTGACTACGGCATCCTGCTGCGCAACCTCGGTGAGCGCCAGGATACCCGTCAGCCGCACTCGGCCGCCTGAGATGGCACTGCTCATCACCGACAAGTGCATCAACTGTGACATGTGCGATCCCGAGTGTCCGAACCAGGCCATCAGCCTCGGCGAGGAGATCTACGAGATCGACCCCAGTCGCTGCACCGAGTGCGTCGGTCACTACGAGAAGCCGACCTGCATCAGCGTCTGCCCCATCGACTGCATCATCTGGGATCCCGCTCACGTGGAAACCGAAGATCAGCTGATGGAAAAGTTTGTACGGATGCACCGGCAGTAACCTCGGCATCAGCATCTGCTCTACATGGACGGCACCCTCCGGGATCCCGTCCATATGGTGGAAACCGAAGATCAGCTGATGGAGAAGTTTGTGCGGATGCACAGGCAGTAAAATATCGGTAATCCGTAGGTCGCTGACGACACATAAAAAAAGCCCCGCATGCGGGGCTTTTTGACGTTTGGCGCTCACGGCACCTAGACGTATTCCATGAAGACCCGGGAGGTGAGCTTGGTGATGAGCTCGTAGGGGATGGTGCCGATCTGGTCGGCCACCCGCTCTACCGGCAGCCCTTCACCCCACAGCACCGCCTCATCACCGGCCTTGTCGGTGGCGCCGGGGCCGAGGTCCACCGTGGTCATGTCCATGGAGACCCGACCCACCAGCGGCACGATGCGGCCGTTGACCAGCACCGGCGTGCCGTTGGGGGCCATGCGTGGATAGCCGTCGCCATAACCGATGGCGATGACACCGAGTCGGGTATCGCGATCCGACACCCAGTTGGCGCCATAGCCCACCGGCTCGCCCGCCTTGTGATCCCGCACCGCGATCAGTTGTGTCTTGAGGGTCATCACCGGCTGCAGGTCGTAATCGGCCGCCACCGTGTTGGGGAAGGGGGAGACGCCATAGAGGATCACGCCGGGGCGGATCCAGTCGCAGTGGGAATCCGGCCAGGCCAGGATGCCCGCGGAGTTGGCCATGGCCCGCTCGCCCAACAGCGGCGCGGTCAACTGGCTGAACAAGTCTATCTGCTCGCGAGTCGTGGGCTGCTCCAGCTCATCGGAGCGGCTGAAGTGGGTCATGATGTTGAACGGTTGAACCACGTTCTTGCACCTGGCGAGCCGCTCGATAAAGGCGGGCATCTCGTCGGCCCGTACGCCGAGGCGGTGCATGCCGGTGTCGAGCTTGAGCCAGGCCACCACGGGGGCAGGCAGATCCGCCTGCTCCAGCGCTTCAAGCTGCTCCCAGGTGTGCACCGCAGTCTGCAGGTTGTTGGCCGCCAGCACCGGCAGGTCGGCCGCGCTGAAGAAGCCTTCCAGCAGCACGATGGGCTTGACCACCGCGCAGGAGCGCAGCATCAGCGCCTCTTCGATGCGGGCCACCGCATAGGCATCCGCATCCACCAGGGTGCGGGCGACCGGCAGCAGCCCATGGCCATAGGCGTTGGCCTTGACCACGGCAATGATCTTGCATTGGGGGGCGTGGCGTTTCACCACGGCGAGGTTGTGGCGCAGGGCCGCGGTATTGATTTGGGCGATAGCCGCTTTCATCTGTTTTCCCTTACGAGGGCATGATAACGCGCGAACGCGCCAGGCACCGGGGGGTGTCAGCCCTTAATTGTCATCGTCTAAGGCCGGACCGGCAGAATTGTCGAACCGGGAAAACTGTTTCTGGATACCGGGAGCAGGCTCCCGGCTTACTTAGTAGTCATCATCAAACGCCGGGCCCGCGTAGTTGTCAAAGCGCGAGAACTGGCCCTGGAAGGTGAGGCGTACCCGGCCGATGGGACCGTTACGCTGCTTGCCGATGATGATCTCGGCGATCCCCTTGTCGGGACTGTCGTCGTGATAGACCTCGTCGCGGTAGATGAACATGATCAAGTCCGCATCCTGCTCGATGGAGCCCGATTCCCGCAGATCCGAGTTGACCGGGCGCTTGTCGGCCCGCTGTTCCAGGCTTCGGTTGAGCTGGGAGAGCGCCACCACCGGGCACTGCAACTCTTTCGCCAAGGCCTTGAGGGAGCGGGAGATCTCGCCGATCTCCAGGGTCCGGTTGTCAGACAGCGCCGGCACCCGCATCAACTGCAGGTAGTCGATCATGATCATCGAGAGGCCGCCGTGCTCACGGGCGATACGACGGGCGCGAGAACGCACGTCGGTCGGGGTGAGGCCGGAGGCGTCATCGATGTACATCTTGCCCTTCTCCAGCAGCAATCCCATGGTGGAGGAGAGCCGCGCCCAATCCTCGTCGTCGAGCTGACCGGTCCGCACCTTGGTCTGGTCGATGCGCCCCACCGAGGCGAGCATACGCATGATGATCTGCTCGGAGGGCATCTCGAGGGAGAAGATCAGTACCGGCTTGTCGGCGGTGAGCGCCGCATGCTCGCACAGGTTCATGGCAAACGTCGTCTTGCCCATGGAGGGACGGGCGGCGACGATCACCAGATCCGAGCGCTGCAGGCCGGCGGTCATCTTGTCGAGATCACCGTACCCGCTCGATACCCCGGTCACGCCGTTGTGGGGCGTCTTGAACAGCTCTTCAATCTTGTCGACGGTCTGCTCGAGAATAAGCTTGAGCGGCTGGGGCCCCTCGTTGGCGCTGCTGCGCTGCTCGGCAATCTTGAATACCTTGCTCTCGGCCAGGTCGAGCAGATCGCCGGAGGTGCGCCCCTGCGGCTCATAGCCTGCTTCGACTATCTCGTTGGCGACCGAGATCATCTCCCGCACTACCGCCCGCTCACGCACGATCTCGGCGTAGGCACTGATGTTGGCAGCACTCGGGGTGTTCTTGGCGATCTCCACCAGATAGGCGAAGCCACCGGCCTCTTCCAGCTGTTCGGAGCGCTCCAGCTCCTCCTGCAAGGTGATGAGATCGATGGGGTTACCCGCATTGGAGAGGCGGGTCATGGCCTGGAAGATCAGACGGTGCGGGCGGCTGTAGAAATCCTTGTCGATCACCCGTTCGGCGACCCGATCCCAGGCCTCGTTGTCCAGCATCAGGCCGCCCAGTACGGACTGTTCGGCCTCAAAAGAGTGGGGAGGTACTTTCAGCTGTTGTGTCTTGGCGTCTTTTTTCGCCGTCACTTGCTCTGCCATACACATAAAAACCGCAGCGGGAAGGGGACGGGAATTTTACAAAAGAAACCCCGTCATCGCGAGTGCAAATGCACGCTATTCACTTCTGTCAGCCACAACCGCCCTCCTGATGGTTGCTGGCGCCGCCTGTCGATGAAATTCGTTTCGCATTCATACCATCATGAAGGGCCAGACCAGGGTCTGATCCTGCGGTTTGGCTCTCGCCTTATTGCGCAGCTTGCGCTCCTTGCGGCTCGGTCGTCGACTTTTCATGGCCTGTCTCCTCGCAACGCCCCCGATCGGGGCAATCTGTTCATGAATAATTCATGCCAATCATGTTAATCATAGTCGCAAGCTGCAATACAACGAGGGACAGGCAGCCTGCCATGCGCCTCGCTGAGCTTGCCAAAGCAGAGCATGCCCCACCCACTGATGAGAGTGAAAAGAGTCAAAATGAAAAAGATGCTGACCCTGTTTGCCGTGATCCTGGCCATTGGCCTGGGGGCACCCATTGCCGAGGCCAAGAAATTTGGCGGCGGCAAATCCTTTGGCAAGAGCTATAAAACGGCTCCGGCCCAACCGGCCGCCAAACCCGTCGACACCAAGAACCCCACCGTGGGCGCCCAGGCACCCAAGAAGGGCGGCATGATGGGCGGCCTGCTCGGCGGCCTGCTGGCCGGCGGTCTGTTCGCCTACCTGCTGGGCAGTGGCGCTTTTGAAGGTCTGCAAGGGATGGACTTCCTGCTGATCGCCCTGCTGGCACTGGGGGCCGTGTTCCTGATCCGCACCCTGCGCAAGGGCAAGATGGCGGCGCCACAGCAGCAGACGGCCTATGCCGGCTATCAGCCGCCCCAGCAGTTCGAGCAGAACCACAGCGCCCCGCAGGCCACCGGTTTTGCCGACAGCGACGTGCCGTTCCGCCTGCCGCCAGGTTTTGACATGAACGGTTTTCTGGCCGGGGCTCGCGATCACTACCGCACCCTGCAGGAAGCCTGGAACAAAAACGATCTGGAAAAGGTACGCGAGTACGTGAGTCCTGAGCTGTTTGAACAGCTCAAGGCCGAGCGTGCCGAGCTCACCGGTGAACAGCATACCGAAGTGATGTATGTGGACACCCAGCTGGTGCGTGCCGACTACGGCAGCGACTGGGCCCAGGTCAGCGTGCGCTTCAGCGGCCGCTACATGGATCGCCAGGAGCAGGTCGAGGAGGACATCAAGGAGGTGTGGCACCTCGAGCGCAACCTCGCCAAGGACAATGCCCCCTGGCATATCGTCGGCATCGAGCAGCTGTAAACGCGCTTTCCCTGCGATGACAAACAAAGGCGGCCTGCGGGCCGTCTTTGCTTTTTGGCATTTCCAACCCCCTGCGCCCGCCCATGCCGCCCCTTGTACCGGCTATGAGATTGAGGTGTGATTGTGTAGTATGACCGACCTTTTTTTGTTCAATTGACTCTTCATCGAGGCGTGGCCCATGGCTCTTCCTTTTCTGCGTCGCAGCAACATGCCTCGTCTCCTGGCCAGCCTGCTGTGCTGCGCCACCCTGATCCTCATCTCCCTCGTCACCCTCTACTGGCAGACCTGGTCGATGACGCGCCAGCAGGCCCAGACCGCCGCCGAACGCGCCATGACGCAGATCGACAGCGCGCTGCACCACTCGACCCTGGCGGCCAAGGCGGCGCTGCCGCTGGCCAGCCGTCCCTGCCGCGAGGTGGCCCGCGAGCTGCGGGTGCTGGTCGCCACCTCCCCCTATGTGCGCTCGGTCAATCTCTCCCGCAACGGCCGCCTCTACTGCTCCTCCATCTTCGACGAGATCGATCTCAAAGACCGGCTGCAGAACAGCCAGCACGAGCTGCTCAGGCTGGAGGCGGTCACCCAGCTCGGACGCAAACCGTCGCTGCTGTTCTACCACCTGAGCGAAGGGGATCATGCGGTGGTGGTCGCCATCAACCCCTATCATCTGAGCAAACCGTTGCAGTGGCATCTCGCCGGACGCCACAGCTGGGTACAAATAGGCAAGCAGTGGCTCGACCTGCAGGGCAAGGTGCACGATGGCCAACCGCCCAGGCTGCGGGGCTTCAATTACCGGCTCGACTCGGCCACCTTCGGCTACAGCCTCAACCAGGGGTTCCCGCTGAGTGCCGTGCTGGCCATGACCCTGCAAAAGCAGGGCAGCATGGTGCTGCTGATCCTGGCCCTGGGGGGGCTGGCCGGCCTTGCCACCTACCGCTGGTGGAGCCATATCTCGACCCCGACCCAGGAGCTCAGGCGCGCCATCATCAAGCAGGAGTTCGTGCCCTATCTGCAGCCCATCGTCGTCAGCCAGAACGGCCAGCTGCACGGCTGCGAGGTATTGATGCGCTGGCAGCACCACCGCCAGGGACTGATCCGGCCAGATCTCTTCATTCCACTGGCGGAGGAGAGCGGCCTCATCATCTTGATGACCCAGACCCTGATGCAGCAGGTGCGGCTGCAGTTTGCCCCCCACGCGGCGGCGCTGCCGCCCCGCTTTCACTTCAGCTTCAACATCTGTGCCCGCCACTGCCAGCAGCTGAGCCTGCTGGATGACTGCCGCAGCTTTCTCGCCGCCTTCACCGCCAACCCGATCACCCTGGTGCTGGAGCTGACCGAGCGCGAGCTCATCACCCCCAACCACCTCACCGAGCGGCTGTTTGAGGAGTTGCGGCAGATGGGGGTCAGGATCGGGCTGGACGACTTTGGTACCGGCCACTCCAGCCTCACCTATCTGCAGCAGTTTCACGTGGACTATCTCAAGATCGATCAGAGCTTCGTCGCCATGATCGGCACCAACGCCCTCTCCCGCCATATTCTTGACAGCACCATCAGCCTGGCGACCCGGCTGGGGCTGCAAACCATCGCCGAAGGGGTCGAGACCCAGGAGCAGGCCGACTTTCTGGTCGAGCGGCAGGTCGATTACCTGCAAGGCTACCTGTATGGCCGCCCGCTCACCCCGCAGCAATTTCTGCAGCAGCTGAGCCCCACTCCCGCACCTTGAAGCGCCCCTGACACCAATGGGGTTGCATTGACACCCATGCTGGCGGAAAATCCCCGCCGCGCCTTCCCCTGCTCTGCCAAATAGAGCAAACGTTTATTTGCTTTATTAATGTGCAGTAGCTCAAAGGAATCAGCTCTGTTTATTTCCAATTATTACTTTTTGCCTAGAATCGCCACACTCCTGTCATGCAGGAACGATATACAGGACTATAACAACAAGAGGAATATTACCGATGAAGAAGACGCTACTGGCCGTCACCGTCTCTATTACCCTGTTCGGGCTGACCGCCTGCAATTCAGAAAACAGCAGCAAGGAACATATTCCGCTGGATCTGACCATTGCCCACATCAATGATACCCACGCCCACCTCGACCCGACCGAAAATGCGCTGGCGATCCAGCCCACCGGCCAGGAGCTGTTCAAGTTCAACGCCAAGCTGGGCGGCTATCCGCGCCTGAAGTTCAAGCTGGACGAGCTGCGCAGCCAGGCCGCCAACGAGGGCCGCAACTTCATGGTGCTCAACGGTGGTGACGCCTTCCAGGGCACCCTCTATTTCACCCAGTTCAAGGGTGAAGAGGAGTCCCGGCTGCTCTCCGACATGGGTATCGATGCCATGGTGCTCGGCAACCACGAATTCGATCTGGGCAACCAGGCTATTAAAGACTTTGTCTCACGGGTGAATTTCCCGGTATTGGCTTCCAATATGGTGAAATCCAGTAGCGCCACCCTGAAGGACAGTGAAAATATTCACGAATATGTCATTAAGGAAGTCAATGGCGAGAGCGTGGGTATTTTCGGGCTGGTGCTGGAAAATATGCATGACATCTCCTCACCGGATACCGACACCAAATTCCTGCCGATGATTGAGACCGCCCAGAAAATGGTCGACACCCTCAAATCCAAGGGTGCCAACAAGATCATCATGGTCACCCATATCGGCCTGCAAAATGACCAGGCGGTCGCCAAGGCCGTCAACGGCATCGACCTGATCGTCGGCGGTCACTCCCAGACCTTCCTCGGCGACATCACCGAGCTCAACAGCATCGGCTACACCGCCCACAACCAGAACCCGGCCGACGACAATACCTATGCCCAGATCGTCAGCAACCCGGACGGCGGCAAGACCTGTATCGTGCAGGCCGGTGAATGGGCCAAGGGCTACGGCCTGGTCAACGTCTCCCTCAGCAAGGAAGGCCAGCTCACCAAGTGTGAGGGCCGCAACACCCTGATGACCGGCGACGACTTCACCAAGGAAGTGGCCAAGAAGAAAGTGCCACTCAGCGGCACCGAGCAGACCAATGTGGTCGACTTCATCAACAAGTCCCCGGTCATCGAGATCGTGCCGGAAAACACCGCCATGCGCGATGTGATCGACACCGAGTACAAGCCGGCCGTGGCCGAGCTCGAAGCCAAGATCATCGCCGACGTGCCGACCAAGCTGACCCACGTGCGCGTGCCGACCACTCCGGACGGCGCCGGCCTCATCGATCCCCTGGTGGCCGAGTCGCTCTACTGGAAGCTCAACAAGCTCAACACCAAGGTCGACTTCACCATCCAGAACGCCGGTGGCGTGCGTGCCGACGTGAATGCCGGCCCGCTCTCGGTCGGTTACGTGATGGGTACCCTGCTGCCGTTTGGCAACAAGATCGCCGCCTTCAACCTCAAGGGCAAGGACGTTCGGGCCACCCTGGAGTACGCCGTTGACTACTCCATCGGTCTGGAGACCGGGATCGCCGCTTCCAGCGGTGCCTTCCCCTACGTCGGCCACCTGAGCTACACCTACGACGGCAAGCTGGCCAAGGGCTCCCGCATCACCAAGCTGGAACTGCTGGACGCCAACGGCCAGTGGCAGCCGCTGGATGACGAGAAGGTGTACCGGGTCGGTGCCAACACCTACATCGCTTCCGGCAAGGATGGCTACAACGGCCTGCTCAAGCGTGAAGAGCTGCCCAACAAGGGTGACTACGTCGACTCCGGCGTCGGTGAGAACGAGATGTTCATGGAGTATGCCGAGTCCCAGGGCACCCTCAACCCGCTGCCCTACGCGACCGTGACCTACTACAAGCCCTGATCCGGCTCACAAGCTGTTGCAACGGCGCCTGAGGGCGCCGTTTTTATGGCATACTCCCCGCCAATCGATGCCGAGGAGACCCTTTGATGGCGAAGTACGACAAGATTTCCCCCGAGACCCAGCAGGAGGCGATGAAAATTGCCCGTGCCAACCAGAAGCCGGGGCAGACCAAGGAGCAGACCCAGCTGATCGCGCAGGGGATCCAGAAAGGCATAGACGAATACAAGAAACAGATGAAGGTGCGGGCCCGCGAGGCCAGTCGTCAGAAAAAACTGCAGGCCAAGGCCAAACAGTCCCACGCAGCGCCGCAGGATGAGGAACCGGACGACATCGTCGAGCTGGTCGAGGTTTCTCGCCAGCATCCGCTGCCCTGGCTGCTGCTGGCCGTCAGCTGGCTGGGCTTTGCCGCCTGGTTCTGGCTGCGCTGAAGCCCAGGCCGACAAACCTTTGCCCGGGATCTGCTTCACAGCCCGGGCCCTTGTGGCTGGTCATCCCCGCCCCGGGCTGATTAAATCCCGCCACTGCTGCTCACGCCTTTTTTCAGGATACCCGTTATGAACCCGGCTCCACTCTACCTGCTGGCACCCCTGGTGCTGTTTATCGTGACCCTGCTGCTCTATCGCATCTCGCCGCTGCGCGCCGTTGCGGCCGGCAGCGCCCGCTGGTTTATTCTGCCGGCCTTCACCCTCTTCATCCTGCTCATCATCATCAATGGTGCGGCAGACCCGAGCCTGCGCAACCCGGCCTTTCACTGGCTGATGCCGGGGCTCGGCTTCGCCCTCAGCCTGTTCCCGGCCCTGCCCAAGGCGCTGGTGCCGCGCCTCGCCATCAAGGAGGGAGCCTTCGCCGCCCTCGGCCTGATGTTGATGAGCCTGGCCATGGTCTACTGACCGGCTCGCCACTGATGCGAACATGACTCAAGGGGCACTCTGTGACGGGGGCCCCTTGTACAAACAATGGCCTGCAGGCATCTTGGGGGGAGGATAGCCAGCAAGGAGGCCAAATGGACAATCCGCCCGATTTCATGGCGCAGTGGGATTATCGGGATCCCGCCGCCAGCGCCCTGCGTTTTCATGCCCTGTTGCCCGAGGCGCGCGCCGCCGCCGATCTGCAGTACGAACTGGAACTGCTCACCCAGATAGCCCGCACCCATTCACTGCAACGCCAGTTTGCACAGGCGCACCAGCTGCTCGACGAGATAGAACCCCGCCTCACCGACGCCACCCCGCGAGCCCGCCTGCGCGCCCTGCTGGAGCGTGGCCGCACCTTCAACTCCGCCGGCGACAAGGCCAGCGCCAAAACGCTGTTTGAGCAGGCCTGGCAGCTGGGGCTCAAGCACAAGGAGCTCTATCTCGCCATCGACGCCGCCCACATGATCGCCATCGCCGCACCGCTGGAAGAGCAGAGCCGCTGGCATCAGCTGGCGATGGAGCTGGCCGAGCGCAGTACCGATCAAAAGGTGCGCGGCTGGCTCGCCACCCTCTACAACAACCAGGGCTGGACCCTGTTCGAGCTGGGTCGTTTCGATGAGGCCAGGGGCTTCCAGCAAAAATGTCTGGCCTGGCACGAGCAGCACAACAACCAGGCCAAGGCGTTCATCGCCCGCTGGAGTCTGGCCCGTCTGCTGCGAGCCCAGGGGCAGCACGAACAGGCACTGGCCGACCTGATGCAGCTAAAGGCCGATATGGCGGCCGCCGGGGTGGCGGAGGATGGCTATCTGTTCGAGGAGCTGGGGGAGAATGCGCTGGTACTGGATGATCCGGCGGCGGCCGAATACTTCTCCCGCGCCTGGTTCCTGCTCTCGCAGGATCGCTGGCTCAAGGCCAACGAGGCAGAGCGGCTGGTCCGCCTCAAGCTTCTCGCCAAGCTTTAGCAAGCGACCGCCACAAACGCAGCGGGGCGGCCAATCGGCCGCCCCGCACATTTATCCCCCGGGAGGGTGAACCTCTCCCCGACACCGGCCTCACGCCAGACTCGCCTCTTCCCAGCCCTGTTTCTTGCGATAGATGGTGGAAGGACTTATCTCCAGCAGCGCCGCCGCCTTGGGGATGTTGCCATCGCAGCTGGCAATGGCCTGCTCTATGGTCTCTTTTTCCACCAGCCAGAGCGGGCGGATCGGGGCATTGGTTGCCACCACTGCACCGCTGCCGGTCGCTGCCGCCGCGGGGATCGCCGCCAGCAGGCTGGCACGGCTGCCGTTGAGCGGCGGCGGCAAGATGTCGGGGCTCACCAGCTCGCGATCGTTGAGCACCACTATGTTGCGCACCACGTTCTGCAGCTCGCGCACGTTGCCGGGCCAGGGGTAATCGAGCAGCACCCGCGCCGCCTCGGCATCGAAATCCTTGAAGCGCTTGTTCTCTTCCTTGGCATAGCTCTGCAGCAGGGTTCGCGCCAGCAGCAGTATGTCCTCGCCCCGCTCGCGCAGCGGCGGCAGGCTGAGGGGGATGACGTGCAACCGGTAGTAGAGATCCTCGCGAAAACGCCCCGCCTTCACCTCCAGCAGGGGATCGCGGTTGGTGGCGCAGACGAAGCGCACGTCCACCGTCTCCAGCTTGCCGCTGCCGACCCGCTGCAGGGTGCCAGTCTGGATGAAACGCAGCAGCTTGCTCTGCAGGTCCAGATCCATCTCGCAGATCTCGTCCAGAAACAGGGTGCCGCCATCCGCCAGACTGGCCGCCCCCTTGCGATCTCCCTGCGCGCCGGTGAACGACCCCTTCACGTGGCCGAAGATCTCGCTCTCCATCAGGTCGTGGGGAATGGCGGCGCAGTTGAGGGCGATGAAGGGCTGCTCGCGACGGGGGCTGCACTGGTGGATGGCCTCGGCGCACACCTCCTTGCCGGTGCCGCTCTCGCCGGTGATGAACACGGTCGCCTTGCTCGGCGCCGCGCTCTCAATGATGCGATAGACCGCCTGCATCGGCATGGAGGCACCGATGAAGCCGGCAAACGAGCTGCGCTCGAAGTTCTCCCGGTACTGGGCCACCAGCGAGCTGAGCTGCTGGTGCTTGAGGGCATTGCGCGCAGTGGCGCACAGCCGCTTGCCGTCGAACGGTTTGGTCAGAAAGTCGAAGGCGCCGAGCCGCATCGCCTCCACCGCCACGTCCACCGAGCCGTGGGCGGTGATCACCACCACCGAGCAGGGCAGCTGCTGTTCGGTGATCTGCTGCAGGATGTCCATGCCGGACATGTCGGGCAGCTCGAGATCCAGCAGCACCACCGGCGGCGGGCTGCTCAGCAGCTGCGCCAATGCCTGCTGGCCGCAATCGGCCCGCAGCACCTCGTAGCCATCCTGGGCCAGATACTGTTCATAGACCACCGCCAGACTGCGGGTATCTTCCACCAACAGGACTCGAGGTTTGCTTTCAGCCACGGGAGCCATCCTTGCAATTGATTTTGTTGTCTATTTCGGGTGTCGTTCGCCATGTTAGCACAGTTGGCGATACTCTCTTTTATCCCGCCATTCGGGCAGAGTTACAAGTAAAAACGGCTCCCTAAGGAGCCGTTTTTTCAACGTTTTCCGCTTACTTCTTGGCGTTGTCGCCATCGGCAGCCGGCTTCTCGATAGCCAGCAGCTCAACGTCGAATACCAGCACGGCATTGGCCGGGATGGAACCCGCACCGTGTTCGCCATAGGCCAGCTTGGACGGCAGGAAGAACTTGAACTTGGAACCGACAGGCATCAGCTGCACGCCTTCGGTCCAGCCCGGGATCACCTGGTTGAGCGGGAAGGTGGCCGGCTCGCCGCGATCGACGGAGCTGTCGAACTTGGTGCCATCAGTCAGGGTACCGGTGTAGTGGACCTTGACGATGTCGGTGGCCTTCGGCTTGGCGCCGGTACCCATCTTCTCGACCTGGTATTGCAGGCCGGATTCGGTGCTCTTCACGCCCTCTTTCTTGGCGTTGGCAGCCAGGTACTCTTCACCCTTCTTCTGGTTTTCCACGGCATCCTTGTCAGCCTTGGCCTTGGTCAACTCGTTGATCTTGGCGTCGTACTGCTGCAGAACCTTCTGGATCTCCTCGTCGGTCATCTTGGCTTCTTTGCCCAGACCGTCGGTCACACCCTTGAGGATGACGCTGTTGTCCAGCTTGATGCCAAGTTCCTGCTGACGTTCCAGGGTATTGGCGATATAACGACCCATGGAGAGGCCAATTGCATAGCCGGATTGCTCTTCAAAGCTCTTGGCTTCAGCCTTGGGGGCCTCTGCCGGCTTGCTGGCTTCTGCCTTGACCTCTGCGGTATTCGCAGCAGTCTTCTCGTCTTTTTGGCAAGCAGTCAGACTCACGGCAACTGCCGCGGCCAACAGGGACACCTTCAGAAAATTGTTCATCAGTTTCTCCAAAACTCTAAATACCGCTCTCGGTTCCTTCGTGAAATGAGAGGTTTATCGTGATAAGCGCCTTATACTAACGCCGTGATCGCAGGTAACGAAAGCATGAGACAGGAAAAATGATAAAAAGTGCCATTTATCTCGTCGCGATTTGCCTGATACTGACAGGCTGCGAACAGAGCTCATCGCCGGACCGACAACTGACCCTCGCCAACCAGGGGCTGCTGAGCGCCGATCTGGCCAGCAACGGCAAGCAGGCCATCGTCTCCAGCCTGAGCCAGGGCACTGTGGTGTGGGACCTGGAACAGGGCAAGGAGCGCTGGCGCTGGCGCCAGTCCGACAATCCGGACAACTTCATCATCATCACCCGTTTCTCGGCGGACGACAGCCACGCCGTGACGGCCACCCCCGACAGCTTCGGGATCTGGCGCCTGCAGGATGGCCAGTCGCAAGGCTACTATTCGCTTCCTGAATCCAGGCTGAGGGACATCACCCTGTCGGCCGACGGTCGCCAGGTGCTGATCGGCCGAGAAGACGGCAAGGCGGAAGTGGTGGATACCCGCACCGGCCGCCGGCTGCAGTTTCTCGGCCACACCGAGCAGGTCAACACGGTGGATCTCTCCCCCAACGGCCGTTACGCCCTCACCGGCGGCAACGACTATAGCGCCTACCTGTGGGATACCCGCACGGGCCAGGTGGTGTGGCGCTTCAACCACGCCGGTCGGGTGGTGCTGGCCCGGCTCGACCCGAGCGGACGGCTCGCCTTCACCGCCGACAGCCGCCAGGCCAGCATCTGGGATCTGACAACCGGCAAGGAGCTGAGCCGGTTGCAGTTCGATCACCGCTTCGAGGTCTACACCGCGGCGCGTTTTGCCAACGACGGCAAGTGGCTCATCACCGGCGCCCCCTCCCGTCAGCTCTCCCTGTGGCAGGTGAGCGACGGCAGCCTGCTGCAGAGCTGGCGCGTCTCGCCCCATCCCAGGGTGAAACCGCCGAGCGCAGTGGTCTACGGCGTGGCTTTGCGCGACAATAGCCACCTTGTCAGCGCCAGCTCCAGCGGCCTGGCCGAAATCTGGACTATCAAGTAAGGACCAAAAGGCCCATGAGTCAGCAATTAAACGATCGCCTCGAAACCCTGGAAAGCCGCCTCGCCTTCGCCGAATACACGGTGGAGCAGCTCAACGACGAGGTCACCACCCAGGGCCGCGAGCTGGATCGGCTCAAGCATCAGATCCAGCTGCTGGTGGACAAGCTGCAGAGCGTGCAGCCGAGCCAGATCGCCAGCATGGCCGAAGAGACCCCGCCGCCGCACTACTGATGCGTGCCAGCCATAAAAAAACCCGCGCCAGGCGCGGGTTTTTTTATCATCGACAATGCCGTGATCAGTGCTGATGGCCCTTGCCACCGCAACCGCCGCCACCGCAGCAGCCGCCGTGACCGTGGTCGTCGCCGTGGTCATGACCGTGATGGCCACCACCGCAGCAACCGCCGTGCTCATGGCCGTGGTCGTGATCATGGTCGTGGCCATGATCGTGACCGCAACCACCGGCACCGTGAACGTGGCCGTGGGCCAGCTCTTCGGCAGTGGCGGCACGCACGTCCTTGATCTCGACCTTGAAGCCCAGGGTCACGCCGGCCAGCGGATGGTTGCCATCCACCTTGACGAACTCTTCGGACACTTCGATCACGGTCACCGGGCGGTGGCCGTCGTCGGTCTCGGCCACAAAAGTATCCCCTTCAGACACTTCCATGCCGTCGAACAGCTCGCCGGGCACTTCCTGCACCAGGTTCTCGTCGTACTGGCCATAGGCCTGCTCCGGCGTCAGGGTGACGTCGAACGCCTCGCCCACGCTGCGACCTTCCAGCTCGGCTTCGAGGCCGGAGACCAGATAACGGGTACCGTGCAGATACACCAGAGGCTCTTTACCGACAGTGGTGTCGATGACTTCACCGTGTTCGTCGGTGACCGTGTATTCCAGCGTAACCACGCTCAGGGGAGCTACTTTCATGTCAGGGATCCTGCGGATAGAAAAAAACGGGCCCAGAATACCTCAAAAAGGCAGACAAGCATATGGTCGGCCCGGCTTCAGCATGATGAAAAAGTCATCAACAGCCACCAGCCTGACCGGCGCGCCATCACCTTGAGGCCGGCACTCACTCGGGACGAAACACGCCGATTACCTGTTCCGTCTCCCGGGTCACCTTGTCCACCTCGGCCTGGGTCTGCACCTGGGTATCCCCGCACTCGACACAGGTCACCTTCTCGACTCCATGCTCCATATACAGCATCATGGTGTCCATTTTGCCGCACGCCGGGCAGACTGCACCGGCAATGAAGCGTTTTTTACGTCTGGTTTCCATTTTCGTTACCTCCAGGCAGCATCATATCAGGGTTTTTACATGCATCACGCCATCGAATATCAGCATTTTTCCACTTCGCATCTGCAAGTCGGTGCCCGCAAGCGCATGCCGGTGGGCCAGCTGCTGCGGATCACCCGGGGCGCGGCGCTGCTGCGACTCGGCGCCCATGAGTGGCTGATGCCGACGGGAAGCCACTTCTGGCTCTGTGCCGATGCCCTGGCCGCATTCACCCCGCTGGCGGGCTGCCAGCATGATCTGCTGACCTGCTCGGTACGCATGGAGCAGCCAGAGCGGGCTGGCTGGCTGCAGCCCACCCCGCTGCTGGCGGCGCTGCTCGACGGCCTGGCCCAGTGGCAGCGCCCCCGCGACTGGCAAGGTGCCTATGGCCACCGCTTGCAGGTGATACTCGACGAGCTGCCGGCCTGCCCCATTACCTCACAGCCAGACAATGCCCTGCAGGCCGCCTGGCAGGCGTTGGCAAACGGTCAGGAGGGCTGCGATGCGGCATGGCAGCAATGTCTGGCGCAGCGTGGCCTCAGTGACCCGGCGCTGGCGGGCGATGCGCTGCGCGCCCAGTGGCAGTTGCTGCAGGCGGTGCGGCTGCTCAAGAGCGGCAGCCAACGCGCCCAGGTGGTGAACAAGCTGGGTTACGGGGATGAAGCCGCGCTCGCCCACGCCTGCCAGCAGTGGCTCGGCACCCCGCTGGAGGCGTTGCAGGCGCGCTGAACACCCCGCCCATGAGGGCCCCAGACAGTGCGTACAGGTGCGGATTGCGGCAATAAATGGATGAAATGAGTCCAGTTTTGCGGCCAATGGTCGTTAATAACCACAAGGCCATTTCTTCTATAATCCTTTATGCTAGGGGCCTGAATTGACTGATACCGTTTTGACTCACAGGACATCTGCCATGAAAAGCAAGGCCAACCAATCCCAGGGCATGTTGCTGTTTCATCTCTCGGCCAAGCAATCCTTCGCCATCGGCACCCTCAAGGTGAAAGAGATAGTGCCTTACACCCAGCTGACGGCCATGCCGCACTCGCACCCGACCGTGCTCGGCGCCGCCAGCATGCGTGGCACCACCATCCCGGTGATCGACATGGCCATGGCGGTGGGTTATCGCCCGATCAGCAAGGAAGAGATGCCGCACTGCTTCATCATCATCACCGACTGCCGCCGCACCCTGGTGGGCTTTCTAGTGCGCGGCATCGACAAGATCACCGAGTGCAACTGGCGCGACATCGAGCCGCCTCCCGCCACCCTCGGCCACAACGTGTTCGTCACCGGCGTGACCCGGGTCAATGACCAGCTGATCCAGTTGCTGGATGTGGAGCTGATCCTCTCCCGAGTCTATCCGGACGACCCCAGCCACCTCTACCCGGTGCTGACCGACGTGCAGCGGGAGCGGATCAAGCCGATGCGGATCCTGCTGGTGGATGACTCCTCGGTCGCCCGTCGCCAGCTGATGGCGGCGCTGGATTACATCAACATCCCCTATGAGGTGTGCACCAACGGCAAGGATGCGCTGACCCTGATGCAGACCCGCGCCAGCCAGAAGACCCCCATCGACATCCTGGTGAGCGACATCGAGATGCCGGGGCTCGACGGCTATGAGCTGGCCTTCGAGGTGCAGAGCGACGCCAAACTGGCGGGCGCCTACATCATCCTGCACACCTCGCTCTCCAGCGAGATAAGCGTAGAGCGGGCCCATCAGGTGGGCGCTCACGAGGCGCTGACCAAGTTTGAAGCCAACGAACTGATCCAGGCCATGCTGCGCGGTGCCGAGCACCACGACAGCCTGCCGGCCTGATCCCGACGGCGAGAAGCCCGGCTTCTCGCCGTTGCCTTTTCTGTCCCTGTCACCCCGCGGACCTAGCATGCTGATCGAAAGCCACTTCCACGCCCCCTGGTGGGCGCGCAATCCCCATCTGCAAACCATTTTGCCCAAGTGGCTGCGCCGGCAACCGGCCCGCTTCGTGGCGGAGCGCTTCGAGCTGGCGGACGGCGATTTTGTCGATCTCGCCTGGAGCGGCGAGATCAGCCGGGATGGGCGGCCGCTCATCGTGCTGTTTCACGGGCTGGAGGGGAGCATTCACTCCCACTATGCCAAGGGACTGTTCGCCCACCTGCAACGCCAGGGCAACGAGGCGGTGCTGATGCACTTTCGCGGCTGCAGCGGCGAGCCGAACCGGCTGCTGCAAGCTTATCACTCCGGCGCCATCGAGGATGCCCAGGCGCTGATCGCCGAGCTGGGCCGCCGCTTCCCCGGCAAGCCGCTCATCGCCATCGGCTATTCGCTGGGGGGCAACATGCTGGTCAATCTGCTGGCGCGCGCCTGCCCGAGCGAGCTTAAGGCGGCGGTGGTGATCTCGGCGCCGCTGCGGCTGGACAGCTGCGCCGATCGGGTCAATCAGGGCTTCTCGCGGGTCTATCAGAGCTATCTGCTGCGCACCATGCGCCACAACCTGCAGCAGAAGATCCAGCGGCAGACGGCGGCCGGTGCCCGCTGGCAGCCGCAGCAGGTACGCGCCATCGCCACCCTGCGCGACTTCGATGAGCAGGTCACGGCGCCACTGCACGGTTTTGACAGTGCCGATCACTACTATCAGCGCTGCTCGGGTCTGGGGATGCTGGCACAGATCCCGATCCCTACTCTGGTGATCCACGCCGCCGACGATCCCTTCATGACCGAGGCGGTGATCCCGCAGGCGGAGCAGCTCTCCCCCATGGTGCGCTACGAGCTGAGCCGCCAGGGCGGCCACGTGGGCTTTCTGCACGGTACGCCCTGGCGACCGCGGTTCTGGCTGGAGGAGCGGATCAGCCAGTGGTTACGAGAGCAGACTCAGGGGGCGAGCCGATAGCCGTTGCGGCCAGCCTCCTTGACCTGATAGAGCGCCTCGTCGGCACGCACCAGCATGTCGGCGATGCCATCCTGTCCCCCGTGCCACAGGGCAATGCCCTGGCTCACGGTGACCCGATCCGACACCTCCGACTGCGCATGAAGGATGCCTCGTCCGGCCAGCGCGGCGGCAATGCGTTTGGCGATGGCGCTGGCGGCCAGCGCATCGGCACCGGGCAGCAACAGCACGAACTCCTCCCCGCCATAGCGGGCCACCACGTCGGCCGGCTGGCGAATGGCCTCGCGCAGGCAGTCGGCCACCGCGATCAGGCAGTTGTCCCCCTGCAGATGGCCGTAGTGATCGTTGAAGCGTTTGAAGAAGTCCACGTCCAGCAGCAGGATGGCAAACTCGCCGTGCTGCTCTCTCGCCTCCTGCAGAATCTGCTCGCTGACGTTGTCGAAGTGGCGCCGGTTGGCCAGCCCGGTCAGCGGGTCCCGCTTGGCCATGGCATCGAGCTGGCGGGCCAGGGTCAGGTTCTCGTGCTCACGGGACACCGCCAGCTCGAACCAGCCGTTGAGCATGCGCCTGCCCGTCTCCAGCATGATGATGAGACAGCCCACCGCCATCCAGTGCACCGCCGGAAACGGCACCTTGACCAGCAGCGCCTCCAGCAGCAGAAACAGCAGCGGCGGGGTGCTGAAGCAGTAGAACAGCCGCACCTCGCAATAGAGCGCCACCAGCGCCGTCATCAGCAGCATGCCGATGAGATCGAATGCCAGGCTGAAACCGCCTCTCAGCTCCACCAGGGCAATGGCGTAGCCGAGCAGCGCCCAGCCAGTCCCCCACAGCAGGGCGCCGGCACGCAGGCAGGGTTGCCAGATGGCGGGGGGCTGGCGGGAGAGCCAGTGCCAGAACAGCGGAAACGACAGGCAGGCCAGCGTCATCAGCACCAGCTGCACCTCGTAGCTCCAGGGCAGTACCCGGGCCACCACCAGATGGGCGTCCTGATAGACATAGAAGCGCGCCAGCAGGAACAGGATCGCCAGCTGGTTGACGGCCCAGAACCAGCGCAACCCCTTGCTCAGGGCGTGGCGGCGAGACTCATACAGATGGTGCTCGAGGTGGCTGGAGAGACGACGTTGTTCATCAGAGAGCATGTTCATACCTGCTTGCTGCCATATAAATCCCTTGCGCTTGCTGCCGACAGATAGACAATACCCGCTCTCTGGTAACGGAAGATGAAACCATGATTATCCCCTGGCAAGAGCTGGATGCAGACACCCTCAACAATCTGCTCGAGCACTTCGTGCTGCAAGAGGGCACCGAGTACGGCGAACATGATGTCAGTCTGGCCGACAAGGTCGCCGATGTCAGGACACAGCTGCAGCAGGGGCTGGCCGTGATCGTTTACAGCGAGCTGCACGAAAGCGTGAACATAGTGCCCAAGGCGACCCTAGACCGGGCTCAGGTGGACGATATACCGGAATAGCCGGCCCATTGCCATCCCGATCTGGGTCTTGCCAGCCAGGCAGACACGTTGGCGGCACCAACCCGACAGTTCCCGCCGGGCCACTGCGTCCTTTTCAGAAAATAAAAATGGCCCTCCGCACTGGCGGAGGGCCATTTTTATTGTGAGCAGAGTGAGCTCTGCCGGATGTTATGCATTGATTGGTGCCCCGCGGCAATATGCTGCGGGGAAATAGGCTATATCAATACCGGTTTAATTAATAGTGGCGAGCCATGCAGAGAACCTGGCCATAGCGGCAATATAAAATTAATAAAGTGAATCAGCTCACAATATTAAATAAATATGACAACGGCGCTCACCGACAATAGTGACGAAAATAGTCTTGTTCAGCGTGAAGATATGCCGCACTGCCATTGCACTGAAACATGGCGGCAGCGTGGCATGGTCTTTTTATTTCATTACCGATTCGCCCCGCCCAATGGCGTAGTAATGAAAACCATGATCTTTCATCCGGCCCGGATCAAACAGGTTGCGGCCATCGACGATCAGCAGATGACGCAACGCCTGCTTGATGGCGGCAAAATTGGGGGCCTTGAAGTGGTTCCACTCGGTGCAGATCACCAGCGCATCCGCACCAAACAGCGCCGCCTCCTTGGTGCCCATCAGCCGCAGCTTGTCACAGTTGCCGTAGATTTGCTGGGCCTCCTGCATCGCCTCGGGATCGTAGGCCTGCACGGTCACCCCGGCCTGCCACAACGCCTCCATCAAGGCCCGGCTCGGCGCCTCGCGCATGTCGTCGGTGTTGGGCTTGAACGCCAGCCCCCACAGGGCGATGGTCTTGCCGGCCAGGCTCTCCCCTTCGGCGCAAAAGAACGCTGATAGCAGCTGAAACAGCCGCGATTTTTGCATTTCGTTGACTCGCTCCACCGCCCGGATCAACGGCGTGTCGTACTCCAGCTCCTGGGCCGTGGCCAGCAAGGCTTTGACATCCTTGGGAAAACAGGAGCCGCCATAGCCGCACCCCGGGTAGATGAACTGATAGCCGATGCGCTGATCCGAGCCTATCCCCTGGCGTACCATCTCGATGTCGGCGCCGACCCGCTCGGCCAGTCCGGCCATCTCGTTGATGAAGCTTATCTTGGTGGCCAGCATGCAGTTGGCGGCGTACTTGGTCAGCTCGGCGCTGCGCACATCCATGAACAGGATGCGGTCGTGGTTGCGGTTGAACGGCTCGTAGAGCTCGCGCATCAGCTGGCGGGAGGCCTCGTTGGCGGTACCCACCACGATGCGATCCGGCCGCAGGCAATCCTGGATGGCGGAGCCCTCTTTCAGAAATTCGGGGTTGGAGACCACGTCGAAGGAAAACGACTGATCCCGCTGCTGCAGGATGGCGTTGACCCTGGCGGTCACCTTGTCGGCAGTGCCCACCGGCACGGTCGACTTGTTGACGATGATGACGGGCCGATCGCGATACTGGGCGATGGTCTCGGCCACCGTCAGCACGTGGCTCAGATCAGCGGAACCATCTTCCCCCGGTGGCGTGCCTACCGCCAGAAACTGCACATCGCCGTGCTTGACGGCCAGCACGGCGTCCGTGGTGAACACCAGGGAACCGCTCTTGATGTTGCGCTGCAGCAGGGATTCGAGACCGGGTTCATAGATGGGCACCTGGCCATCCATCAGGGCTGCCACCTTCTGTTCATCGACATCGACACAGATCACCTGATGACCGACGTCGGCCAGTACGGTGGCCTGAACCAGGCCCACGTAGCCACTTCCAAATACAGTAATGTTCATATTGATACAACCAAAATGTCAGAGAAAATGTAATTTGGAAAAACAAGAGTTGGGGGGGTTATAAATATTTATCACATTACCTAAGATGACCGCACCAGTTAATTGTTACCAGCTGTTTCTGGACCATTGCAAGCCCGCTTTTATATACGTTATGTTGAGTGCAATTTTTTGGGGCTGCCCGCTTTCACGGGCACTGATTAATATTCTTCGTTGGATCTCTTATGCAAGATTTTCTGCCATTTTCGAGGCCCGCCATCGGTGATGCCGAGATAAGTGCTGTCTGTGACGTATTGAAATCGGGCTGGATCACCACGGGCCCGAAGAATCATGAACTGGAACAGCAATTCTGCGACACATTCGGCTGCCAGCACGCGGTCGCGCTCTGCTCCGCCACCGCCGGCATGCACGTCACCCTGCTGGCGCTGGGCATAGGCCCGGGAGATGAGGTGATCACCCCCTCTCAGACCTGGGTCTCCACCATCAACATCATCACCCTGCTGGGGGCCGAGCCGGTCTTCGTCGACGTGGACCCCGATACCCTGATGACCAGCGCCGAGCTGATCGCGCCGCTCATCACCGCCAACACCAAAGCCATCATCCCGGTCCACTACGCCGGCGCCCCGGTCGATCTGGATCCGATCCTGGCGCTGGCCGGCCAGCACGGCATTGCGGTCATCGAGGATGCCGCCCACGCGGTCGGCACCCGCTACCGGGAGCGCTGGATTGGCGCCAGCGGCACCGCCATCTTCTCCTTCCACGCCATCAAGAATCTGACCTGCGCCGAAGGGGGCATGCTGGTGACCGATGACAAGGCGCTGGCGGACAAGGTTCGGATGCTCAAATTCCACGGTCTGGGGGTGGATGCCTTTGATCGCATGAGCCTGGGCCGCAAGCCGCAGGCGGAGGTGATCACCCCGGGCTTCAAATACAACCTGGCCGACATCAACGCCGCCATCGCCCTGGTGCAGCTGGCGCGCCTGCCCGAGCTCAACGCCAAGCGGGCCGAACTGGTGGCCCGCTACCAGGAGCGACTGGCCGGTCTGCCACTGGCGCCGCTCGCCGTGCCGGGCTACCCCCACCTGCACGCCTGGCACCTGTTCATGGTGCGGGTCGACCCGGATCGCTGCGGGCTAGACCGGGATCAGCTGATGCAGGCACTGCAGGAGCGCGGCATCGGCACCGGTCTGCACTTTCGGGCAGCCCACACCCAGAAATACTACCGCGAACGCTACCCGACCCTCAGCCTGCCTCATACCGAGTGGAACTCGTCACGCCTGTGCACCCTGCCACTCTTCCCGGACATGACGCTGGCCGACGTCGACCGCGTGGTCGCGGCCCTTATCGACATATTGGAGTAATGCAACGTGAACAACACTGACATCAAGCTGGTTTCGGTGGTCATCCCCGTCTACAACGAGGAGGCCAGCCTGCCCGCGCTGCTGAGCCGGGTCACCGCCGCCTGCGATCAGCTGTCACAGGATTACGAGGTGATCCTCATCGACGACGGCAGCCACGACGGCTCCACCGAGCTCATCAGAGACGCCGCCGCCGGTGAGGGCAGCAAGCTGGTCGGGGTGCTGCTCAACCGCAACTACGGTCAGCACGCCGCCATCATGGCCGGCTTCGAGACCGCCAAGGGGGATCTGGTGATCACCCTGGATGCTGATCTGCAGAACCCGCCGGAGGAGATCCCCCGCCTGATGGAGGCCGCCACGCAGGGCTACGACGTGGTGGGCACCATGCGTCGCAACCGCCAGGACTCCTGGTTTCGCAAGACCGCCTCCAAGCTCATCAACAAGTCGGTACAAAAGGCCACCGGCGTGCACATGAGCGACTACGGCTGCATGCTGCGCGCCTACCGCCGTCACATCATCGACGCCATGCTCTGCTGCCAGGAGCGCAGCACCTTCATCCCCATCCTGGCCAACAGCTTCGCCCGCCGCACCATAGAGCTGGAAGTGGGCCACGCCGAGCGAGCCCACGGCGAGTCCAAATACGGGCTGATGCACCTCATCAACCTGATGTATGACCTGGTCACCTGCATGACCACCACCCCGCTGCGTCTGCTCAGCATAGTCGGCAGCGTGGTGGCGGGCCTCGGCTTTACCTTCTCCATCCTGCTGATCCTGATGCGCCTCATTCTGGGCGCCGACTGGGCCGCCGATGGCGTCTTCACCCTCTTTGCCATTCTCTTCACCTTTGTCGGCGTGCAGCTGCTGGGCATGGGGCTGCTGGGAGAATACATAGGCCGCATGTACACCGACGTGCGCGCCCGTCCCCGCTACTTCATCCACCAGATCGTGCGCAGCGCCACCACCCCTTCGCAACAGGAAGCTGAACAATGAAAGTCGTCGTCTTTGCTTATCACGATATCGGTTGCACCGGCATCGAGGCCCTGCTCGAGGCAGGCTACGAGATCCAGGCCGTCTTCACCCACGCCGATGATCCGGGCGAGAACCGCTTCTTCGGCTCGGTCGCCCAGCTCTGCGCCGAGCACAACCTGCCGGTCTACTCCCCCGAGGACGTGAACCACCCGCTCTGGATTGAGCGCATTTGCGAGCTGGCGCCCCAGGCCCTCTTCTCCTTCTACTACCGCAACATGCTCAAGCAGGCGATCCTCGACATCCCGACCGTCGGCGCCTTCAACCTGCACGGCTCCCTACTGCCCGCCTACCGCGGTCGCGCCCCCATCAACTGGTGCCTGGTCAACGGTGAGAGCGAAACCGGCATCACCCTGCACCAGATGACCGCCAAGCCCGACGCAGGCGCCATCGTCGCCCAGCAGGCGGTGGCCATTGCCGACGACGACACCGCGCTGACCCTGCACGGCAAGGTGCGCCTCGCCGCCCGGGCGCTGCTGGAGCAGGAGCTGCCCAGGCTGCGCGCCGGCGACATCCGCCTCACCCCGCAGGATGAGAGCAAGGCCAGCTACTATGGCCGCCGCACCCCGGCCGATGGCGAATTGCACTGGCACCGCCCGGCCCGCGAACTGCACAACCTGGTGCGCGCCGTCACCCAGCCCTACCCGGGCGCCTTCAGCTTCGCCGGCGATCGCAAGCTGACGGTGTGGAAGAGCCACTGGCTGACCCAGCAGAGCGACAAGCAGCCGGGCACCATCCTGAGCCAGGAGCCGCTGCGCATCGCCTGCGGTGAAGGGGTGCTGGAGATCGTGGCCGGTCAGGCCGAAGGCGGACTCTATGTGCGCGGCGCCCAGCTGGCCCGCGAACTGGGGCTGGTCGAAGGGATGAAGATTGGCGCCAAGGCGAGCAATGCCCTGCGCAAGGCGCGGCTGACCCGGGTGCTGATCCTCGGCGTCAACGGCTTCATCGGCAACCACCTGACCGAGCGCCTGCTCCAGGATGGCGGCTACGAGGTGTATGGCCTCGACATCGGCTCCAGCGCGGTGGACCGCTTCATCGGTCACCCCAACTTCCACTTCGTGGAAGGGGACATCAGCATCCACACCGAGTGGATCGAGTATCACATCAAGAAGTGCGACGTGATCCTGCCGCTGGTGGCCATCGCCACCCCCATCGAGTACACCCGCAACCCGCTGCGCGTGTTCGAGCTCGATTTCGAAGAAAACCTCAAGATCGTCCGCTACTGCGTGAAGTACCACAAACGCATCATCTTCCCCTCCACCTCCGAGGTGTACGGGATGTGCGACGATCACAGCTTCGATGAAGACAACTCCCGCCTCATCGTCGGCCCCATCAACAAGCAGCGCTGGATCTACTCGGTCTCCAAGCAGCTGCTGGATCGGGTCATCTGGGCCTACGGCAAGAAAGAGGGGCTCAACTTCACACTGTTCCGCCCCTTCAACTGGATGGGGCCGCGTCTGGACAGCCTGGACTCCGCCCGCATCGGCAGCTCTCGCGCCATCACCCAGCTGATCCTCAACCTGGTGGACGGCACCCCGATCCAGCTGGTAGACGGCGGCGCCCAGAAGCGCTGCTTCACCGACATCGAGGACGGCATCGAGGCCCTGTTCCGCATCATCGAGAACAAGGAGAACCGCTGCGACGGCCAGATCATCAACATCGGCAACCCGGACAACGAGGCCAGCATCCAGCAGATGGCCGAGATCCTGCTCGCCAAGTTCGAGGCTCACCCGCTGCGCGACCAGTTCCCGCCGTTTGCCGGCTTCAAGCTGGTGGAGAGCAAATCCTTCTACGGTGACGGCTATCAGGACGTCTCCCACCGCCGGCCGAGCATCGCCAATGCCCGCCGCCTGCTGGACTGGGAACCGACCATCGAGATGGAAGAGACCATCGGTAACACCCTGGACTTCTTCCTGCAAGGGGCGGTCACCACGGGAGTCGAGCATGACTGAGGTAGGTCTACGGATCGACGTCGATACCTTCAGGGGGACCCGTGACGGGGTGCCCCGCCTGCTGCAACTGCTCGACAAGCATCAGGTCAAGGGGAGCTTCTTCTTCTCGGTCGGACCGGACAACATGGGGCGCCACTTGTGGCGCCTGCTAAAACCCCGCTTTCTGTTCAAGATGCTGCGCTCCAACGCAGCATCCCTCTATGGGCTGGACATCCTGCTGGCCGGCACCGCCTGGCCCGGCAAGTCCATCGGCAAGCAGCTCGGCTCCCTGATGCGCGACACCGACAGCGCCGGCCATGAGGTAGGGCTGCACGCCTGGGATCACCACGGCTGGCAGGCCAACACCGGCCGCTGGGACGAAGCCGAGCTCACTCGTCAGACCCGGCTCGGGGTGGATGCGCTCAATCAGATCCTGGGGCGCGAAGTGGACTGCTCCGCCGCCGCCGGCTGGCGGGCCGACCCGCTCACTACCCAGGCCAAGGAGCAGTTCGGCTTTCGCTACAACAGCGACTGTCGCGGCAGTGGGCTGTTTCGGCCCCTGCTGCAAGATGGCCGCCCCGGCACCCCGCAGATCCCGGTCAACCTGCCCACCTTCGACGAGGTGGTGGGCCATCAGGTGACGGCCGACGGTTTCAACCGTTTCCTGCTGGAGCAGCTGGCGACCCCGCCGGCGCAGGGCCCCCACGTCTACACCATCCACGCCGAAGTGGAAGGGATCGTGATGGCGGATCAGTTCGATTCCCTGCTCGGCGAAGCCAGGGCGCGCGGCATCCGCTTCGTGCCGCTCGGGGATCTGTTACCATCCGACCCGACCACGCTGCCGACCGGCCGGCTGGTCCGCGGCACCCTGCCCGGACGGGAGGGCTGGCTCGGCTGCAAGGCCGAGGCCTGAGATGAATGATGCCACCTCGGGTGGCAGGACTAACCATCGCGCTAATCACACCATGCAACAGAGGATGTCATGACGTTGACCAAGTGGGCCCTGCCCCTGTTCTTTCTCTTCTTTTACCTGCTACCGCTCGACCAGCGGCCGCTCTGGAGCCCGGACGAAAACCGCTACGCCGAGATCAGCCGGGAGATGGTGAGCACCGGAGACTGGGTCGTGCCCCACTTCCTGGGCTTGCGCTACTTCGAGAAACCCATCGCTGGCTACTGGTTCAACAGCATCAGCCAGCAGCTGTTCGGTGACACCAACTTCGCCGTGCGCTTCGCCTCGGCCGCCGCTACCGGTCTCAGCGCCCTGCTGATCTGCTGGTTTGCCCTGCAGCTGTGGCAGTGCCGGCGCAAGGCCTTCCTGACCGGGCTCATCTATCTGTCGCTGCTGATCGTCTACGGCATCGGCACCTACAGCGTGCTGGACGCCATGGTGACCCTCTGGCTCAACGCCGCCATGGTGAGCTTCTACATCATCCGCAAGGAGGGCTCCCTTGGCAGCCGGGTCGGCGGTTATCTGCTGTTCGGCCTCGCCTGCGGCATGGGTTTTCTCACCAAGGGCTTCATCGCCCTGGCGGTGCCCGTGGTGGTCATCGTGCCCTACGTCATCTATCAGCGCCGCCTGCTCGAGCTGGTGCGCTTCGGGCCTCTGGCCATCCTGAGCGCGGTCCTGCTGGCCGCCCCCTGGGCCATCGCCGTGCACCTGCGCGAACCGGACTACTGGCACTACTTCTTCTGGGTTGAACACATCCAGCGCTTCGCCGCCGACAACGCCCAGCACAAGGCGCCGTTCTGGTACTACCTGCCCATGGGGCTGCTCGGCACCCTGCCCTGGCTCGGCCTGTTGCCAGGCGCCCTGCGCAAGGGCTGGCAGGAGCGCAAGATAAGCCCGGAAACCCTCTACCTGCTGGCCTGGGTGATCCTGCCCCTGCTGTTCTTCAGCATTGCCAAGGGCAAGCTGCTCACCTACATCCTGCCCTGCTTCGCCCCGCTGGCCATGCTGATGGCCGCCAGCGCCGTCGACCTGCTCAAGGAGGGGAAAGAGCGAGCCTTGCGGGTCAACGCCTGGCTCAACGGCCTGTTCGGCCTCATCTGCCTGGTGGTGCTGGCCGTGTTGGCGTTCTCTCCCAGCCACGCCGTCTATGGCGAGGAGGATCACGGTGCGCTGGCGGTGGCCATGGTCATCTTCGCCGGCTGGAGTCTGCTCGGCTTCATCCAGTTGAAAGAGGTCAGCCGCCGCTGGACCCTGAGCGCGCTCTGCCCCATGGTGCTGGCCATCGGCCTGCCCTGGGCGCTGCCGCAATCGCTGATCGATTCCAAGCTGCCGGAGCGCTTCATCGAGGCCAATCAGGCCGTGCTGATGAAGTCAGGCACCTTGCTGGCCAACGACGTCGGGCTGGCCTCCTCCCTCGCCTGGGGCACCCAACGCAGCGAGATCAACCTGTTCGACAGCAAGGGCGAGGTGCATTACGGCCTCGGCTACCCGGATGCGGCGGGGCGCTACGTGGCCCGCGCCGACTTCCCGGCCTGGCTGGAACAGGCGCGCAAGAATGGGCAGGTGGCCCTGCTGATGAAGACCGATCGCGACGGCAACACCGGACCCGTGCCCCCCGCCGACGAGACCATCGTCAGTCACCGGCTGACCCTGCTCATCTACCACGGAGCCCAGTGATGGACATCCTGCTGCTGTTGCTGGTGTGCCTGCTGACCTGCAGCGGCCAGATGCTGCAAAAGCAGGCGGTCGTCAGCTGGCAGCGCCAGCCCTGCAACCACTGGCAGAAGCTGCGCTCACCCTGGCTCATCGCCAGCGTGGCGGCGCTCGGCTGCGGCATGCTGCTCTGGATCTACCTGCTGCAGCGGCTGCCGCTCAGCATGGCCTACCCCATGCTCAGCATCAATCTGGTGCTGGTACTGGTGGGTTCCAGACTGTTCTTTCACGAGCAGATCAGCTACCACAACTGGCTGGGGGTGGGAGCCATCATAGTGGGCGCCCTGCTGCTGGGAGGCTTGCTATGAAAGATGGTCATCCGCAGGCGGGCCAACGACCGGCCAGCCCTGCAAGATCGGCGCTGAAGGGGTATCTCTACGTGCTCGGCAGCATCTTGCTGGTGACGGCGGCCCAGCTCGGCATGAAGTGGGGGGTGATCCAGCTGCCGACCTGGCAGATGGATCTTGCCGTGATGCTGGCCCATCCGCTGCCGCTGCTGGTGATCCTTGCCGGGGTGGGCTGCTACGCTCTGTCGCTGCTCTGCTGGCTGGCGGCGCTGCACTCCACCCCGCTCAACATCGCCTACCCCCTGCTCAGCACCAGCTATGCGCTGGTCTACCTGCTGGCGGTCAACATCCCGCTCTTCGCCGAGCCGCTGGAGCCCGGCAAGGCGCTCGGGGTGCTGTTCATCCTGCTGGGAGCCGTACTGGTGGGGATCAAACCTGCGGCCGGCACCAAGCAGGCCGGCTAGTTTTTCTCTTTGTTTGCCACAAGGGCTGCCACGGCAGCCCTTTTTTGCGTCTGCGACCGATGCCCGCACGCTGGCACGCCTGCGAAGCAGTTGCGCGATGGTCCTGTCAGGTCGCACACTTGACCGCACTCGGAACATGCCTTTATAACGGAACTCCCAAGGAAGAGAGAATTCTATGTCGGCAAAGCATCCCATCATTGCGGTTACCGGTTCGTCCGGGGCCGGCACCTCCACCTCCACCAACGCCTTTCGCTCCATGTTTCATCAGCTCGGTTATCAGGCGGCCGTGGTGGAAGGGGACAGTTTTCATCGCTACACCCGCCCGGAAATGGACGTGGCGATCCGCAAGGCGCGCGAACAGGGGCGCCACATCAGCTATTTCGGCCCCGAGGCCAACGACTTCGGCCTGCTGGAGAGCTTCTTTCAGGAGTACGGCCAGAACGGCAGCGGCCAGTATCGCCGCTACCTGCATAGCTTCGACGAGGCGGTGCCCTTCAACCAGATGCCAGGCACCTTCACCCCCTGGCAGAACCTGCCGAGCGACACCGACCTGCTGTTCTATGAGGGGCTGCACGGCGGCGTGGTCACCGATGAGCACAACGTGGCCCGCCACGTGGACTTCCTCATCGGGGTGGTGCCCATCGTCAACCTGGAGTGGATCCAGAAGCTCATTCGCGATACCTCGGAGCGCGGCCATTCGCGCGAGGCGGTCACCGACTCCATCGTTCGCTCCATGGACGACTACATCAACTTCATCACCCCCCAGTTCTCCCGCACCCACATCAACTTCCAGCGGGTGCCGACGGTGGATACCTCCAACCCCTTCAGCGCCAAGGTGATCCCGAGTCTGGACGAGAGTATGCTGGTGATACGGTTTCGCGGCATCAAGCAGGTGGATTTCCCCTACCTGCTGTCGATGATCGACGGATCCTTCATGTCACGGATGAACACCATCGTAGTGCCGGGCGGCAAGATGGGCTTCGCGATGGAGCTGATCCTGCGCCCGTTGATCCAGCAACTGATTGAAACCGGCAAGATCACCTGAGCCAAGGAGCTGATGATGCGGTTAGCGTTTATCTCTGTGGGATTGGCCGCCCTGCTGGGTGGCTGCAGCAGCGGCCCGGCCGCGCCGACCCTGGAAGCGGGCACCATGGTGGTGCGCCCGGCGGCCAGCTGGCCATTCGGGGCGACGCCGCGCTATGCGCTGGCCGAGCAGTTCCAGTATGCCGGCGACAGCGCCGAGGGGTGGCTGGAGCCGGTGCAACAGGCGGTCAATCAGGAGCTGGGGCGCAAGGGGTGGCAGAGCGTGCCCCTCGACGAGGCCGATGTCTGGGTCGCCATCGGGGTGGCCGGCAGCAAGGATCTGAGCGATGGCGAGATCTTCGCCCGCCTCGGCATGACGCCGGGGCTGCAGGCCAAGGCCGATGCCCGCAAGGGTACCCTGGCCATCGTGCTGCTCGACCGGCGCACCCAGCAGGCGGTGTGGAGCAGCGCCATCTCCCTGGCCAGCGACGTGGCCATCGCCGAAGGGGAGCGTCAGCAGCTGAGCCAGCAACTGGCCGCCAAGATGCTCAACGCCCTGCCGCACTGACCCCCAATATGCAAAACGGCCTGCATTGAGCAGGCCGTTGTCATCACACCATGACGATCACTTGCGCTGGCAAGTCAGCAGGGTTACCCCTTTCTGGCTGAGGATGGCCTGCTTCTCCTGATTCCAGAAGGTGGTCACACCGTCGGAATACTTGGCACCGGACTCCGCCTCGACCCGGCCCAGCTTGTGATAGACCCCGGCATAGGGGAACTGCACCATGTCGGCCTGGGCATCATAGGTCACGGCCAGCAACTCCTCACCGCACTGATACTGGCTGTACTGGTACTGGGTCGGTTGCGGCATGCTGCAGGCTGCCAGCCCCAGCAGGGGGAGTAACGCTATCATCTTTTTCATTGCACTTTCCTTATGTCATGGTGTTATTCGATCGGAAGAGCCACTGCTATCAGGCTTCAAGAATTTGATAACTATGGGTAATTTCTACCGCTTTTTCCAACATCAGGGAAACTGAACAATATTTTTCCATCGACAGATCCACCGCGCGGGCTACCTGCTTTTCGGCCAGCCCCTTGCCGGTCACCACGAAGTGGAGGTGGATCTTCTCGAATACCCGCGGCACCGAGTCAGCCCGCTCTCCGGCCAGCTCCACATGGCAGGCGGTCACGGATTGACGCGCCTTCTCCAGGATGGAGACCACGTCGATCGAGCTGCAACCGCCCACCGCCAGCAGGATCATCTCCATCGGGCTGGCACCTTCGCCGGGGTTGGCACCGTCCAGGATCACCTTGTGACCGGACTCACTCTCGCCCACAAACTGCATGCCTTCCACCCAGCTGACCTTGGCTTTCATTTCACATTTCCTCTTGATGACGACAGATCTGACTGACATAGCATACCGCAGACGACGCGACAGCGGCACATATCCGCCATTTTCACGAACTTCCTGACTAACTAGATCAAAATCAACATCTGATGCCCCCATCTTCCCTACAATGGCGAACGGAACGCAGCAGGGGTTGCAAGGGGAGCTGGCAAAAGCCCTCAAAGCCTTGTCAGCACAGACAAAGGCTCTTATCCTACTGCGACTAATACAAGGAATGGCAAGGTTGGCAGCTTGCCCGGACGCACGAGTCCATAAAAAGACACTACAGAGGAATTCTCATGGTCATTGGCAAACCGCAAAGCGATCCCACCCTGGAATGGTTCTTGTCGCACTGCCACATTCATAAGTATCCCGCCAAGAGCACCCTGATCCACGCGGGTGAGAAAGCGGAAACCCTCTACTACATCGTCAAGGGCACTGTGGCCGTCTTGATCAAGGACGATGAAGGCAAGGAGATGATCCTCTCCTATCTGAACCAGGGCGACTTCCTGGGCGAGATGGGGATGTTCGAGGAGAGCGAAAACCCGGAGCGTTCCGCCTGGGTGCGTGCCAAAGGTTCCTGTGAAGTGGCCGAGATCTCCTACAAGAAGTTCCGCCAGCTGATCCAGGTCAACCCGGAAATCCTGATGCGCCTCTCCGGCCAGATGGCGGCCCGCCTGCAGCACACCAGCCAGAAAGTCGGCAACCTCGCCTTCCTGGACGTGACCGGCCGGATCGCCCAGACCCTGCTGAACCTGGCCAAGCAGCCGGATGCCATGACCCACCCGGATGGCATGCAGATCAAGATCACCCGTCAGGAGATCGGCCAGATCGTCGGCTGCTCCCGCGAAACCGTCGGCCGGATCCTCAAGATGCTCGAAGAGCAGGAGCTGATCTCCGCCCACGGCAAGACCATAGTGGTGTTCGGCACTCGCTGATCCCGCTACTGGTGGCCCCGCACTGGGTCGCCGGATAAAAAAGGCTGCCACGGCAGCCTTTTCTGATCGTCTCCCCTATAATCCCGAACGCCCCTGCCGTCATGGCCTTCGCCAAGAGAAATTCTATGCACCTGCAATGCCCTATCTGTCGCAGCCCGCTGCAACTTCATGAAGCCTCCCGCGGGGTCTACTGCGCCAACAAGCATCACTTCGATCCCGCGCCGGAAGGCTATCTGGATCTCATCCCCGGCAAGAAGAACCCCAAGGACAGCGACAGCCGCGCCCTGATGCGCGCCAAACGCCACTTCCTCGAGCAGGGCCACCAGCTACCGCTGGTCGAGGCGATGGCCAGCCTGCTTGCCCCCCTCGAGCCGCGCGAGCTGATCCACCTGGGCTGTGGCGAGGGTTACTACTGCCGGACTCTGGCCGAGCGCCTGCCGGGCTGGCAATTTGCCGGCGTCGACATCGCCAAGAACACCATCTTTGCCGCCAACAAGGCGCAGCCGGACGCTCAGTTCGTCATCGCCGATCCGGCCCGCGCCCCGATCCTGCCGGGCACGGCCCAGCTGCTGCTGGTCAACGATCTCAAAGTCAAGACCGAACAGCTGGTCAGCTGGCTGGCACCGGGCGGCTACCTGCTCTACCTGCAACCCGGCCCCCGCCACCAGTGGCAGCTGAGGGTCAGCCTCAACCCGGTCAGCATGGAGCACCCGCTGAGCTGGCCGAGCCTGGCCGGCCTCAACCCCATGGGTCAGCTGCGCTGCCAGTTCAGCATGCAGATGGACCAGGGGCTGCGCAGCTTCATCCTGGAGACCAGCCGCCTCGGCTGGCGCGCCAGTGGTGAACAGCGCCACGCCTTTACCCATCAGGGGCCGGACGAGCTGGAGCAGGATCTGCTGCTGAGCCTGTGGCAAAAGCCGCTGTAAACGTGCTCACCCCATGAAAAAAGGCCCTGACGGGCCTTTTTTATTGCGCGGAGATGTCGTTACAGCTTGATCCAGGCATCGCTCCAGGCCGTGCCCTTGCCGGGTTCATAGGCCCAGGCCGCGCCGGCACACCAGCCGGTGTAGGGATGGGGCTTGCACTGGTAGTTGCCGCCCAGGTTGCTCACCTTGTCACCGGCCTTGTAGGCGGTGCCCTCCTTGTAGGGCGGGTTGCCATCCGGCGGCGTGGTGCCGCCGCTGCCCTTGATCAGGATCTCGTGGGTGGCGCTGCGGCTCAGCCCCTTGTCGTCGGTCACCTTGAGCACGAAGCCGTAGCGGGTGTCGCTGGTCGGGGTCGGCGGCAGGATGGCGCTCAGGGTGGACTGGCTCAGATCCGAGGCGCTGGCCCCGGCAGGCAGGGTCCAGGCGTAGCTGAGGGGCTTGCCTTCCGGATCGCTCGAGCCCTGGCCGGAGAGCAGCACGGTGGCGCCGCCCAGCGCCTCGCTCGGGCCGCTGATGCTGGCCACCGGCGGCAGGTTGGTGCCACCGCCGTTGTCCTCGATCACCACCTCGGGGAAGAAGTGCTGCACACAGCGGCTGTAGTCACGCTCCTTGAACGCGCTGAAACGGGTCTGGTAGCCCACCAGCTTGCAGGCGTAGCTCTTGCCACCGTTGGGGTTGCCCGGCACATAACTCCAGTCGTTCTCCCAGTAGATGGGCAGGGCGCCGGCGCCGGCCTCGTCAAAGACCTTCATGTTCTTGCAACCGAGCACCTCGTCGGCAGGCACCGGCACCCCCAGATACTGGGCCTGGGCCTGGTAGTAGGTGATCCGGTTCTGGGACTGGGCATGCTCGGCCGCACCACCGCACTCCACCCCGCCGTTGATGATCTGGGTGGTCACCCCGAAGCCCGGCACCAGGCCGTTTTGCCGGTCGTGGGCGTTGGGCTGCCAGGTGCCGTCGATCACGTGCAGCATGGAGGGCTTGGGCGGCTGTGGATAGACGAAGAAGAACACGGCGCTGGCCAGGTTGAGCCAGGTGTCCGCCACTTTCTCCGGGTTGTCCAGCAGGGTACGCACAGTACCGAACATGGCCTCGGAGAAGGGGCCATAGTTGTAGTTGTATGACAGCTGCTTGGCGCCACGACCGAAGTAGCTCTTGAACTCGCCGTTGTCGAACTTGCCGCACGGCCACTGCTGACCCTGCCACACATCCGGCCGGCACTCGGCGTTGTAGCCGCCGCGCATCTGCTCGGTCCAGCCCATCTCCCGTACCCACACCAGCCCCTGGCGCCACTCGGGCTCGGGGCGCCAGCTCTCGTGACCGCCGGTCTCCTGGGCGAAGTGGGCAAACATGGTGGCCAGCGACTTGCGGCAGATGGCCTCGGCGTTGCGCCCGTCGCTGTAGTCACCGCAGAAGGCCGGGAACTTGGCCACCGCCTGCAGGAAGCCGCGATAGGTGTACTCCGGCGCCCGCAGCGGGAACAGGAAGTTGAACTGCGACTCGCTGAGCAGCCCTTCTACCCGTTTGACGTTGGCGGGGTTGAGCGGCAAACCGGGGGCCACCGCCTCGACCACGGTATTGTCGCGGGTGGCGATGGCGGCCTTGACCGCCGTCATGGCCGGGAAGTCGGTGAGCGCATGCTCCTTGGCATCCAGCTCGCTCTGGCTCAGGTAGACGGTGCTGCCGTCAGCGGTACCGCTGCCTCCCTGCGCGGGCGGGGCTATGCCCTCCCCGTCACCCGGTGGCGTCGCCTCGCCTGCCCCCAGCAGGGCCCACGGAGAATCCCACTCGTTGGCGACCTGCACGCCCGGGCTCTGGCCCGGATTGGCATACCACTTGGCCTCGTAGATCTGGCCGTTGAAACTGACCTGGCTGCCGCCGCCATAGCCCTGATTGATGTCATAGGCGCTGGCGGCCCACAGCTGACCGCTCAGACAGAGCCCGGCCAGCAGGGTGGCCACAGAGGACTTTCTTGTCATCATATTTACCTCTTGCTTGATGAAAGGCGGGGCTTGGCCCCCGCCAGTGGCACCTCGCATTGCGCGAGGAGAAAGGAGAAAAACACTCAGCGCGCCGCCAGCGGCATGCCGTTGACCGTGTAGCCGAGCCCGGCCGGGGCCGGGGCAAGCTGGGCCTCTGTCTGTGACTGGTTGTGGCACAGCACGCTGGCGCTGCGCGGTTCGCTTGCGGTCGGCACGTTGACGTGGAACTTGTTCATCACGCTGGCGCTCAGCCGGTGATTGGCCAGCTTGAAGCGCAGCAGGCCGTCGCGGGTCTCCACCTGCAGCTGGCAATCACTGTTGCCGAGCCGCTCGCCGTCATCGCCATAGGCAAAGCCGTAGGCGCCGTGCAGGGCCGGATAGAGGTAGCTCGGCAGTTGCCCCTGCGGGTCGTAGTAACCGACCAGGGTGGTCACCGGCACGCCGAAGGCAGCGGGTTTGCGATCAGCCGCCAGATCCGTCGGCGCTCCCTCGTTCCAGCGGCTGCCGTCGGAGCGGTAGCTCTTCTTGAAGCCGCGCGAGACGGTGATCTGCTGGCCGTTGATGAAGAGGGTGCTGTTGTAGCCGGCGTTGTGGTCGATGCTGACGATGCGACCGCGATTGGCCGCCGAGGCGGCCGGCAGCTGGATGTTGCGGGTCCAGTTGCCATCCCACATGGCCACCTTGACCAGATCGTACTCGGCCAGCAGGGCGGCCAGCTTGACCTCCCCCAGATCGCTCACCGGCGCGGTGATCTGCTCGGCGAGGTCGACCCGGTGGCGGTAGGGCTCCATCCTGGCCTGGCTTTCGTTCCACTTGCTGAAACCGGTGGGGGACGCTGCGTCGAATACCGCCTTGCTCTCGAGGAAGCGCTGGATGATGGCGGCCGAGTTGGGGGTGTAGAGGGTGAAGCGGTTGAAGCCGGAGAGCGGCTCGCCGCCGGCCATGGCGTCGAAGCCGAACTTGCGGCCATCAAACGGGGCCTGGCACTGACCGTCGAGGCAGGCGCTCTGGCCGCTGCGGCTCGCAAAGAAGTTGGGGATGAAGCGGTTCTTGTCGCCATCCCAGCCCCAGGTGGCATTGATCTGATCGGCGCTGCGGTGCACCGAGCCGGCAAAGCCGCCCACGTAGTGGCCGAGACCGTAGTTGTGGCCCACCTCATGGCTGAACTCGTTGCCAAGGGAGGCGTCCAGGGTGACGATGCCGCCCCCGCCGGAGCCGCCGTGCACCTGCACCCCGTTGGCGTATTTGCCGCGACTGTTGTGGGCCGCCAGCTGGGCCACCACGTAGGGGTGGCTGCTTTCCCCCTCCCCGGCGGTGCTGTTGATGCCGTAGTTGGCATTGTCGATGCCAAGGGAGATGAGCTCCTTGCCGATGCGCTGGCGCATGGTGCCGCCGTGCCAGCCCCCCTCGCTCGGATCAAAGTCGGTGAGCAGGGTGCCATCCGGCAGCATCACCTCCGGCAACGACAGCGGCGCATACTGGCTGACGATGAGGCGGCTGGCGGGAATGGTCTGGAAATACTCCCGCTGGGCTTCTTTATCCCTGGCAAAGGCGAACTGGTCGCGCGGGCTGGTCAGCATGCCGATGTCGATGGTGTGAATGAGCAGCTCCCCCGGCGCCCCCACCTTGAGGTCGGTCAGCTCACCGCTCAGATCCCCCTGGCTCAGGCGCAGGGTGAGGCCGGGCATGATCCACTCGGCCGGCAGCACGGCGCTCCAGGCGTCGCTCGCATAGGTGATGCCGTTGTTTTCCAGCTCGCCATCGCGGATCCACTGGCCGCGCACGAACTTGAACTGCTGGCTCTGACCGCGGGAGATTGTTACCTGGCGGCCACTGAAGTAGACGGTGGAGTTGTAGCCGGCATTGGAGGCGAGGCGCACCATCTTGCCCTCGAGGCTCGCCTCGCGCGGCAGGTGGATGTCGCGCACCCAGCGGCCGTCGGCGGTCTGGATGGTGACCAGGGCATGGGGCTGCAACTTGCCGAGCAGGAAGGCGCCACTCGGATCGCTCAGCCTGGCCAGCTCGCTGCTGCTGTTGATGACGGTACTGGTACCGGGGCCCGGGGTAAAGTCGACCCCCTCCTCCGGCGTTCCTTCTAGGTAGTAGGCGGTCTTGGGCAGGCGGGAGGGGGGATCCAGCGTGAGACTGCCGAGCAGCTTGCCGGCGCCGTCGCGGGCCTCGAGCGCCAGCGGCGCCTGGTTGCCGGCCTGCAGCGGGCGCACCAGCAGCAGGCTCTTGCGCAGGGCGGTGAGGCGGGGCTGGTTGTCCCCCTCCCGCGGGTGGGCGGGCAGGATCTGGCTCTGGGCAAACTGGACGCCGGCCAGCAGCGATCCCTGCAGATCGTTCTGCGGCCGGGTGGCGTCAAAGACCAGCGGGGTGGGTGGCTGAACGGCGGCCAGCAGCGGGCCGCTTGCCAGGGCTGCGCCGATCAGGCAGGCAAGACGTGTGGTGCATGTGGTCATGGTGGTGCTCTTTGTTGTTATGGGGGAAAAAAGGGGGCATGCCTGGCATGCCCCGATGGGTTTAACGGTGAGGTTATTTGCAGCTGGCGGCGCCGATGTCCTGCCAGACGTCGTGCTTGCCGGGCTCGTTGCCGCGGGTCCAGTACTGGGCCTTCCACTGGCGACCGTTGTGGGTGGTCACGTCACCGGCGTTGTAGGCGACGCTGGCATCCCAGCCCAGCTGCACCTGGCTTATCAGCTTCCACTGATCGGCGGTGCGGCTCGGTTCATTGCCCTGGGTCCAGTACTTGGCCTGCCACACCAGCTGGTTGTGGCTCACCTTCTCGCCACCGTTGTAGGTGGTCGAGGCCTTCCAGGCCGGCCAGTTGGCGGCATCCGGATCGGTGGCGTTGCAGTCGCCGCCACCGCTGACCGGGGTCACGGTGAGGCGGGTCTTGCCCTGGGCATCCAGGGCGCCGTCGGTCACGGTGACGGTGAGGTCATAACCGGTCTCCACGGTGACGCTGGGGCCCGTCACCACCAGGGTCTTGCTGTTCTGACCGCTGGCGGTGAGCCCGGCCGGCACGCTCCACTGATAGCTCAGGGTATCGCCGTTGGGGTCGGTGGCGCTGGCAGTGATGCTCACCTGCTTGCCGGCCTGCACCGAGACCTTGTCCTGCACCGTGACGACCGGCGGCAGGTTGGGTTGCGGCGCCTTGTTGGTCACCACCACCTGATCCTTGGCACTGAGGTTGTGGTCATCGGTCACGGTCAGCTCGAACACCAGATTGACGTCCTGGCTCACCGCATCGACGCTCACCTTGGCCTTGGCCTGGGTGGCATCGCTCAGGGTCGCCTTGGGACCGGAGATCTGGGCCCAGCTGTAGCTCAGCACCGCCCCTTCCGGATCGCGGGAGGAGGAACCGTCCAGCACCAGCTGGGCCGGCCCGGTCACCGCGAGATCGGTGCCGGCGTTGGCCACCGGCGGCTTGTTGACCGGCGGTGTGCTATCGCCGTGGCCCAGCCCCTCGTGCATGGCGTTGAGAATGTCGCCGTTGTCGGCGTCGATTTCCCAGGCGAACATGCCGCCGAGCTGGTTGGCCAGCACGTACTGCCCCTTGGCCTTGACCGAGCGCTCGTCATCGAAGGTGATGAGCTCGCCGGTGGCAGCCTTGAACACGGACGGTGCCTCAGCCACTTCGTCATAGCTGTACTGCCAGTCGCCGGCCATCTTGCCCTTGGCGATGCCGCGGTAGTCGATGACCCCCTTCTCCCAGATCCCTTCCGCTTCGGTCCCCGCAATCGGGCCGGTGGCGGTGCCGGTGAAGGGGTTGTTGCCCTGATACCCGCTGACGCCGGTCCAGCCGCGACCATACATGGCGGCACCCACCACCACCTTGCCCGGCTCGACGCCCTGACCCAGCAGCGCCTTGACCCCCTTGTCGGTGGTGTACTTGGTGTTGGGATCCCAGCTCGACTCGTAGAGCGCGGTCTGGTGACCCAGCCCGGTGTTGGTCCAGGCGCCGTTGAAGTCGTAGCTCATCAGGAAGATGTGATTCATGTATTGCTGGGCGGCGCGATAGTCCACCTTGGCAATCTTGTCACCGCCGGCGCTGATGGCGGAGGTGAGCTCATAGGTGCGGCCCGTCTCTGCACTCAGCTCGTCGAGCATGGCGCGCAGCTCCTTCATCAGCAGCACGTAGGTTTCGCCGTCGGAGGGGCTACCGAGGTTGGGATTGGCCCCGAGGCCCCCCGGGAATTCCCAGTCGATGTCCACCCCGTCGAAGAATTTCCAGGTCTGCAGATACTCCTTCACCGAGGCGACGAAGGTGTCGCGCTTGGTCTTGTCACCGAAGAAGAAGAAGGGATCGGAGAGGGTCCAGCCACCGATGGAGGGGAGGATCTTCAGGTCCGGATAGGCCTTCTTGAGCGCCATCAGGTTGCCGAAGTTGCCCTTGTAGGGTTCGTCATAGGCGGTGAGATTGCCCTGCCCCATCTGGATGGCAGCCCAGGGATCGTGGATGGAGACCTTGAAGTCCTCGCGGCCGGCACAGGAGCGCTGCAGCGCCTCGAAGCTGCCGGAGATCTCTTTCAGGCTGTCGTTGATGCCGTTGCCACCGCAGATCGGGGTGAAGCCGTAGAGGATGTGGGTCAGGTTCTGGGCCGGGATCTTGTCCACGGTGAACTTGCGACCATAGACCCCCCACTCCACGTAGTAGGCCCCCATCACCTTGCCGGTCTTGTTGACGTAGGGCTTGTTGTTCTCCTTGAGCGGCGCCTTGAGCGGCAGCAGATGGCTGCCGTCGGTGTCGGCCACCAGGATCTCTTTCTTGTCGGAGAGGGTGCAGCCGTCGGCGTTGCACAGCGCCACCTGCATCTGGTAGCGGCCCCCCTTGGTGACCTTGAAGTTGGCGGTACCGGAGGCGGACGCGGCGCCGGACCACACCTCCTTGCCGTCGAGCAGAACCTTGGCGGTCTGGCCGACATCACCGGACCAGAGGTTCCAGCTCACGCTGACCGGCGCGCCATCGGCGTGCACCTTGACCAGCTTGTTGTAGGAGGTGGCGGCTTGATCCACTTCGACGATGGCGAACTTGGTTTCGCCCCAGCCGATGGTGGGTTTGCCGGGGGCGGCAGCGAAGGCGGAGGAGGCGCACAGACCCCCGACCAACAACGCCAGTACGGAGGGTTTTGGACTTAACATAGTTGAATATCCTTATTTCGTTCTTGGAATAGATAACGAAAAAGGCAACGCAACCTGACAGGTAACGCAGACAACATCGCACCATGGCTTGGCCCATGGACGAAACAACCTGTGGTGGCCCCGCTATCTTAGGTACTGCTGACCCTTAGACCGGAAGCTTTGCGTCCCGGACTTTCATCCGGTTTGCCTTTTGCACAACTTGATTTGCGACAAAAATAATCGCGACCTGACTATAAGGGAGTCAAAGGAGAGAGGGCAAACCCCCGAGCGGTTATTAATAAACCACTTTTTATCGAAAACGAGCCTCAAACGAGAAGAAAAGGCACTTTTTTGTGTCAGAAAGTGCCGATCTTGCTGGCTGGGGGCCGTCGATTAAAATTCGGACGAATTCCCGGTTTCGTGATCATCATCAAGTTTGGCCGGCCGCAAGATGCTGTTCATCAGCGCCCGCAGCTTGAGCGGTTTGACCGGTTTGCTGATGTAGCCGTAGCCGTGTTCGCGGATCTGCGCTTGCAGCTCGCTCTTGCGATCCGCACTGATGATGATGCCGCCAATGTCGTTGCCGTGGGCCAGGCGCAGCATGTGCAGCGCCTGCAGCCCGGTCTTGCCGTCGTCCAGATGGTAATCGGAGAGCACCAGCTGCGGCAGGAAGCCGCCGGCGATGAGATCCTCCGCCTGGGCCAGGCTCTGGGCGCACACCACCTCGCAGCCCCAGCGTCCCAGCAGGGAGTGCATGGCGATCAGGATGTCGCTCTCGTTGTCGATGCAGAGCACCCGGATCCCCTCCAGCTGGCTGTCGCGCTGGGTGGGGGCCGCCACCTGCGTCGTTGCGACAGGACGGGTCGCCAGGTTGAGGGTGATGGCAAACACCGAGCCCGCCCCCGGCCAGCTGCGCAGGGTCAGGTTGTGGCCGAGCACCAGGGCGATGCCGCGAGCGATGGCAAGGCCGAGCCCCAGCCCCTGCTCCCGCGCGGTGCGGGAGTGATCGAGGCGGGAGAACTCGTCGAAGATCGCCTCCTGCTTGTCGGCCGGAATGCCGGGGCCGTTGTCCCACACCTCGATGCGCACCTTGTCGCCGAGCCGGCGGCAGCCGAGCAGCACCCGCCCGCCCGGGTTGTAGCGAAAGGCGTTGGTGAGGAAGTTTTGCAGCACCCGCCGCAGCAGGCGCACGTCGCTGTAAACCGCCACACCGCTCTCCACCACCGAGAACTGGATCCCCCCCGCCTGCGCCAGCACCCCGAACTCCGCCTTGAGGTTGTCGAACACGTCGCGCAGGGCAAAATCCAGTTTCTTGGCCTTGAACTTGCCCGCTTCGAGGCGCGAGATGTCGAGCAGATCGGTGATGAGATCCTCGGTCGCCCCCAGCGCGTCGTCGATGTGGCGGGCGATGCGGGCCGGCTCGTCCGCCGGCGGCAGCATCTCCAGCAGGGAGGAGGTAAACAGCTTGGCCGCGTTGAGCGGCTGGGTCAGGTCGTGGCTCACCGCCGCCAGGAAGCGGCTCTTGGAGTGGTTGGCCCGCTCCACCTGCTGGTTCACCAGCAGCAGCTGGCGGTTGAGCTCGGAGAGCTCGTGGGTGCGCTCGGCCACCCGCGCCTCCAGGTGTTCGTTGGCCTCGCGCAGCACCCGCTCGGCGTCGCGAAACGGGGTGATGTCGGTAAAGGTCATCACGAAACCGCCCGCCGGCATGGGGTTGCCCTGCATCTCGATCACCCGGCCATCGGGGCGCTCACGCGCCGAGATATGCTGGCTGCCGCGCTGCATGAAGGCGACCCGCCGCGCCACATGGGCCTCGACATCGCCGGGGCCGCACAGCCCCTGCTCGGCGTTGTAGCGGATGATCTCCTCGATGGGGCGCCCCACCTGGATGAGGCCGGGTGGATAGTGGAACAGCTCGATGTAGCGCCGGTTCCATGCCACCAGCTTGAGCTCCCTGTCCACCACCGAGATCCCCTGTCCCATGTGTTCGATGGCCCCCTGCAGCAGGCCGCGGTTGAAGCGAAACACGTCGGAGGCCTCATCCACTATGGTGGCGATCTCTTCGAGCTGCATGTTGCGCCCCTGCAGGGCCGAGGCCAGCACCAGGCGGGCGGACGAAGTGCCGAACACCCCGGCCAGCAGCCGCTCGGTGTGGGCAATCAGCTCGGCGGAGGCCTGCATCTGGGGCGCCAGGGTGCCGCCCCGCTCGCCGGCAAAGCGGCCGAAGGCCCGCTTGACCCGACTCGAGCCGACGAAGCGGGCCGCCAGCATCTCCAGCTCCTTGACCGAGACCCGCGCCTGATAGAGCGCCGTGGTGTCGCGGCTCGGCTTGCCGACGAAGTTGGCCGCCTGCAGCCGCTCGCTCACCGCCGCCTGCGACAGCAGGGAGCCCGCCACATAGCCGATGAGATTGAGCAACAGGCTCAGGAAGATGCACCAGGCCCCCAGGCTGAGATCGCGAAACGCGGGCCAGTCGGGCGGCGCCAGCAGGGCCGCCAGCGGCGAGCCGGCCAGCAGGCCGCTCTCCGCCAGCAGGGTGGCGAACCAGAGGCTGACCCCGAGGGCGAGACCGAGGTAGACCCCCTTGCGGTTGCCGTGCCGCCAATAGAGGCCGAGCAGCAGCGCCGGCGCAAACTGGGCCACCGCGCCGAACGACAGGTAGCCGATGCGCGACAAGCTGGTGAGATCCCCGAGCCAGAGGTAGAGCCCCCAGGCCGCCAGCAGGATCAGCAGGATGGCGCCGCGGCGCACCTGCAGCAGCAGGCGCACCAGCCGCTCGTCCCGCCCCTGCTGCCAGAAGCGGCGCAGCAGCACCGGCAGCACCAGATCGTTGCTGACCATGATGGCCAGCGCGATGGTGCAGACGATCACCATGCCGGTGGCCGCCGAGGTGCCGCCAAGAAACGCCAGCAGTGCCATGCCGTCAAAACCGAGCGACATGGGCAGGCTGATCACATAGGTATCCGAGGCCATGCCGGCCCCCACCCACTGCTTGCCCGCCAGCGCCAGCGGCCAGATGAAGAGCCCCATCACGAACAGGTAGAGCGGAAACAGCCAGCGCGCCCAGTGCAGATCCTGGCCCTGGTTGTTCTCCACCACGGTCACGTGAAACTGGCGCGGCAGGCAGATGACGGCGCACATGGCGACCAGGGTGTAGATGGCGAGCTCCAGCAGGCTGCCCGGCGTCACCGCCACTACCGCATCGAGAAAGTCGCTGGCCACCAGGGTGCGAGCCTGGCTCGGCTTGCTGAGGATCAGCCAGAGCGCAAAGCCCCCCACCGCCATGAAGGCGAGCAGCTTGACCACGGATTCGAAGGCGATGGCCACCACCATGCCGCGGTGGTGCTCGGTGGCGTCCAGATGGCGGGTGCCGAACAGGATGCTGAACAGCGCCAGCAGCAAGGCCACGCCGAGGGCCAGTCCGGCGGTATTGCCGGTGGGGCCGGCAGGCACAGAGTTGGCCATCAGCAGATCCAGCCCGGTGACGATGGCTTTCAGCTGCAACACCAGGTACGGCAGTATGCCCATGATGGCGATCAGCGCGATCACCATGGCCAGGCGCTGGGACTTGCCGTAACGGGCGGCGATGAAGTCGGCGATGGAGGTGATGTGCTCGCGCTTGGCCACCAGGATGAGGCGGGCCAGCAAGCGCCAGCCGAACAGGAACACCAGCATGGGCCCCAGATAGATGGGCACAGGTGACCAGGGCGACTCGCTGGCCTGGCCCACCGTGCCAAAGAAGGTCCAGGAGGTGCAGTAGACCGCCAGCGACAGGCTGTAGAGCAGGGGCTGCCCCTTTAAACGGCGACGTTTGTTCTTGTCTGCCACGTAGGCGATCAGAAACAGCAGCCCCAGATAGGAGAGCGACAATCCGATCAGCAACCATCCCTGGTGCATCTGTAACCTCTTGTCCGTGTTGAAGATTCAAGCGCAGCAGCAGCCAGTCTAGAGAGCCGCCCGAAAAATGTCATCTTCTTATTGCAGCAAGAATTTATCGTTTTTCAATAAAAAACGGTTGAATAAATATCGAAAAACGATAAACATCTGGCTGTGTTTATTGATAAACAATAATTCGGTGCTGCGCGTGGCCCACCCTTTCACTCCAAGAGGTAAGCGATGAAACACAACAAGCTCGAACGCATGAGCAATCTGATCGAATGGATCCTGCTGTTCGCCCTGCTGGCCACCCCGCTCATGACGATCATGGGAGTCTGGTCCCAACTGCTCGGCGGCAGCGACTACCTGCAGCAGGAGCTGATCGACGCACTGGCGGTGCAAGACAGTTCGGTGCTCAACCATGTTCCCCTGACCATGGCACAGCCGGCGCTGGCCAGCACGGCTCCTTCGATTGCCGACTACCCCCTCAGCCTGGGCACCCGCCTGCTGGGCACCCTGGTGATGCTGCTGCCGGATCTGGTGTTCATGCTGATGCTGTGGCAACTGCTCCAGCTGTTTCGCGGCTATCGGCAGGCCATGCTGTTCACCTTCAGCCAGATCCGCCGCTACCAGTTGATCGGCCTGCTGCTCTGTGTCAGTTTCGTCACCAAAATCACCACCACCCCGCTGCTGGACCTAGTGCTCACCCTGCCGGGCCCCGAGCTGCACGGCCAGATAAAAATAGGTTCATCGGACTTCCAGCTGCTGCTGGCCGGGCTTATCGTGTCGGCGCTGGCGCTGGTGATGCGCGAGGCCAAGCGGCTGGCCGATGAACAACAACTGACGGTGTGAGGAACCCATGCCCATCATCATCCGACTCGATGCCCTGCTGGCCGAACGCAAAATGACTGCTCGCGAGCTGGCCCTGCGGGTCAACATCACCGAGGCCAACCTCTCCATCCTGAAAAACGGCCATGCCAAGGCGGTGCGCTTCTCCACCCTGGAGGCTATTTGCCGCGAACTGGGCTGCCAGCCCGGAGATCTGCTGGCCTTTGAGCAAGAGTCCTGAGCCAGCCATCACCATGCAACAAGGGGAGCCGAGGCTCCCCTTTTTCGTTGCTGATCAATGTGGCAGCTGACCGGATAGGGCCACTCAGGCGGCCTTCAGCTCGCCCTCCCGCAGGCGCAGCACGAACACCGGCAGCACCACCAGCACCATCAGGAAGAAGATGCCGCCCCCCAGCGGTTCGAACAGCAGGCCGCACAGGGTCATCAGGGCGGCCACCGTCATGCCGAGCCCCAGCGCCGCATAGAGCGCCTGGGTCGGGATCAGCTGCTCGGCTGGCAGCTGGCGGGTCATGAAGCGCACGGCGCCGAGGTGGCTGACGCAGAAGGTGACCGCATGCAGCAGCTGCCCCGCCACCAGCACCAGCAGCTCGGTGGAGGCACCGAGCAGGATCCAGCGCACCACGCAGCCCAGCGCCCCCACCAGAAACAGGGTCTGGGCGCCGAAGCGGTTGAGGAAGCGCTTGTCGGCGGCAAACATGCCGATCTCCGCCACCACCCCCAGCGCCCACAGATAACCGATGGTGGTGCCGCTGTAACCCGCCGCCTTCCAGTGCATGGCACTGAAGCCGTAGTAGGCGGCGTGGCTGCCCTGCAGCAGGGCCGAAATCAGCAGGAAGCGGCGTACCTGAGGAGACTTGAGAGTATCGAGCAGGGAGGCCTTGGCCCGCTCGCCCTGGATGTCCTGCGGCGCCGGGTGCAGCGGCAGCCAGCTCAGCAGCAGCATCAGCAGCAGCCCGGCCACCATGGTGTGCAGTATCCAGTCGCTGCCAAAATTCCCCACCAGCGCCCCCACCAGGGTCGAAGCGACGATGAAGGCGAACGAGCCGCACAGGCGCACCTTGCCATAGTCGAGGTGCGCCTGCACCACCATGCGGGTGGCCAGCGCCTCCCCCACCGGCATCAGGGTCGGGTAGATGAAGTTCGCCACCAGGGTCAGCCCCACCAGCCACCAGAGGTTGTGGCTGAGGTAAAAACCGAGGAAGGCCAGCAGGCTGAGCAGGCTGAGCAGGCGGGTGACCGGCAGCAGATGCCCCGCCCCCTTGATCTGCCCCATCACCATCAGATTGCCGGCAAAGCGGATCGCCATGCCCGCGCCGAGCAGCAGGCCGATCATCTCGGCGCTCACCCCGATCCCCTCCAGCCAGAGCGACCAGAACGGCAGATAGGCACCGTAGACGAAGTAGAAAGCGCCAAAAAACAGGGCTAACCAGGAGAAGGCGGGCATAGATCCTCGACACAGAGAAACGGGGGCACAAATGATAACCGATTTGTCGGTAGGGATCCTGCGATCCCGGGTGGGACGCCGCACAGACAATAATGAAAAACATCAATAAAATTGAACTATTGGCGCAAATCAGGTGTCTATTGAGTAACACCTCCTCCTGGTTAGTGTTGCAATCCTTCCACCCGCCTTCGGCGGGTTTCTTTTTGGCCGCCTTTTTGTCCGCCATCGGGGGCCCGGTTCCAGCCATGAAAAAGGGGCCCGCAGGCCCCTTGTCGTGGTGTGCATTCATCAGAACACGTACTTGACCCGTGCACTCAGGTTGCGACCCGGCTCGGTCTGGCGACTGGTGCTGGCACTGGCGCTCTGGCCGGTGATGCTCTCGTAGTTGACGTACTCCTTGTCAAACAAGTTGAAGACGCCCACGTTGAACTGCAGATCCTGCACCGGCTTGAACTGGGCATAGATGTCCACCACGCCCCAGCCCGCACTCTTGATGTTGTCGTTGCCCTTGGCATCCTTGCCCACCTTGCTCATGTCGTCGGCAAAGCGCAGGGCGGTGTTGATGTTCCAGTTGGGCTGCTCCAGTCGAACACCCAGGGTCCCCTTGAGCGGGCTCAGGCTGTTGATGTAGTTGCCGTCGCCATCCTTGCCCTCGATGTAGGAGAGGTTGCCCCAGACGTTGACCAGATCGTTCAGCCAGTAGTCCGCCTTGGCCTCGGCCCCCTTGGTGGTCGCCTTGTCCAGGTTCTGATACTGATACAGCGCGGTGCGGCCCTCGGTGCCGACCCCGGCCAACTCGATGAAGTCTTCAAACTTGTTGTAGAAGGTGGCCACTTCATAGCTGAAGCCACCGGTGCTACCGCGCACCCCCAGATCGATGCCGTCGCTGCTCTCGGGCTTGAGGTTCGGGTTGGGCTCGATGCGATAACCGTATGCCTGGTGGTTCAGGGTCGAGAAGGCGTTGTCATACATGGGGGTCTTGTAGCCGTGGCTGTACTGGGCGAACAGGTTGGCCGCCTCGTGCGCCTTGAACACCAGCCCCAGCTTGGGCGAGAACTCCCCTTCGGAGAAGCGCTTGAGGTTCTCGCCGGTGTAGGCGGGATCCTGATCCGGGTTCATCCGGTAGTAGTCGTAGCGGGCACCCGGCGTCAGTACCCAGCGCTCGCCGAATTTCAGCTCGTCGAACGCCCACAGGGCGCCGTGCTCGGTGGTGGTGGAGGGGAAGCTCAGCTCGTTGTAGCCGACGAAATCCCCCGGCACGGTCGGCGCCTTGAAGCGGGTCCGCTCGTTGTCGGTGTGCTCATACTCCAGACCCCAGGCCAGCCGCTGGCTCGCCAGCGCCTTGCTGAACTTCAGCTGGGCGCCCAGGCTCTTCTGCTCGAAACCGTTGTTGTCCAGCGAGTTCTTGGTCACATAGGGGTTAGTCGGCCGCACCGGGTATTTGGAAGAGGCGTACTGATCCATGGTCTGCTTGGTGCGGGCGTAGTAGATCTTGCTGTCGATGCGATCGACCCAGGGCGCGTTCAGGGCGATGCCGTGATCCAGCACCAGCGACAGGTTGTCGGTCTCCTTGTCGGTGATCGGCTGGTTGAAGACCGAGCCCGCCTTGGTGAGGTCGACGGCATCGGGGTCCTGCCCCTCGTTGAAGTAGTCGACGGTCAGCTTGAGGAACTGGGCATCGCTCAGGTTCCACTGGCTCTTGAACAGCACGGCCTGGCTGACGATGTCGAACTCGTTCTTGTCGCTGTCGTAGTTCTGGGTCACCCCGCCGTCACGCCAGGTGTAGCGCAGCAGGTTCTCGAACGCGCCGGTGCGCAGGGCACCGGTAAAGCCCGCCATCTTCTGGTGGCTGCTGGAGGCATAGCCGGAGGTGGCATCCAGATAGCTGTCGCGGCCCTTGAGGAAATCCGCCGCATCCTTGGTGGTGATGGCGATGACGCCACCCAGCGCATCGGAACCGTAGGCCGCCGAGGCGGGTCCCTTGACCACCTCGACCTGCTTGATCATGTCGGTGTCGAAATAGCTCTGGCCCACGCCGCCGTTCTTGTAGGCGTCGTTCTGGCGCACGCCGTCGCGCACTATCTTGACCCGGTTCTCGCCCATGCCGCGAATGACGAAGGTCTGGGCATCGCCGGCACCGCCGAGGGCGGTGACACCCGGCTCGTAACGGAACAGGTCGGCGACGTTGCTCACCACCTGCTCTTCAATCTGTTCGGCGGTGATGACCGAGATGGGGCCGGAGACATCCTCCAGTTTCTGCTCCATCCGAGAGCCACTGACCACCATGACTTCATCTGCTTTCTTGTCCGCCGCAAAAACCGGGGAAGCGAGGCCGGCCGCCACGGCAAGGGCGACCAGCGATAGGGTGTTGTTATGGGCCACTGCAAATCCTTATTGAGAACTGTTATCAAACAGCTGGCATCTTACCCACCTCTCAACAAAGATCAACAATAAGCGGAATCATTCTCATTTTCTTTTGTCATAATTCGATTCTACACTACGCCCCTCTGTTTTCCCGCCCGCCATGCTGCCATTGTATGGTGCAGGCACCTCATCGCTGCGAGACATCCATGACCCGACTACTGCCCCTGTTCACCCTGCCCCTGCTGCTGGCCGCCTGTGCCACGACGCCCCCCGTCAACGATGCCGGCACTCTCTATCACTATCAGCTCAAGGCCCCCCAGGGGGAGGCGCTGACCCTCGAGCAGGCCCTGGCCCGGGTGGCAGATGCCGACATAGTGCTGGTGGGCGAGCTGCACACCCATCCGGCAGTGCACCTGCTGCAGGCCAGAATGCTGGCGGGCCTGGCTGCAGACGGTCACCCTCTGGTGCTCTCCATGGAGCAGTTCAGCCGCGCCGATCAGCCGGTGCTGGATGCCTACCTGGCCGGCCGCATCGGCGAGGCGGCGCTCATTCGCGACGGCAACGCCTGGCCCAACTACCAGAGCGACTATCGCCCGCTGGTGGAGTTCGCCAAGGCGCACCACCTGCCGGTCATCGCCGCCAATGCCCCCAAACCGCTGGTGAGTTGTGTCGGCCAGGAGGGGCCGGCCTGGCTCGATCAGCTGCCCGCCCCCCGTCGCAGCCAGCTGGCCCGCACTCTCACCCTAGGCGATGATCCCTATCGCCAGAAGTTCATGGCCTCGCTCCATCATGGCGATGCCGACAGCAACGCCCGCCGCTTTGCCGCCCAGACCAGCTGGGACGACACCATGGCCGAGAGCATGGTGGATTACCTGCGCAGCCACCCGGGCCAACGCATCATGCACATTGCCGGCAACTTCCACGTAGAGGGCGGGCTGGGGCTGGCCAGCCGCATCGCCAGCCGCAACCCGGATCTCAAGGTAGCGCTGGTCGTGCCGGAGCTGACGGCGCCGCAAGCGGGTGAGGGTCAAGCTGCGGCTGGCCGGGTCGCCGACGTGCGGGTCGGCATAGCCCCCCTGCCGGAACGCTGGCTAAATGCCGATGAAATGAAGCAAGATATGGGCGCACTGCATCAATCCCGCAGTCGTGACTGCAGCCAGTGGCTGCAACCCTGACCTTGCGTCTGAGGAGCCCAGTGGCTGCCACCCTGACAAACATTTGCCCAAGGATTTCATATGGATGTGTTACTGGTCATCGACATGCAACAGGGGCTGTTCACCCAGCCTCGCCATCAGGACACTCAGGTCATCGCCAATATCAATCGATTGGCCGAACGTGTGCGGGCAGAACAGGGTCGTGTCATCTATGTGCAGCACGACGAACCTGGCACCGAGCTGGATCCCGCCAGCCCGGGCTGGCAGTTGCACGCCGATCTCGCCCCGCGGGAGCATGACAGCCGGGTACGCAAGACCGCCTGCGACAGCTTCCTCGACACCGAGCTCGGTTTCCTGCTGGCGGAACAGGCGGTGGACAGGCTGCTCATCTGCGGCTGTGCCACCGACTTTTGCGTCGACACCACCTTGCGCAGTGCCGCCGCCCGCGGCTTCGAGGTTGTGGCGTTGAGCGACGCCCACACCACGGCGGACAGGCCCCACCTGAGCGCTGAGCAGATCATCGAGCACCACCACTGGATGTGGCGTCACCTCAGCCTGCCAAAAGGCAGAAGCGTGACCCTGCTCACGACGGATGCGCTGCTCGGCGCCACCCAACCCGAGCCGGCATGTTAATCTGCCCGCTCTGAAGCGATCACCCGATTGGAGTCTTGTGTGCGTCTACTCTCTGCCGTTGCCTTCACGCTGCTGTTACCGGCAATCACCGCCTGCTCAGGCCTGCCGGGGCGCCAGCCGGATGGCCCGGCCCCCCTGTTCAGGACCCACATCAACGATGAGGGGAGCAAGCGCTTCACCTTCGAAGCCGCCCCGCTCGATACCCTGCCCACCCGCCTGCAGGACGATGACGGCAGCCGCCTGAGTCGCAGCAAGAGCCTGCTGGAGCGGCGTGAAGCGCTGCAGGATGCCCAGCTCACCCAGGCGCTGGCCGAACGCAAATACTGCCGTGAAGGCTACATAGTGCTCAGCCAGACCTCCTGGAAGATCCGGGGCGAGTGCAACGAGACCGCCACCCGGGCCGACCGCGACGCCTTCCCCAACAAGGCCTCCTGGCAGGACTGAGCAGCGCCGGCCATAAAAAAACGGGCAGCCCCAGGGCTGCCCGTTTTGTCATGTTGGTGATCGAGTAGATCAGACCGGCGCATCGGCCGGGCTGGTCAGCTCGGCACCGTTGTCGACGCGCTTGTGCCCTTCCACCAGGTGGACGAAATCCACCAGCTCGTCGCCGGAGACCCGGAACGCCTGGCCGAAGCCCTTGACGAACAGCCCCTGCTCGGGCTTGAGGCGAAACAGCACGAAGTCCTTGAGATTGGAGAGCCCCTTGACTATCTCGCCGAAGCGCCCTTCCAGCGCCGCAATGGCCTGCTCCCAGCGCACGTCGTCGCGGGCCACCACTTCGGCCACCGCATCGAAGGTCAGGCGCTTGCGGGCAAACAGTTCGCGGGCCCCGTTCTCGTCCTCGATCAGCATCAGCGACACCTTGGGCACCTGTTGCAGGTTGCGGGCGTGGCGGGCGATCTCGGAGATAAGCACATAGTAGCCATCTTCCTGCAGCACGAAGGGGGCATAGCTGGCATTGGGGTTGCCTTCACTGTCCACCGTCGCCAGCTGCAGGGTGCGGCAACCGTCGCGAAACTCGCGGATCTCCGGTTGCAGGCGGTTCTGCAGACGCTCCTGACGTTCACTCATGCTTTGACTTCCTCTTGATACTGGTGGCGCAGGGCCATGAAGCGTTCCACCTGGGCCGGCAGCAGCTGACGCTGCTCGTCACGCCCCAGATAGACCTTGAAAATGCAGCGACCACTGTGGCCGAAGAACTGGAAGGAGTGCCCCTCCTTGCCCATGAACAGCTTGCTGACCAGGGCGATGCCGACCACGTTGTCGAGCTTGAGGTGGCCGTGCATCTCGCCGTCGCGCCCCATCAGGTTGTAGTAGCCGCGGGCGCTCTTGCCACGGGGGAAGGGGGCCTTCACCTCGAAGATAGAGCCGTCGGATTCGACGATGGTGGTCACCTGGCCCCAGTCGGCCAGATCCGCCAGCAGGGCTTCGGCCTGCTCGGCGGGCACCAGGGTGACCAGCTCGGCCGGCAGGTGGCGTACCACCTCCCATTCGCTGACGGCCAGCTCGGCGGCGATGGTGGATGGGTGAGCGCTGGGATCTTGTTCCAGCAGCCCATGAATGCGTTGTGCAATGCTCATCGGTTCTCCCTTGGGGTGCCTGCGGCATCCCTGTTCTGTCATGGCGGATACTGTAATGAAGGCCCCAAACCAATGCAATTGATAATCGCTTTCATTCTCAGTGCATTTTTTTCGACGGCTTGATATTCTCGGCGGCAACCCAACTTCATTCACCCTTCGGAGGTTAGCATGGGCCGTCGTTTTGCCCTCGCACTCAGCCTGCTCGGCTGCTCAGCCCTGTCCCTGCCCGCTTTGGCGCAGGAGCGTATCGTCAGCATAGGCCCGGCCACTACGGAACTCATTCTGGCGCTGGGCGGTGAGCAGAGCCTCATCGCCACCGACATCAGCAGCCCAGAGCCGAAAAACCTGCCACGGGTCGGCTATCACCGCGCCCTCGCCGCCGAAGGGATCCTGAGCCTGGCGCCGACCCGGCTGGTCGGCAGCGACGAGATGGGGCCGCCGCCGGCCCTGGAGCAGTTGCGCCGGGCCGGTGTCGAGGTGGACGTGCTGCCCACCGCCCCCACCCTCGCCAACCTCAATCAGCGCATCGATACCCTGGCCGCCCTGCTCAAGGATCCGGCCGCCGGCTCCCGCCTGAAGGCCGAGATCCAGGCCCAGAGCGAGCAGCTGGCCGCCCAGGCAAAGCAGAACAAACCGCTCAAGGTGGTCTTCCTGCTGCTGCACAAGGGCCAGCCCACCAGCATCGCCGGCGGCAACACCACCGCCAGCGCCCTGCTCACCCTGGCCGGCGGCGTCAACCCGGTGGCCCAGCTGCAAGACTACAAGCCCGTCTCCACCGAATCCCTGATCGCGCTGCAGCCCGATCTGGTGCTGGTGAGCGGCCGCGACTGGCAGCAGTATCAGGATCCTGAAACCGTGCTGAGCCAGGTGCCCGCCCTTTCCGCCACCCCGGCCGGCAAGAACAGGGCCATCCACGCCATCGACGGCCACGCCCTGCAAGGGGGGCTCAGCCTTACCTCGCTGCAGCAGGCCAGCCAGATCGCCAAGTGGATCAAGCTGGGTTCATGATGCGTCTGCCACTGCCCTGGCTGCTGTGCCTCACCGGCGGCGCACTGGCGCTGCTGCTGGTCGGATCCTTGGCCACCGGCCCCATGGCCCTCTCGTTTGGCGAGAGCCTGCGCGCCCTGTTCGCCGGCCAAGGGAGCGGGATTGAAGCCCACAAGCTGCTGATCGTGCAGGAGATCCGCCTGCCGCGTACCCTGCTTTGCATCGCAGTGGGGGGGATTCTCGGCCTCTGCGGCGCCGTAATGCAGGGGCTGTTTCGCAACCCCCTGGCCGACCCCGGCATCATCGGGGTCTCCGGCGGCGCGGCGCTCGGCGCGGCGCTGGCCATCGTGCTGCTGGCCCCCCTCGGCCAGCAGTGGCAGAGCCTGCTCGGCATCGGCCTGCTGCCCCTGCTCGCCTTCCTCGGCGGGGCGCTGACCACCACCCTGGTCTATCTGCTCGGCACCCGGGAGGGGGGCACCTCGGTCACCGTCATGCTGCTGGCCGGGGTGGCCGTCACCGCGCTGTCCGGCGCCGTGATCGGCCTGCTCACCTATCTCGCCGACGATCAGATGCTGCGCAACCTGAGCCTGTGGCAGATGGGGTCACTGGCGGCGGGCAAGCCGGTGGACGTGGCGCTGGCGCTGCTGACCTTGGTAGCCCTGCTCATTCTGTTCTTGCGCGATGCCAACCCCCTCAACGCCCTGCTGCTGGGTGAAGGGGAGGCCCGCCACCTCGGCATCCAGGTGCAGTCCCTCAAGCGGCGGCTGATCCTGCTCACCGCCGCCGGGGTCGGCGTAGCGGTGGCAGTGGCCGGCATGATAGGTTTCGTCGGCCTGGTGGTACCCCACCTGGTGCGGCTGCTGGCCGGCCCCAACCACGTCCGGTTGCTGCCGCTCTCCGCCCTGCTCGGGGCTGCCCTGCTGCTGGGCGCCGACATGCTGGCCCGCACCCTGCTGGCGCCGGCCGAGATGCCGGTCGGCATCATCACCGCCCTGCTGGGCGCCCCCTTCTTCATCTGGCTGCTGGTCAAGAGCCGCCGGACGCTTTAACCGGAGGACTCCTCTTGTCTGCTTCATCGACCCTGCTGCACTGTCGCCAGCTCAGCCTCAGCCGGGGCGGCCGCCTCATCCTGGACAGGCTCGATCTCAGCCTGCAGGCGGGCAGTCTCACCGCCCTGCTCGGCCCCAACGGCGCCGGCAAGAGCTCGCTGCTCAAATGCCTCACCGGCGAGCTGGAACATCAGGGAGAAATCCGCCTGTTTGGCCGGGAGCGGCAAGAGTGGGCCGGCACCGAGCTGGCCCATCGGGTCGGGGTGCTGCCGCAGAGCTCGTCCCTGAACTTCCCCTTCCTGTGCGAGGAGGTGGTGGCCATGGGCCGGCTGCCCCACAGCGAACCGGCCAGCCGGCGCGACCAGATAGTCGGGGCCGCCATGACCCATGCCGGGGTCGATCACCTGGCCGGCCGCCTCTATCCCGGCCTCTCCGGCGGGGAGCGCCAGCGGGTGCAGTTCGCTCGGGTGCTGGCCCAGATCTGGCAAGCTCCGGACGAACCGCAGCAAGCGCGGCTGCTGCTGCTCGACGAGCCCACCTCGGCGCTCGATCTCAAATACCAGCACCAGCTGCTCACCATGGCACGCGCCCTCGCCGCCCGCCATACCGCCGTGCTGGTGGTGCTGCACGACCTCAATCTGGCGGCCCGTTACGCCGACCGGCTGGTGATGCTGGAACAGGGCAGAGTGATGGCAGACGGCACCCCGCGCGAGGTGCTGACTCCTGATCTCATCGACCGGCTCTACGACTACCCGGCCCAGGTGATCCTCCACCCCGAAAGCGGACTGCCCATGGTGGTGTGATGCGGTGATGGCCGTGCGGAAGATAGCAACAGAGCGCCATCAGGCGCTCTGTTTGTTTGCAAGGCGTAGCAGGCTAATCGCCTGCCAAACAGCCTCATATGATTCTTTACTCGTCAAGCGATCTGATAGCGGCCCGGCTTGTGGTTGAGTGTCAACACCAGGTTACAGATGATGGCCGCCACCACGGAGAGCGCCAGGATCCAGGGCTGCACCACGAAGCAGGAGGCGATGACGATGGTGCAATCCAGCCCCATTTGCAGCTTGCCGGCGCGGATGCCGAACCGATCCTGGATAAACAGCGCCAGAATGTTGAAGCCGCCCAGGCTCGATTTGTGGCGGAACATGATGAGCAGCCCCATGCCGATCAGGGTGCCGCCGATCAGCGCCGCGTAGACCGGCTCAATCTTGCCGATTTGCAGCACGGCGTTGAGGTGATCCGTCATGAAGGAGACCGCCGCCACCGAGACGAAGGTGTTGAGGGTGAAGCGCGGCCCCATCCTCAGCCAGGCCAGGGCATAGAAGGGCAGGTTCATGCCGAAGAACAGCAGGCCGAAGCTCAGCCCCGTCACCTGCTGCAACAGCAGCGCCAGCCCGGCGGTGCCACCGGTGAGCAGACCAACCTGATGAAACAGAAAGATGCCGAGGGAGACGAAGCCGGCCGCGGTCAGCAGGGCGATGACGTCTTCATAGAGGGGGTGCGCAGTCCGAACGGAGTGCGCCGAGCCTGGGGTGTTGTCCATAACCGGTATCCAATAGCGAAGTGAAAGAGTGTCTGTTGCCCGTCTGGCGGGCGCGAGCCCTGTCCGCAGGGCTTCGTTATGGGGTTCAGTCTATTTTTTGCGACCATGATCACAATAGTTGCCGCCCACGCCCCGTTTTGGTGCCTGTCATTCTCCATTGACAGCCGCTGCACCAAGATGCAGCATGCCGCGCCTGAACCGCCCCCGTCGCGCCGACGCAGGCGGTTTGCCATGGCACAGACGCGCCGGCTCTGCTACAAAGCGCGCAGCCCCTTTTCCCATCACCGTCAGGAGCCCCATGATCTGCACAGGACCCCAACCATGAAGTATCTGGTCACCGGCGCCGCCGGCTTTATCGGTTTTCACGTGGCCAGACGGCTGTGCGAGGCGGGTCATCAGGTGGTGGGGCTCGACAACCTCAACGACTACTACGAGGTGAGCCTCAAGGAGGCCCGCCTGGCGATGCTGACCCCCTTCCCCCGTTTTCGCTTCGTGCAGGGCGAGCTGGCGGACCAGGCCGGCATGGCCGCCCTGTTTGCCGAGGGGCAGTTCGAGCGAGTGATCCACCTGGGTGCCCAGGCGGGGGTGCGCCACTCGCTGGAAAACCCGTTTGCCTACAGCGAGAGCAACCTCACCGGCATGCTGACGGTGCTGGAAGGGTGCCGCCAGCACGGCATCCGGCATCTGGTCTACGCCTCCTCCAGCTCGGTCTACGGCATGGACGAGCAGCTGCCGTTCAGTGCCGATCAGCAGGTAGACCACCCGGTCTCCCTCTATGCCGCCACCAAGAAGAGCGGCGAGCTGATGGCCCATGCCTACTCGGCGCTCTACGGCCTGCCCACCACAGGGCTGCGCTTTTTCACCGTCTACGGCCCCTGGGGCCGGCCCGACATGGCCATCGCCAAGTTCACCCGCGCCATCCTGGCGGGCGAGCCCATCGACGTCTACAACCAGGGCAATCTCAGCCGCGACTTCACCTTCATCGACGACATAGTCACGGGGATCCTCGCCGTCGCCGAGCTGCCGCCCCGCCCCAACCCTCACTGGCATGCCGGCGAGCAGAGCCCGGCCGAGAGCGCCGCGCCTTACCGCATCCTCAACATCGGCCATGGCCAGCCGGTGCGGCTGCTCGACTTCATCGAGGCGCTGGAACAGGCGTTGGACAAGCCCGCCATCAAGCGGATGCTGCCGATGCAGGCGGGCGACATGCACGCCACTTGGGCCGACAGCGAGCCCCTTCACACCCTCACCGGCCTGCGCCCCGCCACTTCCATCAAGGAAGGGGTCGCCGCGTTCGTGCGCTGGTATCTCGACTACTACCAGCCCGCCCGCTGACCCATTCAGACACGGCGTGCCTGCCGAGCGGGCACCAGCACCATGACTGCCATGGTCAGCAGCACGCCGAGCACACCCCAGCCCACCTGCCGCCAGATCACCTCCTCCCCGCTCAGCATGCCAATCAACAGCACCAGCACCGGGATCAGGTAGGTGTAGGCCGAGACCTGCTCCGGCTGCAGCACCACGCTCCCCTGCTGGAACAAAAAGAAGCTGAGCGCCGTGGCAAACAGCGCCAGATAGGCAAGGCCGAGCCAGAGCGGCAGCGACACCTGCTGCCAGTCGGTTGTCAGCAGCCGCGGCGCCGCCACCAGGGTGAGCAGCAGGGTGGCGCAGATCAGGGTCCAGCAGGTGAGGTGGGCAAACGACTCGCCCCGGTAGTAGCGCTTCACCAGTATGGGGTTGAGCGCCATCCCAACGCAGCCCAGCAGATAGATGCGGTTGCTGGGGGTGAGGCTCAGGCTCGCCAGCTGGCTCAGTTCACCGCGAAAGATGATGAGGGCGGCCGCCACCATGCCCCCCAGCAGGGCGAACGCCATCGACCAGCCGATACGGCGCTGCAGCACAAGCATGCTGGCCAGCGCGCTGATGAGGGGTACCGTGGTGTAGAGCGCGCTGGCATCAAGGGCGCTGGTCTCCTGCAGCGCCACGAACATGGCGACGAAGTAGCAGAGGGCCGGCAGCGAGATGAGGGTATAACGCCCCAGATCCCGCAGCGAAGGCAGCACCAGACGGCGCTGGCAAGCCAGCAGAATCACGAAGGTGAGCGCCGCCAGCAGGTAGCGCGCCCAGGTGACCACCAGCGGGTCCAGCACCGCGGTGAGGGCGCTGCCGATGGGAAAGGAGACGCTGATGAGCAGGGTGAACAGCAGCACCTTGCCGTGGGCCTGCACGAAATGAAAACGGGGATGGGACATGGCATGCACCTGTGCAAAGGGGCGCCCTGCCGGGCGCCGCACTGGATGGGAATGATTCAATAACTGCCGTCGGCAGCAACCGGCTTCTTGCCCTCGATAGTGGCCAGCAACTGGCCGAGCAGGCTGGATGCGCCGAAGCGAAAGTGCTCGGCAACCAGCCACTCATCGCCAAAGAGTGCGGCCGCCATGGCCAGATACTCCCCCGCCTCCTGCGCGCTTTTCACCCCGCCTGCCGCCTTGAAACCCACCCGGTTCTGCGCATCGCACTCGGCGATGGCTGCCAGCATGGTGCGGCACGCCTCGGGGGTGGCATTGACCGGCACCTTGCCGGTGGAGGTCTTGATGAAGTCGGCCCCCTCCTCGATGGCAAGCAGGGAGGCGGCGCGGATAAGCGCGGGCTCCTGCAGCTCGCCGGATTCGATGATCACCTTGAGCAGCCGCGGCCCGCACAACGCCTTGCAGCCGCGCACCAGCGCCCGGGCGGGGGCCTCGTCCCCCGCCTTGAGCGCACGCCAGGGGATCACCAGATCGATCTCGTCGGCGCCATCGAGCAGGGCTGTGCGGGTCTCAGCCAGCACAACATCCAACTCATCGTCGCCGTGGGGGAAGTTGACCACGGTGGCGACCTTGATTTCGGGGGTACCCTGGGCCGCCAGGGTGAGCCTGGCCAGCCCCACGAAGCGCGGATAGATACAGACCGCGGCGGTGTTGCCGACCGGGGTCTGCGCCTGGTGGCAGAGGGCGATGATGCGCGCGTCGTGGTCATCGTCGTTGAGGCTGGTGAGATCCATCAAGCGGATCGCTCGGCTGGCGGCCTCGGTGGCGGCGCAGGCAGGTGCAAAAGCAGTAGCTGGAATCATGGAAGGCTCCTGTCGGGATAAGAAAGGGGCGCCGCAGCGCCCCGAGATAAAGGATGGGACGCTCAGGCCAGGGAGAAGAAGATCCCGGCGATGGCGGCGCTCATCAGGTTGGAACAGGTGGCTGCCAGCACGGTACGCAGGCCGTAGCGGGCGATGAAGTCGGTGCGGGAAGGGCAGAGGGTGCCGAGGCCACCGATCAGGATCCCCATGGAGGCCAGGTTGGCAAAGCCGCACAGGGCGAAGCTGATGATCACCTTGGACTTCTCCTCCAGCACCTGCAGGCCGGCGGCGGTCACAGTGCTGGCGTCTTTCAGGTAGGGGGAGAGGTCGCTGTAGGCCACGAACTCGTTCACCACCAGCTTCTTGCCGATCATGGCGCCAGCGATGCCGATGTCCGCCAGCGGCACGCCGAGCAGGAAGGCGAGCGGCGAGAAGATCCAGCCCAGGATGAGTTCGAGGGAGAGCGGCATGCCCACCATCTCCCCCACCCCGCCCAGCAGGGTGTTGACCAGGGTCACCAGCCCGATCATGGCGATCAGCATGGCGCCGATGGCCGCCGCCAGCTTGAGGCCGCTGCTGGCCCCCTCGCCTGCCGCCGCCAGCACGTTCTCCGGCTTCTTGCCGTCAAACTGGATGCTGTTGTCGAACACATAGTCCGGCTGGCTGGTTTCGGGAATGATCAGCTTGGCGAACAGGATCCCGCCCGGCGCCGCCATGAAGGAGGCGGCCAGCAGGTACTGCATGTCGACCCCCATCATGGCGTAGCCCGCCAGCACGGTGCCGGAGACCGAGGCCATGCCGCCGCACATGACGGCGAAGAACTCCGAATCGCTCATCTTGGGCATGTAGGGCTTGACCACCAGCGGCGCCTCGCTCTGGCCGACGAAGACGTTGGCCACCGCCGACATGGATTCGGTCTGGGAAGTACCGAGCAGGCGCGCCATGGCGCCGCCGATGAAGCGGATCACCAGTTGCATGATGCCGAGGTAGTAGAGCACGGCGATCAGCGCCGAGAAGAACACCACCAGCGGCAATACGTTGAGGGCAAACACGAAGCCGATGCCGTCCACCGAGAAGTTGACCAGGTTGCCAAACAGGAAGTGGATGCCCGCCTTGCCGCTTGCCAGCACGGCGTCGACCCCGTGGGCCATCCCCTCCAGCGCCCGGCGCCCCAGCGGTACATAGAGCACCAGGGCACCGATGGCGACCTGCAAGGCCAGCGCCAGCCCCACGGTGCGCAGGCGAATGGCCCTGCGGTTGGTCGATGCGAGCACGGCGATGAGGATCAGCGCCGCCATACCGAGAAATCCTGCTGCAAACATAACTGACCTCCTGGTCGTTCCCTGCTTACTGGAAGTGGTGCTTGATAAAGGCGTTGATGAGGCGGATGAAGTCCGTTTCCGCCAGCTTGGCGCACTTGAGGGTCTGCTCGTGGGAGAGCTGCACGTCGCCAAGCCCCTCCGCCATGTTGGTGATGGCGCAGATGGCCAGCACCGGCAGTGCGCAGTGGGCGGCACTGACCACTTCCGGTACCACCGACATCCCCACCACGTCACCACCGATGATCTGCATCATGCGGATCTCGGCCGCGGTCTCGAAGCAGGGGCCGCTGTAGGAGACGAACACCCCCTGATTGACGGCGATCCCCTCCTGCTCGGCCAGCGCCAGCGCCTCGCTGCGCAATGCCTTGTCATAGGCATTGGCCAGGCTGAAGAAGCGCGGGCCGTAAACCTCGTCATTGGCGCCCGTCATGGGGGTGCCCGGCATGGTGTTGATGTGATCGTTGAAGATGACCAGGGAGCCGACCCCGATCCGCTCCGGGCGCAGCGAGCCGGCCGCGTTGGTCACCAGCAGCAGCTCGCAGCCCAGCCGCTTGAAGGTGCGCACCGGGGTGGTCATCACCTTCATGGTTTCGTGTTCGTAGTAGTGGCCGCGCCCCTTCATGCAAACCACGTCCACCCCGTGCAGCTTGCCGAGCACCAGCTCGCCGCTGTGGCCGGCCACCGTGCTGACCGGGAAGCCATCCAGCTCCTCGTAGGAAATGGTGACCTTCTCCTCCAGCGCATCGGCCAGCACGCCGAGGCCTGAGCCCAGGATCATGGCGGCACGGGGGGCGAAACCCGGCTTGCGGGCGAGAATGGTGGCGACGGCGTTGAGTACCGGATCTTGTTGCATGAGCTGCACCTCTTGAGGCTGTAAATGGGACATGGCGCTCACTCTAGGGGAGGTATTGGGCGATAAAAATCGTTAAAATCGGCCTGACTATCCCGATTTTCAGCACAATTTCCCGCTGGGAAATGACTGAAAACCAAAGGAAGCGACATGAATGGCGCTGATTGGCCCCGTTTTGCCGCCAACCAGTCCCGCTACGGTCAAAACGGGCCGGCAAAGGTGTGAGCCGGATCGACCATCCGCCGCGCAGCGGCCCTGCTGCCGCCCGCACCGGTCGCGCAAACTTTGACGGGGATCGCACCCGGCCCTCAATCAGCCACCGAAGGAGGTCGCTTGGCCCTCGACAGTCACTGGCGCGATCGCGTCACCCTCAAGATGCTGCGCTACTTCCATGCGGTGGCCAGCCAGGGGCATTTCAGCCGGGCCGCCCTGCAGCTCAATGTCTCCAAGTCGCCGCTCAGCGCCCAGATCAAGGAACTCGAATCCCTGCTGGGGCTGGCGCTGTTCGAACGCCACACCCGCCAGGTGAGCCTCACCGCCACCGGCCGGCTGCTACAGGCCGAGTGCGCCCTGCTGTTCGACGTGCTGGAAAGCGGCCTCAACCGGGTGGTGCAAGCGGGGCGCATGGAGCGCAACCAGATCCGCATCGGGCTGGTCAGCTCCATCTTCTGGGCTGGCTTTGGCGAGGTGATCCGCCAGTGTCACCAGCGCCACCCCGAGTTCGAGATCACCTTCACCGAGCTCTCCCCCGAGCGGCAGAAACAGGCGCTTTCGCGCAAGGAGATAGACCTCGGCCTCGCCCGCTTCGCCGACACCGTCAACATCCATCCGCTGCTGGCCGAAACCATCTATCGCGAGTCCATGGTGCTGGTGGTGTCGGACGAGCATCCGCTGCGGGATCGCAAGCTGGTCTCTCTGCCCGAGCTGGCGGGGGAGCCGTTCGTGCTGATGAGCCGCGCCAACTCCTCCTCTACCGATCTCATCATCAACGCCTGTCTGGTGGAGGGCTTCTACCCCCATCTCAACCAGGAGGTGGTCGAACCCAACACCCTGATGGCGGTGGTGGCCACCAGCCTGCAAGTGGCGCTGGTGCCGGCCAGCTACGCCCGCCAGAAGTGGCCCCACGTGCGCTTCATCCGCCTCGAGCAGGCGATCCCCGCCGATCTCTGCGTGCTTTACGCCCCGCCCGGCGACGGCCAGCCGGCCGCAGTGGCGATCCGCCACTTCATCGACACCATGAGCGCACAGATGAACCGGCCGGCCGCGGATTGATGAGTTAATCGGATGGCGCTTCGCCGCCTCCCTCCTTAGGATGGAAATCTGAAGCAGATGGCGCCTCACTGCCTCCGCCTCCCCCCTTAGGATGGAAATCTGAAGCGGATGGCGCTTCACTGCCTCCACCTCGCCCTTAGGATGGAAATCTGAAGCGGATGGCGCTTCACTGCCTCCACCTCCGCCCTTAGGATGGGGATGTGAAGCAGATGGCGGTTTGCCGGGCACCGGCTGGGGTATACTGGCCACACTTGGTGCCACACGGGCACGCATCCGCGCCCTCACCATGATGAGAAGGAGTCACCTCATGATCCGTATTCTGCTGTTGCTGGGCGCCGCCTTGTCTGCCTACGGACTGCAACAGAGCCACACCCTGGCGCCACTGCTGAGCCTGCTCGGCCTGCTCTCGCTCTGGGTGGCGAGCGAAATTCGCCTGATGTATCGCCAGCTGCCCGCCGCCGAGCCGGACGAGCAGCCCTATCACCTCGACGTCTGAGGGGGCCAGCAAGGCCCCTCTCTTCTCTCCTTGTTCATGCCTGGTCAACTTCATGAAACCGACTCGTCCCCTCTGCTCTCTGCTGTTGCTGCTTGGCTGCCTGCACGGCGCCCCACTGCAGGCCCGCACTCCCTGCCCGGCCGGTGATGACTGTCAGCCGGCGAACAATGGCCAGTGGCTCCCTGAACCGGGCAGTGATGGCAGCGCCAGTACCGACGGCATGGAGGGTGCTGATGGTATTGATGCCGCTGACGGTATCGATGGTACCGATGGTGCCGATGGGGCCGATGGGGCCGATGGGGCCGATGGGGCCGATGGGGCCGATGGTGGCCAGGGGCAGCTTATCTAGCAACCCCTTTGCTGGCGGCGACCCTTATGAGCCGTCGCCAACCCCTACCGCATCAGCCTCCGTCATTGGTTCCATACCGTTTTGATCTCTGGATACCCGGATCCATAACAACAGGATCCACTGGATTAATGGCAGAACAGGCCATGTTCCCCTATATCTTCTGTACCCCAACAGGAGAGAATCCATGTCGAGTTCCAGCGAAAACAGGCTGTTTTTGCTGCTTTTTTTATCGCTGTTGCTGGCCGGAACCGGGCAGGCAGCGGCGCAAAGCAGGGATTTCAGACAGGCGCCCAAGGCGCTCAGCGCACTGAAGAAAGGTCAGCAGGCACAGAGTCAGGGCAACCTGACCCAGGCCATCCACTTCTACTGCACCGCCGCCACCACGGGTAACCCGGAAGGTTACTTTCGCATCGGCCGCCTGCTTGCCACCGGCCCGGGCTCGGTTCGCAACCCCCGCATGGCCAACGCCTACCTGGCCATGGCGATCCGCCTTGGCAACCAGCAGGCCGCCCGCTACTACAACAGCCGGGTCGGCAATGCCGTGATGGGGGATCAGTGCGGCAGCGGCGTCGGCGGAGCCGGCGGTTACTTCGCCGCCATCCCCACCACCCCCTTCAATCTGGAGGCCTATCTGGCCCGCCAGTCGCCCGCCAAGCAGAAGCTGGCCACCATGCTGCGCCACGCCGCCAAACGCCACCGCATCGACGAGCGGCTGGTGCTGGCCATCGCCATCGCCGAATCCAACCTCGACAGCCGCGCCGTCTCCCCCAAGAATGCCCAGGGGCTGATGCAGCTCATTCCAGAGACCCAGCAGCGCTTCGGAGTCACTCGCCCTTTCGATCCGGAGCAGAACATCAAGGGCGGCGTGGCCTACCTCAAGTGGCTGCACACCCATTTCGACGGCAACTGGACCCTGATGTCGGCGGCCTACAACGCCGGCGAAAAATCGGTGGAGCAGTATGGCGGCATCCCCCCCTATCAGGAGACCCAGCAATATGTGCGGCGGGTGCTCTACTTTGCCGGCCACAAGCAGCCCTGAGCTAGGCTCCCTGCCAGCCTGCTATTGACAAAAATCACACCCGCATTTGCGCAATCGTTTGCCTTTCGGTAGGATCCGGCGCTTTCTCGCACGTTCTACAGGTAATCCATGAATTTCATCAAACGCTGCTCGCGCCTGCTCACCCTGTTTGCCCTCTTCTCCTCCGCCGTCGTGGCGGCCAAGCCGGCCCACGCCCCCATCCTGATCCAGGGGGCGATGGATGTCGAAGTCGAGACTCTGGTGGCCGCCCTCAAGGACAAGCAAGAGCTGACCGTGGGCGCCTGGACCTACTGGCAGGGCACCTTCTCGGGTTATCCGGTGGTCGTCTCCCGCACCGAGGTGGGACTGGCCAATGCCGCCGCGGCCACCACCCTCGCCATGGAGCGCTTCCAGCCGCGCCTCGTCATCAATCAGGGCACGGCGGGCGGCCACGATCCGGCGCTGCACCGGGGCGACATCGTCATCGGCACCAAGAGCTTCAACATGGGGGCCTACCGCAGTGACCTGACGCCCGCCGAGCAGGGTGTCGACCCGAGCAAATGGCACAACTTCGAGGTCACCATGCGCCTGCGCGACAACGGCAAGCTGGTGGAACACTCCGCCTTTGCTGGCGATCCCGAGCTGGTCGGCCGCGCCCTCGGCATGGCCGAGCGTTATCGCCACGGTCGGGTGGTCCCCGGCATCATAGGCACCGCCGACGAGTGGAACCGCCAGGTCGCCCGCATCAACTGGCTGCATCAGACCTACAACACGGCAGCAGAAGAGATGGAGACCTCCTCCGCCGCCCTGGTAGCCGAGGCCTACAAGGTGCCCTTCGTCGGGATCCGGGTACTCTCCAACACCGATCTGCACGGCGAGGAGTTCGATCCGCAGACCGCCATCCACTGCCAGCAGTTCGTCATCGATTACGCAAAGGCGCTCATCAACGGCTTCAACAAAGCCTGATACACCGCAGTGGCAGCCGGGCCAACAAGGCGGCATTTGTCGTCGGTATCCGGGTGCTCTCCAACACCGATCTGCACGGCGAGGAGTTCGATCCGCAGACCGCCATCCACTGCCAGCAGTTCGTCATCGATTACGCAAAAGCGCTCATCAACGGCTTCAACAAAGCCTGATAAGCCAGAGAGGCCGCCACTATGGCGGCTTCTTTTCTTGGTAATCCCTATCAGGCGGGACTTGGCCCACGGTTTCTCCCGCAGCCGATATCAACGCCCCGGACACGCCCTGCGCCCATAGTGGCGGTAGTAGCCCACCAGATTGCTGACCAGAAACAGCCCCTCCATCAGCGCCGCCACGGGCGACCCCACCAGCAGGTTGTTGGCCAGCCAGCAGAGGGTACCCAGCAACATCCAGCGCCGCAGCAGGCGGTCATCCGGACAAAACGCAGCTCGGGTCTGCAGCAGACTGGCCAGCAACCCCAGCAGGGCGAGCGGTCCCTGATAGGTGGCGAGCACCGCGAGGCAGGACAACCCCATAAAGAGCCACATCAAGAGGCGACGCGTGGCCAGCATGCTGACCACGAAGCGCAGGCTCGCCAGCCAGAGCAGCAGGGCGGCCGACGCTTGCTCCAGCAGTACGAAATGGGCGCCATTGAGGGCGCAGGAGAGCGCCAGGCAGGCCAGAATGGCCCGGCGCGTCCGCAGCTGAAACGACAGCAGATCCAGCAGCAGCGCCAGGCTCACCACCAGTTGTGACCACAAAAACAGCGACATCATCCCCACTCCAGGCTTGTTCGAGGGGGCCCAGCATGGCGGGGATGGGCGCGGCGCGGCATTAACCCGGGTTAATGCGTCGGCGGATCCGCGACAGGGTGACCGGACTGATGCCGATGTAGTTGGCGAGCTGCACCTGAGTGAGCCGCGCCGGCCAGTGGGGGAAGGTGCGGCAGAGCTCCCGGTAGCGCTCTTCCGGGGAGTGGAGCAGCAAGAAGGCCTCCTTGCGCTCCTTGTAGCACAGCTGCTGGCGCAGCAGGGCCATGCAGACCGGTTGCCAGGCAGGCTCGTCCAGCAGGGCGAGCGGTACCCGCACCAGTTGCAGCGTCGTGACGGCCTCCAGCTGGTAGCGGGCAGGCGACCCGCTGAGCCAGCTGTCGTAGAGCAGGCAGAGCTCCCCTTCGAAGTAGAACTCCTTGCAGCGCTCCTGCCCGTCCCGGGCGTAGTGGCAGGCACGGGCGATGCCCCGCTCGATATAGAAAGCCGACTCCTGCATCGCCCCCTGGGCCAGCAGCGGCTGACCCGGCAGCAAGGTCAAACGGGGCAGGCGGCCGGCAAGCGGCTCACCGATGGCGGGTGCCAGCCCCATGGCGGCGAGGGTGGCCGCCAGAGGCGGGGCTGAAGGCAGGCTGGTCATGCAAACTCCGGGGCAAACTGGGCCTTCATCATGCCAAGTTTGGCGGCCCGTTGCAGCTGGCTGTTATGGCCCCGGCAAAGGGGATGGCCGGCCGGGTGCCACCTTTGCCCCCCCTCGCCCATTGGTTTACAATCGACGGGTTTTTTGGAACCCGGTTGACCCGCGTCGACCTGGCCCCACCACGACATCAGTCTGTTAGTGCCAAGACATTAACCTGCTGAAAAGGAAGAGAATTAGCCAATGGCTCAATTTATTTACACCATGAACAGGGTCGGCAAGGTAGTGCCGCCCAAGCGTCATATTCTCAAGAACATCTCCCTCTCCTTCTTCCCGGGCGCCAAGATCGGCGTGTTGGGTCTGAACGGCGCCGGTAAATCGACCCTGCTACGCATCATGGCAGGCATCGATACCGAGATCGAAGGGGAAGCCCGTCCGCAGCCCGGCATCAAGATCGGCTACCTGCCGCAGGAGCCGAAGCTGGATCCGGAGCAGACCGTGCGCGAAGCGGTCGAAGAGGCGGTCGGCGAAGTGAAACGCGCCATGGCCCGGCTGGACGAGGTCTATGCGGCCTACGCCGACCCGGATGCGGATTTCGACAAGCTGGCCCGCGAACAGGGCGAGCTGGAAGCCATCATCCAGGCCCAGGGCGGCCACAACATGGAAAACCAGCTGGAGCGCGCGGCCGACGCCCTGCGCCTGCCGGCCTGGGATGCCCAGATCAAGCACCTCTCCGGGGGTGAGCGCCGCCGGGTGGCGCTCTGCCGCCTGCTGCTGGAAAAGCCGGACATGCTGCTGCTGGACGAACCGACCAACCACCTGGATGCGGAATCCGTGGCCTGGCTGGAGCGCTTCCTGCACGACTACGAGGGCACAGTCGTGGCCATCACCCACGACCGTTACTTCCTCGACAACGTGGCCGGCTGGATCCTGGAGCTGGACCGCGGCGAAGGTATCCCGTGGGAGGGCAACTACTCCTCCTGGCTGGAGCAAAAAGATGCCCGTCTGGCACAAGAGGCCAGCACGGAAGCGGCTCGTCGCAAGTCCATCGAGAAAGAGCTGGAGTGGGTTCGCCAGAACCCGAAAGGCCGTCAGGCCAAGTCCAAGGCCCGTATGGCTCGCTTCGAAGAGCTCAACACCAACGACTACCAGAAGCGCAACGAGACCAACGAGCTGTTCATTCCGCCCGGACCGCGCCTCGGCGACAAGGTGGTGGAGGTGGCCAACCTCTGCAAGTCCTACGGCGACCGCCAGCTGATCGACGACCTCTCCTTCTCCATTCCGAAGGGGGCCATCGTCGGCATCATAGGTCCGAACGGTGCCGGTAAATCGACCCTGTTCCGCATGATGTCGGGTCAGGAGCAGCCGGACTCCGGTTCCATCACCCTGGGTGAGACCGTGGTGCTGGCCTCGGTGGATCAGTTCCGCGACAGCATGAACGACAAGAAGACGGTGTTCGAGGAAGTCGCCGACGGCCAGGACATCCTGCGCATCGGCAACTACGAGTTCCCGAGCCGGGCCTACATCGGCCGCTTCAACTTCAAGGGCGCCGATCAGCAGAAGCGCGTCGGCGAGCTGTCCGGGGGTGAACGCGGCCGTCTGCACCTGGCCAAGCTGCTGCAGACCGGCGGCAACGTGCTGCTGCTGGATGAACCGACCAACGATCTGGACATCGAAACCCTGCGCGCCCTCGAGAACGCCCTGCTGGAGTTCCCGGGTTGCGCCATGGTCATCTCCCACGACCGCTGGTTCCTCGACCGCATCGCCACCCACATCCTGGACTACCAGGACGAGGGCAAGATCGCCTTCTTCGAGGGCAACTTCACCGAATACGAAGAGTGGAAGAAGAAGACCTACGGCGCCGAGGCCATCCAGCCGCATCGCGCCAAGTACAAGCGCATCGCCAAGTAACAGGGTAAACAAGTACGGCTTCTACATCAGCCGCACCGTTTCCACCACGACAAGCGCATCGCCAAGTAACAGGGCAAACAAGTGCGGCGGCTGCATCAGCCGCACCGTTCCCATTACGACAAGCGAGTCGCCAAGTAAACCGGCACATGCGACAAGGGGAGCCCAGGCTCCCCTTTCTTGTGCCCGATCGCTTACAATCCAAGACGGATACCTTATGCATGGATGTAGCAAGATGACGACCCAGCCCACAGAGAAGAAACTGACCATCCAGATCCGGGTCGAGCCCGGCTGCCTCGGGCCGGATGGCAAGGCGCACATCGAGACCTTCTGCACCGCCGCCGCCAAGATCTTCGCCGCCGTGGAGCCGGAGCTGGTGAACTGGACCCTGCTGCCCCGCTATGACAAGCAGTTGCCGGAGCAGGAGTTTTTCATCGACGGCCGCAAGCTGACCGAGGAGCAGGCCAGCCTGTTTCTGCGCCGCCTGGGGCGGGAGCTGGGGGAAGTGCAGGAGACCCTCGACTCCGTACTGGCCCAGCTGGTGGAGCGCTACTTCAAGACCCTCTGATGGGCCGCTGCCTGCGCAAAAGGTTCTCCAGCGAGAACCTTTTTTATTTTCGGCAGGGCAAACGTTTGAATTTTTGCTCTATTCATTGATCCGCCTCGCAGATCCGGGGTTTGTAAACAGCGCAGCCTGTGTAAAAATGTGCGCGCTGTCACGGTATCAGGACGAGTCTGGTTATTTAACCACCAGAAACAGGGCATCACGCCCGCATGGATGGGACCGGCTCCTCGCCTGCTGCTTATTTCACGTCACCTATTGGAATCCAACATGAATCAACCACACCAGGCCCCCGCACAGGCCGCCGGGCAAGGATTGCTTGAGCGTCTGTTTGCCCTGAAGGGCCATGGCACCAACGCCCGCACCGAAGTGATCGCCGGCATCACCACCTTCCTGACCATGGTCTACATCGTCTTCGTCAACCCGCAGATCCTCTCTGCGGCCGGCATGGACACCCAGGCCGTGTTCGTCACCACCTGCCTCATCGCCGGCATCGGCAGCATCCTGATGGGCCTCTTGGCCAACCTGCCCATCGCGCTGGCACCGGCCATGGGCCTCAACGCCTTCTTCGCCTTCGTGGTGGTGGCCGGCATGGGCTACTCCTGGCAAGTGGGCATGGGCACCATCTTCTGGGGTGCCATGGGCCTGCTGATCCTCACCCTGCTGCGGGTGCGCTACTGGCTCATCGCCAACATTCCGCTCACCCTGCGGGTCGGTATCACCGCCGGCATCGGTCTGCTGATCGCCCTGCTCGGCCTGCACAACGCCGGCATCGTGGTCGCCAGCCCCGCTACCATGGTGACGGTGGGTAACCTGACCTCCCTGCCCTGCCTGCTGGGGCTGCTCGGCTTCTTCCTGATCTGCATCTTCTCCGCCCGCGGCGTCCACTCCGCGGTGCTGATCGCCATCGTGGTAACCACCACCCTGGGCTGGCTGTTTGGCGATGTCACCTTCAAGGGCTTCGTCTCCATGCCCCCCAGCATTGAGCCGGTGTTTGGCCAGCTGGACCTGATGGGCTCGCTCGACATCAGCCTGGCCGGGATCATCTTCTCCTTCATGCTGGTCAACCTGTTCGACTCCTCCGGCACCCTGATCGGTGTAACCAACCGTGCCAAGCTGGCCGATGACAAGGGTCACTTCCCGCGCATGAAGCAAGCCCTGCTGGTGGATAGCGCCAGCTCCGTCGGCGGCGCCTTCATGGGCACCTCCTCGGTCACCGCCTTCATCGAGAGCAGCTCCGGCGTCGCCGTCGGCGGCCGTACCGGCCTCACGGCCATCGTGGTCGGCCTGCTGTTCCTGCTGGCGATCTTCTTCTCTCCGGTGGCTGCCATGGTGCCTGCCTACTCCGCAGCCGGCGCCCTCATCTACGTGGGCGTGCTGATGTGCTCCGAGCTGACCCGGGTGAAGTGGGAAGACCTGACCGAAGCAGTGCCGGCCTTCATGACCGCCGTCATGATGCCGTTCAGCTTCTCCATCACCGAGGGGATCGCCGTGGGCTTCATCTCCTACTGCGTGATGAAGGCAGGCACCGGCCGCTGGCGCGAGATCAACCCCTGCGTGCTGGTGGTGGCCCTGCTGTTCGTGCTCAAGTTCGTCTGGGTCGACAGCCACTAAGCCGCGATGCACAAACACAGCGCAAACAAAAATGCCCGTCAGCGACGGGCATTTTTTATGGCTGATGAAGGGGCGCTCAGCGAATGCCGCGCGCCTCGCGGATCCACTCCCAGGCCTGCTGGATCTCCTGGGTCTTCTCCTTGGCCATCTCCATCATCTCCGGCGGCAAGCCCTTGGCGGCCAGCTTGTCCGGGTGATGCTTGCTCATCTCCTTGCGGTAGGCGCGCTTGATCTCCTGATCGCTGTCGCTCTCGCTCACCCCCAGCAGCTGGTAGGCATCCTTGAGTCGATCACGGGAGGGGGCCTCCTGCCGATACTGCTGCCCGCCGTGCCCGCCATCCTGATACTGGCCACCGTGCGCCCGGTTGAAGAAGTTCATCTGCGCCTCGGCCATCGCCAGAATACGGGCCAGCTCGATGCGGCTGAAACCCAGCTCGTCGGCGATGGTGTGCAGGATGGCGCGCTCGTTGGCCTCGACCTTGCCATCGGCAAAGGCGGCTTGCAGCTGCACCTCGAGGAAGAAGCGCAGGATATCGCGCTGGCCCTGGCTGGCACGGCGAAACTCGGCCAGGGTCTCCCGCAGCGGGAAGTCCGCCTCCTTGCCCTGGCGGAACGACTCCTGGGCGCGAGCCCGCTGCTCGCCTGCCAGCCGCATCCGATCCATCAGGTTGGAGGCGACCCGGATCTCCTGCTCGGTGACCTGGCCGCTCGCCTTGGCGATGTGGCCCATGACGGCGAAAGTGGCGTGGAAGAAGACCGCCTGTTGCTGCTGGGTGGGCGCGCGGCGAAAATTCAAGCCCATGCCACGGTCGAAACGGTGGCCGATCCAGAGGCCAAGCAGGGCACCGAAGATGTTGCCGAGCAGAAAACCGAAGAAGGCGCCAAGCACCTTACCCCAAATACGCATGGTTCAAGACCTCGTGAAATTAATGAGTGCGTCCTTGCAACTGATCGTCCAGCGCCTGCAGCCGTGCTGCCGTGCCGATGTCGCGCCACTCGCCGGCCAGCAGGCTGCCGCCCACCCGGCCCTGCGCCATCCGCTCTCGCAGCAGCGGCGCCAGCTTGCGCGCCCCCGGCGTGAGTCCGGCAAAGGCGGCGGGATCATAGAGCCCGACTCCGCTGAAGGTCAGCGCCGGGCTATCGACCACCTTGCCCGCCTGCAGCGCAAAGTCCCCCGCCGGATGCTGCGGCGGGTTGGGCACCAGCCAGAGGTGGGCCAGATCCGTGCCCAGCGGCTGGGTCACCAGGGTGCGATAGTCCAGATCGAGCCAGGTATCGCCGTTGATCACCAGAAACGGCTCAGCCCCCAGCAGCGGCAACGCCTGCACGATGCCGCCGGCGGTCTCCAGCGCGCTCTCCTCCGCCGACCATTGAATGTCGACTCCGAACTGACGGCCATCGCCGAGGGCCTCTACCAGCTTGTGGCCGAGCCAGGCGTGGTTGATGACCAGGTCGGTCACACCGGCATCCCTGAGCTTGTCGATATGGTGCACGATGAGCGGCTTGCCCCCCACCGCCAGCAGCGGCTTGGGCAGGCTGTCGGTGAGCGGGCGCATCCGCTCGCCGCGACCGGCGGCCAGGATCATCGCCTTCATGACGCCACTCCGGTGCGGGCCAGCCCGGGCAGCACCACCTGCGCCAGCCACTGGCCGAAGCGGGCCAGCACCGGGTAGCTCGCGCCATGGCTATGGCAGACATCCACCACATAGCCGAGGGTGCGGGGAATGTCCTTGAGGTAACCGGACTTGCCATCGCGGTGGTAGAGACGGGTGAAGATACCCGCCGCCTTGAGGTGGCGCTGCATGCCGGTCAGGTCGGCGGCACGACGAAACGCGGCGTAATCGAGCTCGCTCAGCAGCTTGGCCTGCTGCAAGGTGTCAAACCCGAGCCGCATGCCCTGTTCGATCACCGCGTCCGGCCAGCGCACGTAGCAGTCTTTCAGCAGCGAGACCAGGTCATAGCTGAGCGGGCCTATGACCATGTCCTGGAAGTCGATGACCGCCAGCCGGCTGTCGGCCGGAGTCTCGCCGCCGCACACCATCAGGTTGCGGCTGTGAAAATCCCGGTGCATCACCCCCTGCGGCTGGGCCAGGTTGTTCTCGGTGAGGCAAGAAAAGGTCTCAGCCAGCAACTGCTGCTCTTCATCGCTCAGGGTCAGTTGCAGATGGTGACCCAGCAGCCACTCGGGGAAAATGCTGTTCTCCCGCGCCATAAAGGCGGCATCAAAAGGCTCGAGGTCCAGTTCAACAGCGCCGAGACGGGGCAGCAGCGCGATGGCCTTGCCGTACCAGGCCAGCACGTTGTCTGCGTTCAGGCAGCCGATAAGCTGGGTGTCCCCCAGATCGGTCACCGCCAGCAGCCCCTGCTCATAGTCCACCGCCCGCACCTCGGGGGCCAGCAGACCACCGGCATGCAGGGCCGAGGCATTGCGGACAAACTCATGATTTTTTTCGGTTTTAGGATTGGCATCCACCCAGATCAGGCCACCGCCACGGTGGTAGCGGCGAAAACTGGCGTCACCGGAAATGAGGGTCAACTGCAGGCTGGCATCACCGGAAATCCGGCGCGCCCAGTGCAACAAGAGGGAATCGCGATCGTGCATAAGTCGGGGACCAAATTGGAAAGCAGCACTTGGCTGTTAGCCCTGGCCGCAATAATGCTTTATCATTGCCGGCTAACATAAAGCAATGACATGCAATGTCAACTCGATGAATCCTGTCGTAAAATGCATGTCTTGAATCAGCCGTAGCTACCACGGATTGCGCGAGTCTTTCACATGACAAAACGGACACTGGGATACTCCTATCCCATCGCCCTGACCATCAGCCTTGTTCCAGCCCTGACCCCGGCCATCGTGCAGGCGGCGCCGCTGACGCCGCCGCCCGCCACCGGGATCCTGGACGGGCTCTGCTATGACTATGTCCCCAAGATTGAGAAGCTGGCACCCGGCAAGGACGCCAACGCCCAACCCGTGGAAGTGGATGCCGATCGGCTCGAAGCCAAGCAGGGCGGCACCGCCGTCTACCAGGGCGACGTCAAGGTGCGCCAGGGCGTGCGCAAGTTCGATTCCGACTATGCCGAGCTCGATCAGAAGAGCCGGGACGTCATCGCCATCGGTAACATCTACTACAACGATGGCCAGATCACGGTCACCAGCGACAAGACCCTGAAATCCAACCTGGATACCAAGAACTCCGAGCTGGAAGAGGGCAAGTATCAGGTGCATGGCTCGCCGGTGCGCGGCTCAGCCGACCGGGTCACCATGACCAACAACAACCAGAACATCACCCTGGAAGGGGCCCAGTACACCACCTGCCCGCCGGGTCAGGAAGTGTGGACCCTGAAGGCGGGCAGCATCGACATCGATCAGACCGAGGTGTTCGGGGAGGCCTGGAACGCCAGTCTCTGGCTCTACGACTACCCGGTGTTCTACTTCCCGTACATCAACTTCCCGATCAAGGATGAACGCAAGACGGGCCTGCTCTACCCGGGTTATACCCAGAGCTCCAAGAACGGCATGGACATCACCCAGCCGTTCTACTGGAACATAGCCCCGAACTACGATGCCACCATCACCTCCCGCTTCATGGACAGACGGGGCCTGATGGAGCAGGTCGAGTTCCGCTACATGCCGGATCCGGCCCATGTCGGCAGCCTCTATTTCGAGAACCTGGCCAACGACAAGCAGTACGACGAGACCCCGAGCCTCAACCAGGCCATGTCTGACGGTCACCGCTACCTGCTCAACGCCAACCACACCTCGCTGTTTGCCGACAACGCCATGCGGGTGTCGCTCGACTACACCAAGGTGCGGGACCGGGATTACAACTACTTCAACGACTTCTCCCCCAAGGTGGGCACTCAGGTCGAGAACCAGTTGCAGCAGTCCCTGATGGCCGGTTACTTCCAGCCCAACTGGAACATCAACACCGAGGTGCGCACCTACCAGATCCTGCTGGCCAGCGCCCAGCAGCCCCACGAGTTGATGCCGCGCATCGACCACAACTATTACCAGCAAGGCAGCTGGTACGATCTGGCCTGGAACACCGAGATCACCAAGTTCGGCTACAACAACGCCCAGGCCATCGCCCAGAACCAGGGCGGTGCCTACACCGGCACCCGGGTCTACACGGCCCCGACCCTGACCATGCCGCTCATCAACGAGGCAGGCTACTACCTCGACAGCCAGTACAAGCTGATGTACACCCGTTACGATCAGGAAGTGCCGGACAACATGAGCCAGACCTTCGTCAAAAATTTCACTGCTGAAGGTGGCAACGGAGTCACTCTGGACGAAGGGATCATCACCCGCACCCTGCCCTCCTTCCGCCTCAAGGGCGGCATGACCTTCGAGCGCAACCAGAACTGGTTCGGCGGCGATGCCAACCAGACCTTGGAGCCAGAGTTCCAGTACCTCTATGTGCCCTACAAGAACCAGGACAACATAGGCGTCTATGACTCCACCGGCATGCGCCAGGACTACTACAGCCTGTTCAGCGACCGCCGCTACGCCGGTCTGGATCGCATCAGCGATTCCAACAGAGTCTCCATCGGCCTCACCAGCCGGGTATATGATGAGGCCGGTGATGAACGAATTCGGCTGGCCGTTGCCCAAGCTTTCGATTTTGTTGCGCCCAGGGTCAAGCTCTATCCCAGCGAGACCCTGAACACCAACACCCGCTCCCCGCTCTCTTTCGAGGGGGATGCCAAGATCAACGAGCAGTGGTTTGCCCATGCCGGCGCGCAATATGATGTGGACCAGAGCCGGCTCAGCTCCGCCAACAGCGCCATCGAGTATCGCCGCGAGAAGCTGATCAGCCAGCTGAACCATCGCTTCGTGCGCGATGCCAACTACGACCTTGAAAACAAGGGACAGGTAACCGACCTCAACCAGATCGGCCTGCTGTTGACTACCCCGCTCAACGACCAGTGGCACCTGTACGGGGGTTACTATCAGGAGCTGAATCAGAGCGTGAAGTCTGATCGCAAGGTAGGCCTGAAGTACGACTCCTGCTGCTGGAGCATCAACTTCAACCTGGAGTGGGTCAACACTCCGGACAACGTGACCATGCGTCCGACCTCGGAGCGCAGTCTGGGCATTCAGTTTGAAATGAAAGGATTGGGTAGCGTGGGTACCGGCTCCAAGGGCACCTCCCTGGACACCGAAGCACTGCCTTACATTCGTCCGTTTAACCTGCGAGACCAATAAGCGGTCTGGCAAACGCCTTGAGAGATGGATATGAAGAAGACGTTGATTTCCCTGCTGACTGCAGGCCTGTTCGGAGCCATGAGCCAGGGTGCCTTCGCCGCCCCCGAACTGATGGACAAGGTGCTTGCCGTGGTCAACAAGGACGTGGTGCTGGCCAGCCAGCAGGAAGCCCTGGTGCAGAAGGTGAAAGCTTCTGCCCAGGAGAGCGGCCAGTCCCTGCCCGATGACGCCACCCTGCGCAAACAGGCGCTGGATCGGCTGATCCAGGAGAGCCTGCAGCTGCAACTGGCGGATCGTCAGGGCCTCAAGATCAGCGATACCCAGCTGGAGCAGGCTATCCAGAGCATCGCCGCCGACAACAAGATGACCCAGGATCAGCTGCGAGCCCAGCTGGCCCGTGAAGGGCTGACCTATGCCCAGTATCGGGAAGAGGTACGCCGCGAGATCCTGATGAACGAGGTGCGCCGCAATCAGGTGCGCCGCCGCATCAACATCTCCGAGCAGGAGGTGAAGCAGGTGGTCGACATCCTCGCCAAGCAGGGTCAGCAACAGCAGCAATACCATGTCGGCCACATCCAGGTTGCCCTGCCGGACAACCCAAGCGCCGAGCAGCTCAACGCCGCCAAGAGCAAGATTGAACGCATCCTGGCCGCCCTCAAGCAGGGTGCCGACTTCCGCAAGATGGCCATTGCCGAGAGCAGCGGACCCAAGGCGCTGGAAGGGGGTGACTGGGGCTGGATGAGCCCGCAAGAGATGCCGACCCTGATGGCCGAGGCGGTGCAAGGCACCAAGAAGGGCGACATCGTTGGCCCGCTGCGTTCCGGTGCCGGCCTGCACATCATCAAGGTGTTCGATACCAAGGGCCAGCAGCAGGTCGTGCAGACCGAAGTGCGCGCCCGTCACATTCTGATCAAGCCCTCCATCATCCTGAGCGAAGAAAAAGCCAAGGGCATGCTGGACGGCATCCTGCACGACATCAAGAGCGGCAAGGCCAGCTTCGCCAGCCTGGCAGAGAAGTACTCCGAGGATCCGGGTTCTGCGGTGCAGGGTGGCGAACTGGGCTGGTCCGATCCCAACGTCTATGTGCCGGAGTTCCGCGACATGGTCAACCGCCTGCAACCGGGCCAGATCAGCGAACCCTTCCGCACCACCCACGGCTGGCACATCGTCCAGCTGGAAGAGCGCCGCAGCCAGGATGCCACCAACAAGGCCCAGGAGCAGCGCGCCTATCAGCTGATTTACAACCGTCGCTTCACCGAAGAGTCCCAGGCCTGGCTGGACGAGCTGCGTGACGAGGCCTACATCCAGATCGAAGGCGCCGGCAGCTGATGAGTTGTCGTCGTCTCGCCATCACCCCGGGTGAACCGGCCGGGATCGGCCCGGATCTGGTGCTGCAGATTGCCCAGCAGGAGTGGCCGCACCAGTTGGTGGTGATCGCCGATCCGGCGCTGCTGCGCGAGCGGGCCGCCCTGCTGGGGCTGCCCGTCGAGTTGCAGCCCTATGATGCCGACCAGCCTGCCCGCCCCCAGCGGGCGGGCACCCTCACCGTCTGTCCGGTTCCCCTCGGCGCCGCCGTGGTGCCGGGCATGCTCGACGAGGGCAACGGTGCCTACGTGCTGGCCACCCTGCAGCGCGCCTGCGACGGCAATATGAGCGGCGAGTTTGCCGCCGTGGTGACCGGGCCGGTGCACAAGGGGATCATCAACCAGGCTGGCGTCTCGTTCAGCGGTCACACCGAGTTCTTCGCCCAGCAGTCGGGCACCGCCGACGTGGTGATGCTGCTGGCAACCGAGGGACTGCGGGTCGCGCTGGCGACCACCCACATTCCGCTGGCCTATGTGGCGATGGCCATCACCGAGGATCGGCTCGGCAAGGTGATCCGCATCCTGGATGCGGATCTCAAGAGCAAATTCGGCATCGCCAAGCCACGCATTTACGTCTGCGGCCTCAATCCCCACGCCGGGGAAGGCGGCCATCTCGGCCGTGAAGAGATTGACGTGATCGAACCCGCCCTGGCAGGCCTTCGCCAGGAGGGGATCGATCTGGTCGGCCCGTTGCCGGCCGATACCCTGTTCCAGGACAAATACCTCAAGGATGCGGATGCGGTACTCGCCATGTACCACGACCAGGGGCTGCCCGTGCTCAAATACAAGGGCTTCGGCAGTTCGGTCAATATCACCCTTGGACTTCCTTTCATCCGCACTTCGGTGGATCACGGCACCGCACTGGATCTGGCAGGCAAGGGCCTCGCCGACTCGGGCAGCCTGATCACCGCGATCAACCACGCCATCAAGATGGTAGAGAAAAAAAGATATGAGCAGTAAGGTGCAGAGCAACAAGGTGCACATGGGCCACACCGCCCGTAAGCGTTTCGGTCAGAACTTCTTGCACGATCGCTACGTGATCGATCAGATCGTGGCCGCCATCAATCCGCAGCCGGGTCAGAACCTGGTGGAGATCGGCCCGGGTCTGGCCGCGCTGACCGAGCCGGTCGCCTCCCAGATGGACAAGATGACCGTGGTCGAGCTGGACCGGGATCTGGCCGCGCGCCTGCGCGAGCACCCGACTCTCAAGGAGAAGCTGACCGTCATCGAAGCCGATGCCATGCGCTTCGACTTCGGTACCCTGATGGGGGAAGGCAAGGGGCCGCTGCGCATCTTCGGCAACCTGCCCTACAACATCTCCACCCCGCTCATCTTCCACCTGTGCGAGTTCGCCGACCGGGTAGAGGACATGCACTTCATGCTGCAAAAGGAAGTGGTCCTGCGTCTGGCAGCCGGCCCTGGCAGCAAGGCTTATGGCCGGCTGAGCGTGATGACCCAGTACTACTGTCAGGTAGTGCCTGTGCTGGAAGTGGGCCCTGGCGCCTTCAAGCCGGCACCGAAGGTGGATTCCGCCGTGGTGCGTCTGATCCCGCACAAGAACCCGACCATCGTCGCGAAAGACATTCGTTGCCTGAACCGGGTCTGCACCGAGGGCTTCGGCCAGCGTCGCAAGACCATTCGCAACAGCTTCTCCAACTTCATCACGGACGCCCAGCTGACCGAGCTTGGTATCGATGGCAACCTGCGCCCGGAGAATCTCTCCCTCGAGCAGTTCGTCATGATCGCCAACTGGCTGGCGGATCAGCAACAGGCCTGATCCCGTGGCCACTCCGCACATCGTGATCCGCCCATACCCCCGTTATGTGGCGGATTCCAAAGACCCTTACCAGTTCCACTATCTCATCGAGATCGAGAACCTGGGGCCGGGCCCGGCGCAGCTGCTGCACCGGCGCTGGCTCATCACCGATGCCAATGGCAAGATGCTGGAAGTCGAAGGCCCCGGCGTGGTCGGCGAGCAGCCGGTGATTGCAGAGGGAGAGACCTTCCGCTATCAGAGCGGCGTGCCGCTGGCCACCCCGCTCGGGGTGATGGAAGGGAGTTATACCCTGCAAGACGAGTCGGGGCAGCAATTCGAGGCGCCCATCGCGCCCTTTACGCTGGCCGTCCCCCACATTATCAACTGAGGTTTCATGGCGAACTGTTTTGTTGGCGATATCCAGGGCTGTTACGACGATTTGCGCCGTCTGCTGGATCTGGCCGAGTTCGATCCCGCTAACGACGTGCTCTGGCTGTGCGGCGATCTGGTCGCCCGCGGCCCGGACTCTCTCAATACCCTGCGCTTCGTCAAGGGGCTGGGCAACCGGGCCGTCACCGTGCTCGGCAACCACGATCTGCACCTGCTGGCGGTCGCCGATGGCGTCGCCCCGCTCAAGAAGAAGGACAAGCTGCAGGAGCTGATGGAGGCACCGGATCGGGACGAGCTGCTGGAGTGGCTGCGCCACCGTCCGCTGCTGGCGGAGCACCCCGACCTGCCCATCATGATGGTGCATGCCGGCATCTCCCCGGCGTGGGACGCCCGCACCGCCCGCAACTGCGCCCGCGAGGTGGAGAGCCTGCTGCGCGGCGATCAATACCAGTGGCTGCTACACAACATGTATGGCGATCAGCCGGATGGCTGGCAGGACGATCTGGTCGGGATCGAGCGCTACCGCTACATCATCAACACCTTCACCCGGATGCGCTTCTGCTATTTCGACGGCCGGCTCGACTTCAGATGCAAGAAGGGCCCCAAGGAATCGACCCCGGGCCTGCGCCCCTGGTTCGAGCAGCGCGAGCACCATGTGGATGACCCCATCCTGGTGTTCGGCCACTGGGCTGCCCTGATGGGCAACACCGGCAAGCAGGACATCAAGGCACTGGACACCGGCTGTGTCTGGGGCAACAGCCTCACCCTGTGGCGATATGAAGATGACGCCCTGATCGCCACCCCCTGTCCCACTTACGCCAAATAAGTTTGCTCAGTGTGTAGTTCGAGTAATAAAGCCATATTTTTTAGTAACAAGCCCGACAGTGTATCGGGCTTTCTATTTCATATATAGATGCAGCTCAATAATACCAATTAAAATAAATTGATAACTGCCCAAGCTACTATATATAGATGACAGTACAACACATGACAGTTGATATGGATGTAATTAAAAATTTGCTTTTCCATGTTTAAACGTTAAATATAAATTCAATATCTTCCCCCAAATCACACCACTGTTCAGACCACTTAAAAAGCCAAATAAAATGTTGAAAGACAACACAGCCCTTAACTCTGGACTTATATTAACACAAATATTAAAAGTATAATTTGTAATAAAAGCAATAATCATGAATATAATAGGCCATGAAGTACCAGGCCAGATAATTAAATCACTTCCCTCTTTGCTTTTTAACTGTGGGCCACGACTCAAGACACGCCAGCCAAAACCAAAACCGATCAACAGCCCCCACAGCATAGCTGTCCCCCCCCAGAAAAAGAAAGTTAGCTCATAACTTACACTGACACCTCCCCACAAGAGAAAGACCAGTGGCATAATGAACAAACTCTTAATTTCGATCACCCGATCATTTAATGCTCTGATCCCATTTGCCATCAAAAAGACAAATAAAACCCAAACCCATGCAGGAGTGCCAACAACAATTTCTATAAAAGACATATCCTCTCCTTTAAGATAAACTATAAAATATAATTACACTTGTCATGGGGATTTAATTTCCGGCAGATAAAGTAAATATTAAAAAACTTGCTAAACGCTTAATTAAAAATGCAAAAATTATAAAAATAGCTAGTCGATATTGAGAGGAACCTCAGACTTGAGGTTCCAAAATTTAAATTAGTTGGTAGAACACTTTTAATATTACAGCTTGCGCCCCAACCGCTTCTCGATCTGTTGCCGCTCCCACTCGGGCCCGAACAGCTTGAACGGCTGGAACAGGTTGATGGCATGGGAGATCAATCCCAGCCCCCAGCCCAGCGCTGGCCACCAGGCCCAGATATAGCCCGGGTTGCTCAGGTAGTTGATGACAAACAGCCCGCAAATCACCAGCAGGTAGCTGGCGATGTGGTAATAGAAGCCCTTGAGCCCCTCCACATAACGCATGGCGGCCCGCTCCTCTACCGATACCCGTATCTCATCCCGTTCCATCGTGTCACTCCCTCTCATCTCGTGCTCCTGTTGGCTTGTACCGTCAAGTTGCGCCACTTCGAGCTCAAAGACGGCGGCCAGGGCCTTGAGGGATTCCAGTCCGGGCTGCTGACCCTGCTCGATCCGCTGTATGGTGCGAACGCTCAGGCCGGTAAAGGCGGCCAACTGCTCCTGTGACCAGCCCCGCTGCAATCTCAACTTCCTGACGATCATCTCGAACTCCTTGTGGTTGATTGACGGGGCCAGCATAGGGGCCGGCGGGTGCCATGGGCCACGACAGCGCCCTGACACCAACCTGACTTTCCTTTGGATTCAGTACATTAGATAAAAGAGCGTGCTCAAAAACTCAGCTATTCCTCCCCACGACGCCCCCCTTTCGATCACCTGACAGCAGGGCGACAGAGGTGGCACTTTGTGCAAGATAGCGCCTTGGTATCGGGCAGGCGAGCTTATAGCGTCTGCATCAACTCGGCGGCAATCTCGAAAGAGCGCAGGCGAGCCTGATGATCGACGATGGGGCCGTTGAACATCAGCTCGTCGGCCCGGGTTTCCGCCAGCAGCGCCTTGAGGCCGTGACGTATCTGGTCCGGATTGCCCACCAGCGAACGGGCCAGGGTCTGCTCCATGGCCAGCAGCTCGCGCTCCGACCACTCTTCCCCCAGCTCGATGACAGGGGCCGGCAGCTTGCCTGCGTTGCCTCGATGCAGGCGCAGGAACTGCTGCTGCAGGGTGGTGAACTGGAAGCGTGCCTCCCGCTCGCTGTCGGCGGCGATCATGTTGATGCAGACCACCGCATGGGGCTTGGGCCAGCGGGCGGAGGGGCGATACTGGGCGCGATAGATCTCAAGCGCCTGCAGCAGCATGGCGGGGGCGAAGTGCGAGGCAAAGCCGAACGGCAGCCCCATGGCCGCCGCCAGCTGGGCGCTGTAGAGGCTCGAACCCAGCAGCCAGATGGGCAGATGCAGCCCCTGCCCCGGTACCGCCTGCACCGCCCCCACCTCGTCGCCAAAGTAATCCATCAGCTCGCGCACATCGGCCGGGAAGTCATCCACCTCGCCGCTGCGCTGGCGTCTGAGCGCCCGCATGGTGCGCTGATCGGTGCCCGGCGCACGGCCAAGCCCGAGATCGATGCGATCCGGATAGAGCGACGCCAGGGTGCCGAACTGCTCGGCGATGACCAGCGGCGAGTGGTTCGGCAGCATGATGCCGCCGGCCCCGATCCGCAGGGTATTGGTACCGCCGGCCAGATGACCGATCAGTACCGAGGTGGCGGCGCTGGCGATGCCCGGCATGTTGTGGTGCTCGGCCAGCCAGTAGCGGCAATAGCCCAGGCGTTCGGCATGACGGGCCAGGTCCAGCGAGCGGCGAAACGACTCGGCCGGCTGGGAGCCTTCGGCCACGGGCACCAGATCGAGTACGGAATAGGGGATGGCAGACATGGGTCACTCCATTGATTCACAGACCAGTAACAAGTGGGGCAATGTAGCACGGGATACCTGAATGAATCACGTGATCAGCCGGCAAAATTGGCCAGAGCGAGCACCGAGAGCTCCGGCAGGCGCCGTTTCCGTCAGCCACATCCCGATATCCATGAATGGGTTATTGTGTTTTCTGTCATCCTGTTGGCACACTGCAAGCTGATCGTCTCTGCAATCGCCCGTGTGACAAGGATGTGTCCATGACAACTGCCAGGCCAGGTCGTAAACCCTTCTACGTGCATATCGCCACCCTCTTCATCCTGCTGTTCACCCTGCTCGGCAGCGCCCTCATCGCCTTGCAGTTCCAGCAAGGGGCGCGCCAGGGACTGGAGCACGAGCGACAGAACTTCCTGCAGTATCGCCAGCAGCTGGCCCTCGCCCTGCAACTGAACGAGCGACCGGCCCGCATGTCCCTCAGCCTGTTGCGCAGCGGCCAGCTGGCCGCCATGACCACCTTGACCGAACGCCTGGCCTACCTGCCGCAACTGGCGGAGGTGCTGGCCAACAGCCCCAGCTATGGGGCCGTCTATGCCGGCTACGAGGATGGCGACTTCTTTCTGGTGCGCAAGCTGACCGAGCGGGCCAGAGCCCAGCTGGGGGGCGTCCCGGCCACCAGTACCCTGCTAGTGCAGAGCCTCAGCCAGGGCAAGGGGGAATTTCTCTATTTCGATCAACGGCTGGCCCTGCTCGAGCGCCGTGCCATGCCGAACTACCGCTACGATCCCCGCAGCCGCGACTGGTACAAGCAAGCCCGCTGGCGCGCGGGGATCGCCACCACCAGCCCCTATCTGTTCTTCACCACCAAGGAGCCGGGCATGACGCTGGCGGTGGAGAGCGACGATCGGCGCGCCGTGATCGGGCTCGACACCAGCGTCGAGGGGCTGTCGGCCCTGATCGGCAAGCTGCAGTTGCCCGCCCAGAGCCAGGTGATCCTGTTCGACGAGTACGCCACCCTGCTGGCCGCCGACCCCAGACACCTGCCCAGCTTCGAGCAGCTGAGCCAGCTGCCCATGCTGGCGACCCTGCCCCACCCGGCCCTGCCGGATCTGCAGCAGCGGATCATCAGCCAGCCCACCCTGTTGAGCGAGCCGGCGGAGCTCAACCTGACCGCCGCCGATGGCAGCGACTGGCTGGTCAACCTCGCTCCCCTCGGGACCGACTCCCCCTTCCACATCGCCCTGCTGGTCTCGGCCGACCTGCTCTATCAGCAGGCCCGAGACGAAGCCCTGGTCAACCTGGGCTGGGCACTGGCGGGCCTGCTGCTGCTGCTGCCGGTGATCTGGCTGGTCTCGCGGCGCACCGCCACCCCGCTGCTGGCGCTCACCAAGGAGGCGGAGCGGATCCAGCACTTCGATTTTGGCGAGAGCCGGGTCCCCGAGTCGGCCATCCGCGAGATCGACGATCTGGCCCGCACCATGTCTGGCATGCGGCTGACCCTCGGCAACTTCATGAACATGGGGCGGGCGCTGGCGGCCGAACACCGCTTCGACTCCCTGCTCAGCCGCATCCTGCACGAGACCATCGCCGCGGTGCAGGCCGAAGGGGGCTGCCTCTACCTGGCCCAGGAGCGGGGCATGGTGGCGGTACAGGCACTGTGGCGCCAAGCGCCGCTGCCGGCCGATCAGACCCACTGGCAGCAGGCCCTGTTTGGCGAGCTGGCCCGGGGCGAGCGACTCAGCCTCGCCATCGACCAGAGCGGCTGGCAGCAGTATCTGGCTGACTGGGGCCCCTTCCCCGGCCCCTGCCAGCTGGTGGCCGAGCCGCTGCGCAACCATCGCCAGGAGCTGAGCGGCTGCCTGCTGCTGATCCTGCCTGACTGCCCGGCCCGCGAGCTGGCCTCGCGCATCAGCCTGATCGAGGCGCTGGCGGGCACTTCGGCCTCCGCCATCGAGAACCAGCGCCTGCTGGAGGAGCAGAAACAGCTGCTGGAATCCTTCATCGAGCTGATGGCCGGCGCCATCGACGCCAAGAGCCCCTACACCGGCGGCCACTGCCAGCGGGTGCCGGAGCTGACCCGGATGCTGACCGAGGCCGCCTGCGCCCAGCAGCAGGGGCCGTTCGCCGAGTTTCGGCTCAACGAGGAGGAGTGGGAGGCCATCCATATCGCCAGCTGGCTGCACGACTGTGGCAAGGTGACCACCCCCGAGTTCGTGGTGGACAAGGCCACCAAGCTGGAGACCCTCTACGACCGGATCCACGAGATCCGCACCCGCTTCGAGGTGCTCAAGCGCGACGGCTACATCGAGGCGCTGGCGGCCCGCCTGCCGGCGTCCGAACGGGAAGCGGCCAGGAGCGAGGTGGCTCCGCTCTGGAGCACCCTGGATCAGGAGTTCGCCTTCGTCGCCGAGTGCAACCTCGGTGGTGAATGGATGGCGCCAGAGAAGCTGGCCAGGCTGGATGCCATCGCCAGCCGCACCTGGCTGCGCACCCTGGACGATCGACTCGGCATCAGCCGGGAGGAGCTCAAGCTGCGCCAGAACGAACCGGCCGCGCTGCTGCCCTGCGTCGAACCCCTGCTGGCGGACAAGGCCGCCCACCTCATCCCCCGCCCCGCTCACGATCAACTGGACGAACTCAACCCCTGGGGCTTCAAGGTGCGAGTGCCCACTCACCTCTACAACCGGGGCGAGCGTTACAACCTCGCCATCGGTCGCGGCACCCTTACCGAGGAGGAGCGCTACAAGATCAACGAGCACATCATCCAGACCATCCGCATGCTCGAACGCCTCCCCTTCCCCCGCCATCTGCGCAGCGTGCCCGAGATTGCCGGCGGCCACCACGAGCGGATGGACGGCAAGGGCTATCCGCGCCAGCTGCTGGGCAGCCAGATGAGCATCCCCGCCCGCATCATGGCCATCGCCGACATCTTCGAGGCGCTGACCGCCAGCGATCGCCCCTACAAATCGGGCAAGACGGTCTCCCAGTCGCTGGCCATCATGCAGAGCATGGTGCGCGAGCAGCATATCGATCCCGCCCTGTTTACCCTGTTTGTCAGCAGCGGCATCTGGCGCGATTATGCAGAGAGATTCCTCGCCCCAGAACAGCTGGATCCCGTGGATGAAGCCGCCCTGCTGGCCACACTGGCCTAGGGCGGGTCATATTTTCTTACATTTGCGGGCTGGCCTGAGCGCCCCCGGCTGGTTATAACGGTGCCCCTATAGCGAAGGGGGAGCAATAGACTCCCCCTCACTCTTTGTCACACCACACTGTTCAGGTTATCTATGTCAAAACATCTCATTGTGCTGGGCGCGCTGACGCTGTCCGGCTGCTCCCTGCTGTCTCCTCCCGCCCCCACCGTCACCCCGGTGCACCTGGCCGATGCCAGCCAGCGCGGCTTCTACATCGAGTGCAGCAGCATGACGGCCTGCTTCCAGCAGGCCAACCAGATCTGCCCGCAGGGCTACAAGGAGACCGATCGCCGCCAGCAGACGCTCTACAGCACCCAGTATCTGGGGGGCAGCTACGACGACGATAAGAAGGTCTACAAGGCAGCCAAGCCCTATCGGGTCGCCAACACGGTGCACTCCCTGACCATCCAGTGTCCGGTCGACATGGGCATCACGCCACGCTGATCCGCGCCTCGCGGCCGGCACGGGAAACCCAAATCCTGGCCGGCCCTTCTCTTGTCTCACCAAGAACGAGCCTCTTATGTCACCCAGAATATGGCTGCTGGGCAGCATCTTGCTGTCCGGCTGCGCCCTGCTGCCGGCGCCCGCCACCGTCAGCGAACTCCCCTCCGCCAACCCCGCCCAGCAACGCTTCCAGATCGAGTGCGGCGCGCCAGAGGAGTGCCAGCAACAGGCGCTCTTGAGCTGCCCCCACGGCTATCAGCAAGTCGATCGAAGCAAGCGCACCGTCACCACTCACCAGATGAGCATGGGGGCCGCTGATCCGGTGACGGGATTTCGCCCTAGCTTCCCCCAGACCAGCACCTTCACCATCCACATGCTGCTGGTGCAGTGCCCCCGCACACCGGCACAACCACATCCGCTTGGACGCTGACGACAAAGGGCCCGCAGGCCCTTTTTCCGTTGTCATCGCCCCTCAGCCCGTCGCCTCGGCGTGCTGGCGGGCCAGCTCGTCACTCATCAGCTCCCGCATCCTGAATTTTTGCAGCTTGCCGGTCACCGTCATGGGGTACTCCTCCACAAACCGGATGTACCTGGGCACCTTGAAATAGGCGATGCGGGCCGCCAGGAACTGTTTCAACTCCTCCTCGCTGGCCTCCTGGCGGGGTCTGAGCTTGACCCAGGCGCACACCTCTTCGCCATAGCGCTCGCTGTCGACCCCGAACACCGCCGCATCCTGCACCGCCGGATGATCGTACAGACGCTCTTCGATCTCGCGCGGATAGATGTTCTCGCCACCGCGGATGATCAGCTCCTTGCTGCGCCCGACAATCCGCACATAGCCCTCTTCATCCATGATGCCGATGTCCCCCGAGTGCAGCCACCCCTCCTGGTCGATGGTCTCCGCCGTCTTGACCGGATCCTGCCAGTAACCCTGCATCACTCCGTTGCTGCGACAGCAGATCTCACCCCGCTCGCCGATGGCGACTATCTCTCCGCTGGGGTCGACCAGCTTGATCTCGGTGTGGCCGATGGCGCGGCCAACCGTGGTGACCCGCTTGTCCAGCGGCGCATCGATGGCGGTCATGTGATTGATGGGACTGCACTCGGTCTGGCCGTAGGCGATGGTCACCTCGGTCATGTGCATCAGGGTCTGCACCTTGCGCATCAAGGGCTCTGGGCAGATGGCACCGGCCATGATGCCGGTGCGCAGGGAGGAGAGATCGAACTGGTCAAACTCCGTCAGCTCCAGCTCGGCGATGAACATGGTCGGCACCCCGTGCAAGGCGGTGCAGCGCTCCTCGCTCACCATCCGCAGGGTGGCCACCGGATCGAAGGCTTCGGCCGGAAACAGGGCGCAGGCCCCCACGCTGATGCTGGCCAGGTTGCCAAGCACCATGCCGAAACAGTGGTAGAGCGGCACCGGGATGCAGAGCCGGTCCTGCTCGCTGAACGCCATGCCTTGTGCCACCTGGCGGCCGTTGTTGAGGATGTTGCTGTGGCTGAGGGTGGCCCCCTTGGGGTTACCCGTGGTGCCCGAGGTGAACTGGATGTTGATGGCGTCATCGGGTTTGAGGGTGGCCGCTACCTGCACCAGCCAGGCTGAGTCCTGCTGATCGCCCAACGAGAGCACATCGGGGAAGTTGAGCATGCCGACGCTTTGTTCCTCCCCGAGCCGGATCACCATCTCCAGGCTCGGCAGCCGGGATGATACGAGACGGCCGGGTAGGCAGTGCGCCAGCTCGGGTGCCAGCTCCCCCAGCATGGCGAGATAGTCGCAGCCCTTGAACGCACTGGCGCAGATGAGGGCACGACAGCCCACGTTGTTGATGGCAAAGGCTAACTCGTTGTTGCGGTAGGCGGGATTGATGCAGACCATGATGGCCCCGATGCGGGCCGTGGCAAATTGCACCAGGCACCACTCGATGTTGTTCGGCGACCAGATGCCGATCCGATCCCCCGGCCGGATCCCTAGCGCCAGCAGGCCCAGCGCCAATCTGTCTATCTGGGTCAGGTATTCACGGTAGTTCCAGCGGATCTGCTGGTGGCGCACCACCACTGCGGGCCGGTCGGGGAAACGTTCCGCCACCTGTTGCAGGTAGGCGCCTATGGTCTGATGAAGCAGCGGCTGATCGCAGGGACCGGCCCGGTAGCTGAGCAGTGAGGTCATGGGGTGACTCCTGGCCACATAGGTTGGACGTGCCTACTGCTCGGCTGGCGTGTTTTTGCAGCTTGTTACATTAATGTAAAAACAAGGCATGTAAAAGACTCACTTTGGTCTAATGCCGGCCATAAAAAACGGCCAACCGAAGTTGACCGTGTGACAAGGCGCGAGCCGGATCAGAACAGCAGGTGCGCCACCCCGGCGATGACCGGCAGGGTGATCAGGGTACGCAGCAGGAAGATCACGAACAGCTCCCACAACTTGACCGGGATCTTGCTGCCCAGCAGCAGGGCGCCCACTTCCGACATGTAGATGAGCTGGGTGACCGACATGGCGGCGATCACGAAGCGGGTGATGTCGCTCTCGATGGTGGAAGCCAGCACCGCCGGGATAAACATGTCGGCGAAGCCCACCATGATGGTCTTGGAGGCCGCTTCTGCCTCCGGCAGTTGCAGCAGCTCCAGCAAGGGCACGAAGGGGGCCCCCAGCCAGTTGAAGATGGAGGTGTGCTCGGCCAGCATCAGGGCGCAGGTGCCGATGGCCATCACCACCGGCAGTACGCCGAAGATCATGTCCAGCGCGTTCTTCACCCCTTCCCGTGCCACTGCACCCATGTCGGTCATGCCCTCGGCCTTGGTCAGGGCCCGCTCATAGCCGTAGCTCAGCACGCTGTGCTGGTGCGGCACCGACTCCTGCTTGCGACACAGGGGAGTACCGTCGCTGTAGACATCCTTCTTCCAGCAAAGCGGCGGCAGGCGCGGCACCACGATGGCGGCCACCACCCCGGCCAGGCAGACGGTCAGGTAGAAGGGCACGAACATGTGCTCCAGCCGAACCTGGGAGATCACCACCAGGCAGAAGGTGATGGAGACGGCGGAGAAGGTGGTGCCGATGACGGCCGCTTCCCGCTGGGTGTAGAACTTGCCTTCGTACTGTTTGCTGGTCAGCAGGATGCCGACACTGCCATCCCCCAGCCAGGAGGCGAAACAGTCCACCGCAGAGCGGCCGGGCAGACGGAACACCGGGCGCATGATGCGGGTCATCATGGTGCCGACAAACTCCAGCAGACCGAAATCGAGCAGCAAGGGCAGCAACAGGCCGGCGAAGATGAAGACGGAGAACAGCACCGGCAGCAGATCATGCAGCACTAGGCCGCCGGTCGCATCGGAACGCAGGGCCGCCGGGCCTGCCTCGAAGAAGGTCAGCAGCACGAAGATGCCGCCCAATACCCGCACGCAGGCCCAGAAGGGGGAGACGTTGAACAGGCTGTTGAGGAAGGGACGTCTGACCAGGATCGCCGGCTTGAACAGCCAGGCTACCAGCGTCATCAGCATGGTGGTGGTGATGATGGCGCTGACCATGGCCACCAGATAATCGGCAAACACCGTCTGTACCAGCTTCGCCAGCACGGCCACGGGGATGGTGACGTTTCCGTCATAGATGACGGGGGTCATGAACAGCAGGATCCCGATGAGTGACGGGACCAGGAACATCAGCACGTTGCGGCGGGTATTGAGCGCAGGTGCTTGCAGAGTCTTTTCCAGCATGGTCTACAGCCTTAATGTTACTTTTCCTTAGCCAGGCAAACCTGCATATCCATGCTCTCGCCCGGCAAAACGGGCGCAAGAATACCCCAATAAAATGCACAAACAAGCTTTTAATGGATCATTTCAAGCATAAATATTTATACAGGCAAACCTTCCATAAGAATGCACGCAAGCAGATACGCATATCAATTCATTGCAATTGGTTAGCATATTGTTTCGGCATGGTTACATTCAGGTGCGCAGTATAATCAGTTGCGGTTGGCAGGCAATAAGTGACATAAGAAATATATCTATATAGTGATCCGGTCGATCCCCATAAAAAAACCGGAGCCTGGGAAGGCTCCGGTTTTTCAGCACCGGGTGGCGGTATCACGACCGCGCACGGGAACTGGGTCAGTCACGCACGTAGATGACTTCCACGCCATCATCGTCTTCGTCGTCCCACTCGTCGTCGTCCAGCGATTCATCAAACGCCTTGGAGGCGGCCAGCGCATCGGCTTCAGCCTTGGCCAGCTGGTTCTTGTGGTAGTCGTCCCACTTGAACTCCACCTTCTCGATGGCGTCTTTGGCATCTTCCGCCAGCTGACGGGGCATGGTGTCCAGCAGGTCCAGGATGTCGTAGCAGACCTTCTTGGTCCCTTCCTTGCTGATGGCGGTGATGGCGTAGACAGGGCCTTCATGATTGAGGGCGGTCTTGACGCGATCCATCACTTCCTGCGCCTCTTCTTCCAGGATCAGGTCCATCTTGTTGAACACCAGCCAGCGCGGCTTGCTCGCCAGCTCAGGGCTGTATTTTTCCAGCTCCCGGACGATGGTCACCGCATTTTCGGCCGGATCAGAACCATCGACCGGGCAGATGTCCACCAGATGGATCAGCACGCGGCAGCGCTCGAGGTGCTTGAGGAAGCGAATACCGAGGCCAGCGCCTTCGGCAGCCCCTTCGATCAGACCGGGAATGTCGGCGATGACGAAGGAGCGGGAGTTCTCCCCACGCACCACGCCCAGGTTCGGTACCAGGGTGGTAAAGGGGTAGTCGGCCACTTTTGGACGGGCCGCGGAGACGGCGCGGATGAAGGTGGACTTGCCGGCGTTGGGCAGACCCAGCATGCCGACGTCGGCCAGCAGCAACAGCTCCAGCTTCAGGGTACGTACTTCACCCGGGGTACCGTTGCTCTTCTGGCGCGGTGCCCGGTTGACGGAGCTCTTGAAACGGGTGTTGCCCAGACCGTGGAAGCCGCCCTTGGCAACCAGCAGCTTCTGCTCGTGGTGGGTCAGGTCACCCAGCAGTTCGCCGGTGTCTTCATCGCTGGCGCGGGTGCCGACCGGTACGCGCAGGATCCTGTCCTTGCCGCGACGGCCGGTACAGTTGGCGCTCTGGCCATTCTCGCCACGTTCGGCGGCGTGAAAACGCTCGAAACGGTAGTCGATCAGGGTGTTCAGGTTTTCATCGGCAACCAGATACACGTCGCCACCGTCACCGCCGTCACCGCCATCCGGGCCGCCGTTCGGAATGTACTTCTCACGGCGAAAGCTCACACAACCGTTACCACCGTCACCGGCATCGACTCGAATCTGGACTTCATCAACAAACTTCATAGGTAACCGTCACCTTAATTCGAAAAACCGATACGCAATTATAGTGGTACAGACCCCTGCGGGCGATACGCATCTTGCCAAGCATGCCCTTTCAGAGCCAGGGTCAGCTGCGTGCCGTTTTTTCGTAAACTGCTGCAGAAAAACAAAAGCCCCGCCTGTTGGCGGGGCTTCGGATCCTTGCGGTCCGTAATTACTCAGCAACGATGCTAACGTACTTACGGTTCAGCGGACCTTTAACTTCGAACAGGATTTTACCAGTCGCAGTAGCGAACAGGGTGTGATCCTTGCCCAGACCAACGTTGGTACCGGCGTGGAACTTGGTGCCACGCTGACGAACGATGATGCTGCCAGCCAGAACTGTTTCGCCGCCGAAACGCTTCACGCCCAGGCGTTTAGCTTCTGAATCGCGGCCGTTGCGGGATGAACCGCCAGCTTTTTTGTGTGCCATCTATCGTACTCCTCTAATTAAGCGCTGATGCCAGTGATTTTGACTTCAGTGAACCACTGACGGTGGCCCGCTTGCTTACGGTGGTGCTTACGACGACGGAACTTGACGATAGTCACTTTCTCGCCACGGCCGTGAGCCACAACTTCAGCTACAACCTTGCCACCTTCAACGAAAGGAGCACCTACTTTAAAAGTGTCGCCTGCAGCAACCATCAGCACTTCGTTGAAGTCGATGGTAGCGCCAGTCTCAACGTTCAGCTTTTCCAGACGAACGATTTGACCTTCGGCCACACGGTGTTGTTTTCCGCCGCTTTGGAATACCGCGTACATTTGATTAACTCCGTAAAGGCGTGTCTTTTGCTCAAGGCCAGACACGCGCAAAAACCTATAACAATGGGCCGGCATTCTACGCAAATCGATTTGCTCAGGCAAGGCCAATTTAGCAAAAAGTTTATTTTGTGCGCATATCTGCCGCCGTGAACAAACGCTTAACTGTAACCCATTGTGAAATCGTGTAGAATCCCCGCCATTGCTAAAATCGCAGTCATCACTGCCGTCACGTTACGAGACTTATGGACCAACAGACTATCCGTGCGCTCTGTGCCGCCGACATGACGGCGGTCAATGAACTGATCCTGGCGAGACTCCAGTCCGATGTCAGCCTGATCAACCAGCTGGGTTTCTATATTGTCAGTGCAGGCGGGAAACGGATGCGCCCCATGCTGACCGTCATGGCCGCCCGCGCACTGGGATACGAAGGTGAAGATCACCTGAAACTGGCTGCCATCATCGAATTCATTCATACCTCCACCCTGCTGCACGACGACGTGGTCGACGAATCCGACCTGCGCCGCGGCCGGGAAACCGCCAATGCCCTGTTTGGCAATGCCGCCAGCGTGCTGGTCGGTGACTATCTCTACAGCCGCTCCTTCCAGATGATGAGCGAGCTCTCCAACCTGCGGGTGATGGAGATCCTCTCCGATGCCACCAATACCATCGCCGAAGGGGAAGTGTTGCAGTTGATGAACTGCAACGATCCGGATACCACCGAAGAGAGCTACATGACGGTCATCTACTGCAAGACCGCCAAGCTGTTCGAGGCGGCCACCCGCCTCGCCGCCGTGCTGACCCATCAGCCCGCACCAGTCGAGCAGGCGATGACCGACTACGGCAAGTATCTGGGCACAGCCTTCCAGATCATCGACGATGTGATGGACTACTGCTCCCAGAGCGACGAGATGGGCAAGAACGTCGGCGACGATCTGGCCGAAGGCAAACCCACCCTGCCGCTGCTGCGAGCCATGGAAGTGGGTAGCCCGGAAGAACGCCAGCTGGTACGCGATGCCATCGAGCACCGCAACGGCATGGAGCACCTCGACCGGATCCTGGCCATCCTCGACCGTACCGGCGCCCTCGAATACTCCCGCATGCGGGCCCGGGAAGAGGCCGACAAGGCCATCGCGGCCCTCGCCATCCTGCCGGACTCTCAGCACAAGCAGGCATTGGCAACACTGGCCCACATGGCGGTGCAGCGCAGCGCCTGATGCCAGTCGGAGCACAATAAAAAAGAGGCCCTTTGGCCTCTTTTTTTATTGTCCGGCAAACACAGTCTGGCTCACTCAGCACCATCCTCTAACGCGCCAGCGCCCACAGAATCACGGCCCCGGCCACCACCAGACAGCCGCCGATGCGGCGCAGCTGCTCGGTGGGCTGCTCGCTCAGCAGCCGCAGCATCTGTTGCCAGGCACGCGGCATCAGCAGCGGTCCCAGCCCCTCGAACAGCAACAGCAAGCCCAGCCCCATCAAGATGGATGTCAGCATCACCTCTCCTCTCAACCACAATGTCCACAAGCTGCCGGAGCACCGGCAAACCCCTGACCGCCAAACAAAAGGGCCTGAATCATCAGGCCCTTGGGTATCATTGCGACTCGCTTACTGCTTGCTGCCGTGCGGCGACTTGAGGTAGCGGAAGAACTCGCTGTCCGGCTTGAGGACCATCAGGTCATTGCCACCGGCGAAGCTCTTGCGATAGGCCTCCATGCTGCGCACGAAGCTGAAAAACTCGGGGTCTTTCTTGTAGCTGTCGGCATAGATCTTGGCGGCCTCGGCATCCCCTTCACCACGCAGCTGGCGGGCGTTACTCTCGGCATCGGCGATCATCACGGTCACCTTGCGGTCGATGTCGGCGCGCAGGATCTCGGCCTGCTCGCGGCCCTGGGAGCGATGCTCACGGGCTACCGCAGTCCGCTCGGCACGCATCCGCTGATAGATGGAGCTGGAGACTTCCACCGGCAGGTTGATCTGCTTGATCCGCACATCCACCACCTTGATGCCGAGCTCGGAGGAGCGCGCCATCTTCATCAGGGCATCTTCCATCACGGTACTGCGCTCACCGGAGACGATGTCCTTGATGGTGCGGTTACCGATCTCGGAACGAAGACCGTTGTTGATCTTGCGCTTGAGCAGGTCTTCGGCCTGGATTTTGTTGCCACCACCGGTCGCCAGGTAGTACTTGGAGAAGTCCTCGATCTTCCACTTCACGTAGGAGTCGATGATGAGGTCCTTCTTCTCGGATGTAACGAAGCGATCCGCCTGGCCTTCCAGGGTCTGGATGCGAGCATCCATCTTGCGAACCTGATCGATGAGCGGCACCTTGAAGTGCAGGCCCGGCTCGTACAGGCGCGGTTCACCGGAGTCGACCCGCTTCACCTTGCCGAACTGCACGACGATGCCCTTCTGACCTTCATCGACGATGAAGACCGACGAGAAGCAGACCATGGCGGCCACAGCGATGACACCAATAGCTATCTTTTTCATCTATTAGTTTCTCCCTGAGCTGAAACGGTCGCCGCTACGCAGCGGAGTCGGAGTGGAGTTGGCCCCTTCGTTGGACGGCGGGGTCTGTTCCACCACAGGCGCACCTGCCGGACGGGCCGGTTGCACTGCGTTCGCCTTGCCGGAAAGCTTGTCGAGCGGCAGATAGATCATGCTGTTGTTGCCAGCCGGCATGTCGACCACCACCTTGTTGGCCTGCTGATACAGCTCTTCCATGGTCTCCAGGTAGATACGATCGCGGGTCAGCTCGGGCGCAGCCTGATACTGGGGCAGCAACTCGTTGAAGCGAGCGACTTCACCCTTGGCCTTCAGCACGATCTGGGACTTGTAGGCTTCGGCCTCTTGCTCCAGACGCTTGACCTGGCCACGGGCCTTCGGCTCGACTTCACGGGCATAGGCTTCGGCTTCACGAATGAAGCGCTGTTCATCTTCCTGGGCGGAGATGGCGTCATCGAAGGCGTCTTTCACCTCTTCCGGCGGACGTGCCGGCAGGAAGTTGACGTCGACGATCTGCAGACCCATGTGATACGGCTCGATGATGCTGTCGATCACCTGCCAGGTCTCCTGGCGCACCTTCTCACGGCCGGTGGTCAGCACGTCGTCCATTCGGGTGTGGCCCACCACGTAACGCAGGGCGCTGTCGGTGGCCTGGCTCAGACTCTCATCGGCATTGGTCACGCTGAACAGATACTGCTCCGGGTCGACCACGCGATACTGCACGTCCATCTCGACCCGCACCACGTTCTCGTCCTGGGTCAGCATGAAGCCGGAAGCCGGCAGGGAGCGGACCGATTCCACGTCCACCGGGATCACCCGGTCGATGAAGGTCGGCTTCCAGCGCAGGCCGGGATCCACGTTGTGGGAGTATTCGCCAAAGCGCAGCACCACGCCCCGTTCGGCTTCACGAATGGTATAGAAGCCGCTGACGACCCACACCACTACCGCCACCACCAGAGCGATGGAGAGGCCAAACTTGCCTACATCGCCACCACCAGACTTACCGCCACCGAGCAGACCACCAAAACGGCGGCTCACCTTGCGCAGCATCTCGTCCAAATCAGGGGGCCCCTGATTCTTGCCGTTGTTCCCCCAGGGGTCACGGTCTTTGCCGTTGTTACCAGGCTCATTCCAAGCCATCAGCGTCTCCATTAATACATGCGGATGGATATCATCTCTATCGGGCCATCAACCGTTGATGAAGCCAGCAAACATTCATCTCATCGACGAATCAATGCCTGATAAAGCGTTGTAAACTCTCACCTTCTTGTTTCATGAGGCGGTTCCAGTCAGCCAGTTGCAGGCGGACTTCCAACACAAAATCCCCCTCCTCGCTGAAACCTTCCTGCTCGATGCCCTTGAGGCGATAGAGCGCACTGCGCAATCTGGCGGCCGAAGGCGGCAACTGCAGGGTGTGGTGCACCATGGATCCGGCCAGCAATTCAGTCAGGGCCGTAAACAGGTCAGCACATCCTTCCCCGGTCTGGGCTGACAGCCAGACCCGCACCGGGCGCCCCTCTTCGTCCCGCTCCAGCCCGACCGGGTGTTCACCCAGCTTGTCGATCTTGTTGCAGATCATCAGCTGGGGTCGGTCATCGGCTTCGATCTCGGCCAGCACCTGCTGCACCGACTCGATATTTTCCTGCATCTGCTCATCGGCACAGTCCACCACGTGCAGCAGCAGGTCCGCTTCGCGGGTCTCCTGCAGCGTCGCCTTGAAGGCCGCGACCAGATCATGGGGCAAGTGTCGAATAAATCCAACTGTATCCGCCAGAATCACATCACCCACATCCTGGATCACCAATTTGCGCAGGGTCGGATCCAGGGTTGCGAACAATTGGTCGGCAGCATACACGCTGGCAGCTGTAAGTTGGTTGAACAAAGTGGACTTTCCGGCGTTGGTGTAACCCACCAGGGAAACGGTCGGCACCTCGTTGCGGTTGCGGGCACGACGCCCCTGCTCCCGCTGTTTGGCCACCTTGTCGAGCCGACGCAAAATCGCCTTGATGCGCTCACGCAACAGGCGACGGTCGGTTTCCAGCTGAGTTTCACCCGGGCCGCGCAGGCCGATCCCGCCCTTCTGACGTTCAAGGTGGGTCCAGCCTCGCACCAGGCGAGTAGAAAGATGGCGTAACTGGGCCAGTTCGACCTGCAACTTGCCTTCGTGGGTACGGGCGCGCTGGGCAAAGATATCGAGGATCAGGCCGGTCCTGTCCACTACCCGGCACTGGAACAGACGCTCCAGGTTGCGCTCCTGGGCAGGGGTCAGGGCATGGTTGAAGATGACGACGTCGGCATCCAGCATCTGGACCTGGGACGCTATCTCTTCAGCCTTGCCGCTGCCGACAAAAAATTTGGCGCTGGGCGCACTGCGGCTGGTGGTGATCACCCCCAGCGCATTGACCCCGGCCGAGCTCACCAGCATCTTGAGCTCTTCCAGATCCTCCCGCTCACCCTCATCACTGAAGTTGACATGTACCAGAACGGCCTGTTCGCCGGCTTCATAACGGTCAAACAAGCGCTTGCTCCTTGACAGGAATAATGATGAATCTGGGTTGACGAGTCGCCTCGTCCCGGGATATCACGCCTCGGCTTCACCCTGCTCTTCGCCAGCCGCGCCCGGCGCATGCTGGTGGTGGTTGACGGCACGGGCCGGCACCACGGTCGAGATGGCGTGCTTGTAGACCATCTGGCTCACGGTGTTCTTCAGCAAAATGACAAACTGGTCAAACGATTCGATCTGACCCTGCAGTTTGATGCCGTTCACCAAATAGATAGAAACAGGAATCCGCTCACGGCGCAGCGCATTCAAAAACGGGTCTTGGAGAGATTGCCCCTTAGCCATCTTCTTTTCCTTATAGTTTGTTGTTTTTAAACACCGGATATCAATATAACAACCTGATTATACAGGAGTGTCAAGCCACTCCGGCACGGGCGACGACCCTTGCCAGATTGCCAGACTCACCAGATTCCAACCAGGTCACATCAGACCAACCGCGCAACCAGGTCATTTGACGCTTGGCCAACTGGCGGGTGGCAACAATTCCGCGATAGCGCATCTCATCATACTCCACTTCCCCCGCCAGGTAGTCCCACATTTGGCGGTATCCCACGCAGCGGATGGAAGGAAGATCCGGGGTGAGATCGCCCCGTTGATAGAGCGCCCTGACTTCCTGTTCAAAGCCGCCCTGCAGCATCTTGTCAAAGCGCAGCTCGATGCGCTGGTGCAACACTGCGCGATCGCTCGGTGCGATGGCAAACTGCAGCACCCGATAGGGCAACCCCTCCCCCTGCACCTGGGTCAGCTCGGTGAGCGTCTTGCCGCTGATGCGGTAGACCTCGAGCGCCCGGCTGAGCCGCTGCGGGTCATTGGGATGGATGCGGGCACCGGCCACCGGGTCGATGCGCACCAGTTCATCGTGCAGAGCCTGCCAGCCAAGGCGAGCGGCCTCCTCCTCGATGCCGGCCCGAATGACGGGGTCGGCGGAGGGCAGCGGAGAGAGCCCCTCCAGCAGCGCCTTGAAATAGAGCATGGTGCCACCCACCAGCAGCGGAATGCGGCCGCGCTCGGCAATCTCTTTCATCTCCCGCAGCGCATCCTTACAAAAATCGGCCGCCGAATAGCTCACGGCGGGGTCCAGGATATCGATCAGCCGATGTGGCGCCAGCGCCAGCTCGGCGGCACTCGGTTTGGCGGTGCCGATATCCATGCCGCGATAGATAAGCGCGGAATCCACGCTGATGATGTCGCAGGGCAACGCCTGGCACAGTTCGATGGCGAGATCCGTCTTGCCGGAGGCCGTCGGCCCCATCAGAAAAATTGCAGTCGGCAAGTCAGCCACGTGAAAAACTCCCCTTGCATGGTCGCCAGCCGTACGGCGCACCTGCAAAAAACTGGTTTATGGGTTCAAGAGGGGCATTCCCCTCAATGGCCATCGGCGAACTCGGCCAGTACGCTCGCCAGCGCCAGCGGGCGCACCATGCGAACGTCTGCCAGTTGGTCACTGAAATCGGCTACAAGTTCCGTCAGCAGACGGTTGGCCGTGGCAAAATCGTATACTTTTTCGCGACTTATCCCCTGCTCCACCAGCCATTGGCATAGTACTTCAGCCTGCTGGCCGGCATCACTGTCAGATCCGCTCTCGATCAGTTGCAACAATTCGGGTAATAAGCGCACCAGATCGGTCTGGCGCAGCAACGCCGGCACCCGAGTCAGGATCATGGTGTCGCGCCCGCCGCTTTTCAACTCCAGCCCCATCCGTTTGAGCAAACGATCCTGCTGCTCGACCAGCGCGACCAGGTTTTTCGGCAACTTGAAGGAGACTGGCAGCAGCAACGGCTGGGCCGCCAGCCCCTGACCCCAGGTTTCCAGCAGCCAGTGGCGCAGCAGCAGGCGCTCGGCCCGCACCAGCGACAGCAGAGCCAGCCGGTTGTCTCGCTCCAGCAGCAGATAGGCCTGTTCCACCAGGGTCAATGCCCGCCACGTCCCCGCTTTGGCGGCCACGGCAGTGGCAACAGGCGCGGTTTCCGCCTCTGCCAGCGGCATGCCCTGCACCGCCGGCAGGGTGGTGAGCAGCGATCCCATTCCGCGCATCGCCTCCCGGCTGGGGGGCTCGGGCGGCTGGTAGTTGCCGGCCCGCCCGGCACTGCCCCCTTCCCGCACTTCCCGGGCCGGCGCCCGGTAGTTGTGCTCGGCGCCATACCACTCGGCTCTGGGGGCCTGGCCCGGGTACTCGATGGAGGCACTGACCGGCAGCTCGACCAGGGTCTCGGCCAGGGGCTCGTCGCTTGCCGCTCCTTGCTGGCGCAGGGCAGTAAACAGCGCCTGGAAGATGAAGTCGTGAATGAGGCGTGCCTGATGAAAGCGCACCTCGTGCTTGGCTGGATGGACGTTGACATCCACCTGGCGCGGATCCAGCTCGATGTAGAGCACGTAGGCCGCGAACCGATCGGCCGGCAGCAGCTCGTCATAGGCCTGGCGAATGGCATGGTTGATGAGCTTGTCGCGCATCATGCGGCCGTTGACATAGGTGTATTGCAGATCGTTCTGCGGCCTGGCGCCCTCGGGGGTCGCCAGCCAGCCCCACAGCCGCACGTCGCTGTGCTCGCTCTCCACCGCCAGCGCGTGATGCATGAAGGGGGTACCGCAGACGGCAGCAAGACGCCGCTCCTGCTCCGGCACGGTATTAGCGGCCTTGTACTGGCGCACCACCTTGCCGTTGTGGCGTAGGATCAGGGTGACGTCGAAGCGGGAGAGTGCGATGCGGCGCACCAGCTCGTCGATGTGGGCGAACTCGGTCTTTTCGCTGCGCATAAACTTGCGCCGCGCCGGGGTATTGAAGAAGAGGTCCACCACCTCCACCGTGGTACCCACCGGGTGGGCAGCCGGTTTGACGGTGACACTCATCTCCCGCCCTTCGGCCTGCGCCTGCCAGGCTTCGGACTGCTCCGCCGTGCGGGAGGTGAAGGTGAGCCGGGAGACCGAGCTGATGGAGGCGAGCGCCTCGCCGCGAAAGCCTAGGCTGTTGATCCCTTCCAGATCGTCGAGGGTTGCCACCTTGGAGGTGGCGTGACGCGACAACGCCAGCACCAGCTCATCCTTGGCGACACCACCGCCATTGTCGCGAATGCGAATGAGCTTGGCACCGCCCTTGTCGATGTCGATCTCGACCCGGTCGGCGCCCGCGTCCAGACTGTTTTCCACCAGCTCCTTGACCACGGAGGAGGGCCGCTCCACCACCTCACCGGCAGCAATCTGGTTGGCCAGAATTGGCGGCAATATACGGATTGGCATCGCTGACTCCTGATGGTTGAAGGCGCGGATAATCGGCGGGATTCGATGACGGCTCACCGGGCCCGCCCCTGCCACTGGCAGGGACGGGTCCGGCGCCTCATCCAGCGCTATTTTTGCGGAATATAGAGCACCTGCCCTATCTGGATGTCCCGCGACTTGAGCTTGTTGATCTCCACCAACCGCGCCTGGCTGACCCCGTATTTCTCGGCGAGCCGGGAGAGGCTCTGCCCACGGGTGACCACATGACGGAGCATGTTGGCCTTGTCGTTGCTCTGCACGCTGGCGACCGGGGCGCTGGGCTCCTTGGCCGCCACCACGTAGGGCTTGATCACCCCGGCGCCGGACGAGGATCCGCCGACGCTGCTGACCGGTGCCCCGCCATCGCTGCTGCGATTCGGCTCGGTGGCCGGCATCCGGTTGGTCACCACCTGCTGCACCGGTTGCGCCGCCGGCTTGCTGACGGCGACCGGCTTGCTGGCGGGGGCGGGTCGGCTGACTGCCGCCTGCTTGTTGCTGCCCTGCCCCTTGCCGGTGAGCATGGCTCCCTTGGTCGGATGGGCCCGGTAATAGTTGCGGATCCCCTCGAAGATGGCGCGGGCCAGCTGATCCTGATAGCTGGCGGTGGCCAGCAACTGCTCTTCGGCGTGGTTGGAGATAAAGCCCGTCTCTACCAGCACGGAGGGGATATCCGGCGCCTTCAGCACCGCCAGACTGGCGTGCTCCGGCGCCTTCTTGTGCAACCGAGCTACCCGGCCCAGCGAGCGCAGGATCTGGCGGCTGACGTCATAACCCTCGGCGCGGGACTTGTCCATGGAGAGGTCGAGGAAGGTCTGCGCCAGATAGGGGTTCGGGTCCGATTCGGCCAACACCTTGCCGACCCCCCCCAACAGCTCGCCCTGCTTCTCCTGTTTCTCCAGCCAGCTGCCCATCTCGCGGTTGGCGCGGTTGGTCGACAGCACCCAGACGGAGGCGCCGCGCGGGGTCGAGTTGTGGAAGCTGTCGGCGTGCACCGACACCAGCAGATCGGCCTTGGCCTTGCGGGCAATCTCGGAGCGCTTGTTCAGATCGACGAAGTAGTCACCGCGCCGGGTCAGCACGGCACGCATGCCGGGCTCGCGGTCGATGAGGGCGGCCAGCTTCTGGGAGACCGCCAGGGTCACCCGCTTCTCGTAGGTGCGACGCGGGCCGATGGAACCCGGGTCTTCACCGCCGTGGCCCGGGTCGATGGCGATCACCACCCCCTTGCCCTTGCCACCCACCGGCGTGGCTTGCACCGAGGCGGAGGCCTTCTCTTCATAAGGCAGATCGATCACCAGGCGGTGACCGTAGGGCCCCGCCGGTGCCAGCGGGAACACCACCGGCTTGATGGTGGAGCTGAGATCAAGCACCAGCCGCAGACCGCCCTTCTCCAGCGGCGAGCTCTCACGGATCTTGCGCACTAGTTCGCTCTTGTTCTCGATGCGGGCCAGATTGGTGACGTTGCTCGCCCCTTTCAGGTCGATCACCAGCCGGTCGGGGCCGGTCAGGGTGAAATAGTTGTAATTGGGGGCGCTGCTCATATCGAGCACCACCCGGGTGTTGTCCGGCGACGGCCACACCCGCACGCTCTTGAGCTGATTCGCCCAGGAGGGTAAGGCCAGCAGGGAGAGGGCAATAACAAGGATCAAGCGCACGTAGATGACAACCGTTTCAGAATGGCTTCGCCAATAGCGGTGCGGGCCTCTATCAGGACCTCGCGCTGCTCGTTTGCATAACTCAGGGTAATGTCGAGATCGGGGGCGGGCAGCCAGCCATCGCCCTTCTCCGGCCACTCCACCAGACAGAGGGTATTGGCGCCGAAGTAGTCACGGATCCCCATGAACTCCAGCTCCTCCGGGTCGGCCAACCGATAGAGATCGAAGTGGTAGAGCTGCCAGTCGGCCAGCTCATAGGGCTCGACCAGGGTATAGGTCGGGCTCTTGACCTTGCCCTCATGCCCCAACCCCTGTACCCAGCCCCGGGTCAGGGTGGTTTTGCCGGCCCCGAGAGAGCCGTGCAAGAACACCGTGGTTGCCTGCTGGCAGGCGTGGGCCAGTCGGCCACCCAGTGCCACTGTTGCTGCCTCGTCCGGCAGTGTCATCATCAACTGTTTTGCCATGTTCTTCTTTAGCTTGTTATGGTGTCGGGATTTACCAGTCGACGGATAAAGGGCAGCAGATCCGATGCCAGCATGCCCCGCTCTCCGTCTGCAGCGGCCAGATCGGCCGCTTCCCCGTGGATCACGGCGCCCAGTCGGGTTGCCTCGGCGGCAGACCAGCCCTGGGCCAAAAGGGCGGCGATTATACCAGATAACAGGTCGCCCATGCCGCCACTGGCCATGCCGGGATTGCCCTCGTTGCAAAGCGCCATCCCCTTGCCGTCGTGGATCAGCGTCCCCGCCCCCTTGAGCAGCACCACACCGCCGAAACGCTGCTGCAGACGCTGCACCGCGGTAAAACGATCCGCGGCAATCTCGGCAATGGTGCAGCCCAGCAGGCGGGCTGCCTCGCCCGGATGGGGCGTGAGCACCCAATTATCCTGATGACGGGGACATTGCGCCAGCCAATTCAATCCATCGGCATCCAATACCAGTGGCACCTGCTCGTTAACAAAAGACTCAAAATGGCGCCGACCCCACTCATCCTGACCCAGGCCGGGTCCCACCACCCGCACCGAGGCCCAGCTCTCCTCGTCCCCGCCCTGACTGCCCATCAATTCGGCCTGGTAGAGGCTGACGGGCAGCTGGTCAGGATGCTGGCACACCCGCACCAGACCGGCACCAGCCCGCAGGCAGGCACGAGCGGCCAGCACGATGGCCCCCTGCATCCCCGCATCGCCCCCCACCAGCAGCACCTTGCCGTGGGAGCCCTTGTGGGACGAGCGCTGGCGCGGGGTCAGCCGGGCGTGCAGGGAGGGATAATCGATGCGCTCGGCGGCCGCCTGCCACCCGGGCGGGACACTGACGCCGAGGGGATCGCAGTCGAGCCGACCGACACAGTCCACCCCGTCGGCGGTGAGCAGGCCCTGCTTGATACCGATGAAGGTGAGGGTGCGGCTGGCACGCACCACGGCGCCCATGGCGCAGCCGGTATCGGCATTGAGGCCGGAGGGGAGATCCACCGATAGCACGGGCACCTGCAAGCCATTGATTGTTGCGACGATCTTTGTCATAAGCGGTGACAGCCGGGTATGGACACCGGTGCCGAGCAGTGCGTCGACCACCAGGTCCGGCGCCGGCAACCGGTCGAGCTCGCCCGCTTCGGCCGACACCACTGTGCCCCCCGTCGCCAGCCACTCGTCGGCGGCCCGCCTGGCGTCCCCCGTCAGCTCGGCGGGATCCCTCAGCGCTATCACCTGGGGCTCCAGCCCCAACTGCCTTGCAAGGCGGGCCAATACATAGCCGTCGCCACCGTTGTTGCCGGGGCCGGTGAAGATCCACCAGCATCGGCTGTGCGGCCAGTGGTGGGTGGCGTAGGTGCGCAGTGCCGCCCCGGCCCGCTCCATCAGGGTGTAGAGTGCCAGCCCCTCGCGCTCGGCCCACTCCCGCTCCAGGGCACGGATCTGTTCAGCCCGCCACAGTGATTGTGGTAAACTACGCACCTCTTTCCCGCTGATAGCATCCCCGATGATCTGTACCATGACGGCTCCTGACTCTCATCCATTCATCCGGGCCAGCTGGCACCGGGCACATGATGCAGTATGACGGCAACCGCCATGCCCGTCGGTCAACCTTGGCAACAAGACCCCAGAGATGCGATACAGCATGACAGTACACCTCCATCCCGGTCAGCACCCGGGCAGGCAGACGGCCCCATGACCACCACCGAACTCCATCAACTGGCCCAAGATATCAAGCTCTGGGCGAGCGAGCTAGGATTCGACCAGGCCGGTATCACCGACACGGATCTCACCCTCGAGGAGCCCAGGCTGCAGGCCTGGCTCGATGCTGGCCATCACGGCAGCATGGATTACATGGCGCGCCACGGCATGATGCGGGCCCGCCCCCACGAGCTGCTGCCGGGCACCTTGCGGGTGCTGTCGGTGCGGATGAACTATCTGCCGTTCGAGGCGGGCTTTGCCGCCACCCTGCGCGACCCCACCCTCGGCTACATCAGCCGCTATGCCCTCGGTCGTGACTACCACAAGCTGCTGCGCAACCGGCTCAAGCAACTGGGGGAGCGCATCGAGCAGCGCTGCGAGGCGCTGGGTTGGCGCCCCTTCGTCGACTCGGCCCCCATTCTGGAGCGGCCGCTGGCGGCCAAGGCGGGCCTCGGCTGGGTAGGCAAGCACTCGCTGCTGCTCAACGAGTCGGCGGGCTCCTTCTTCTTTCTGGGGGAGCTGCTGCTCAGCCTGCCGCTGCCACTGGATGCCCCGGTGGAGAAAGAACAGTGCGGCAAGTGCGTGGCCTGCATCAACATCTGCCCCACCGGCGCCATCATCGCCCCCTACGTGGTGGACGGCCGCCGCTGCATCTCCTATCTCACCATCGAGAACGACGGCCCCATTCCCGAAGAATTTCGGCCGCTGATGGGCAATCGCATCTATGGCTGTGACGACTGCCAGCTCATCTGCCCCTGGAACCGCTATGCCAACGCCAGCCCGGAGCCCGACTTCAGACCGCGCCCCAATCTGCATCGCCCGCCGCTGTTGACCTTGTGGGGCTGGAGCGAGAGCGAGTTTCTCAAACACACTGAAGGCAGCCCCATCCGCCGCATCGGCTATCAGCGCTGGCGCCGCAACCTGGCGGTGGCCCTTGGCAACGGCCCGGCCAGCCCGCAGGTCATGACGGCCCTGCAGCAGGCGCTGGCAGCAGCCGAGCCCATGGTGGTCGAACATATCGAATGGGCGCTGGCCACCCTGGCCAAACGCCAGCAGGATGACAACAAAAAGACGCGCTTGCTGATCCGCTGCATCGAAAAAGGTCTGCCGGATCACGCATAGACGATCTGCCCCTTGCCGGATCGAAGCCATTTTTTCATGCTCTGCCGACGGTCGATCGTCGGCACTATAAAAGGAACAAGCTGATGCAGATGTTGGGAGTGGATATCGGTGGCTCGGGGATCAAGGGATGCCTGGTCGACACCGCAACGGGCGAGCTGATTGGCGAACGTCACCGGCTGGTGACGCCGCAACCGGCCACCCCGGCCGCCGTGGCTCATACCCTCAAGGCGCTGGTGGAACACTTCGACTGGAAGGGCCCGGTAGGCTGCGGCTTTCCCGCCACCATCCACAACGGCATCGCCAAGAGCGCGGCCAACATCGACAAGAGCTGGATTGAAACCGACGTCGCCCACCTGTTCGCCGACGTGACCGGCCAGTCCTGCCACGTGCTGAACGACGCCGATGCGGCCGGCCTGGCCGAGATGCGCTTCGGGACCGGCAAGGATCGCAGCAAGGGTGTCATCATCCTCGTCACGGTCGGCACCGGCATCGGCACCGCAATATTCGTCAACGGTCAGCTGCTGCCCAACACCGAGCTGGGTCATCTGATGCTGGAAGGGATGGTGGCCGAGCACTACTGCTCGGACGCGGTGCGCAAGCGCGAGGATCTCTCCTGGGGCCGCTGGGGCAAGCGCTTCAACAAATACCTGGCTCGCCTCGAGTTTCTGTTCTCCCCCGACCTCTTCATCCTGGGCGGCGGCAGCGCCGCCAAGCTCGACAAGTTCATCGACAAGATTGAGACCCGGGCCCCGCTGGTGGCGGCCGCCAACCTCAATCAGGCCGGCATCATAGGCGCCGCCCTGCACGCCGCCGAGCTGACCGCCGCCCGCCAGTCGGCATGACGCCGTCGTGAACAAACAGCAGAGGCCCGGCATTGCCGGGCCTCTGCTGTTTTCAGCGCCCGTTTTTCACCCTACTTGTCGCCCGGGTACATGTCGCCCGGCCGGCCATTTCCTAAAGATCGTCGAGCCGATGGGCACCGTGCACCAAGCGGGTCAGGCGGGTCTGCTCCTGCTCGGCCAGGCCGCCGAGCAACCGCACCGTCTCTTCGGTCGGACACTCCCTGGCCAAATGGCTGAGCTCGCCGATAAGCTTCTCCTCCTGACGGCACACCAGCTGCACTATGTCCTGAGTCTGGGCCGTGGCGGGCAGGCTCAGGCGCCGGATCCCGGGCAGCAGATCCTCGCTGAAGCCTCGCTCCAGCCAGGTCTCCTTCACCCCTTCGCCAAGTTCACTCAGGTAGTCATCCAGCTGGCTCTTTGCCGCCTCCTCTCGCTGCTGCAGATAGGCCAGCAGCAGCCGGCTGCGCTCGCCATCCACCTGTGCCATGAGACGCCCGTAACCGAGCCCAAGCTGGTGATGCACCTGCTCCAGATAGAGCAGCAAGTCTTTGATTTGTTGAAATCGCATCAGGTTGCCCTCCTGTATATCGTGCCCTTTAAGTATAAAAAACAGGCAATTGCAATCCAAGCCAAAGCGCGGCCCTTGTTGTGCTGCATCAAGCCAGTGGCCAAGAAAGCAGCGATCGACACAAAGTGGAATGATTTGTGCCGACCCGGAGGCAATAAAAGGATGAGCAGGTGAATCCGGCCGGCGGCTAATAATGGAGGTTGTAAGCGGATATTTACCATGTGATATTCGGCAATCATGCCATACCACCAAATACAATATTGATGTGAGCGAGATCACCGTCGGCGTTAGTCGGCAGGCGGGAATCCTTAGCACTTTTTTAGACGTCTAGATGTATAAACACGCGTTGACACGGCCATCCAGACATCTTAGCATCATCCTCCATGATGGCAGAGCAACCCAGTGAAACCTCTGCCCAATTCACCCGCCTGTAGCGCCCTGTGCTTTAAGGCTGTTAGCACGGAAGAATCCATGATTAAGTTGATCGGTCTCAACAAAGTCTACGGTAAAGGCAGTGATGCCGTGCACGCCCTGCGTGACGTGAGCCTGCATGTGCCACAAGGCAAAATTTTCGGGGTGATCGGCGCCTCCGGTGCCGGCAAGAGCACCCTCATCCGCTGCGTCAACCTGCTGGAGCGCCCGACGGAAGGTCAAGTCATCGTCGACGGCCAGGATCTGGTCGCCCTGAGCGAACGGGACCTGACCCAGGCTCGCCGCCAGATCGGGATGATTTTCCAGCACTTCAACCTGCTCGCCTCCCGCACCGTCTCCGCCAACATCGCCTTCCCGCTGGAGCTGGCGGGTTGGAGCAAAGAGAGGATCCAGCAACGGGTCGAAGAGTTGCTGGCACTGGTCGGGCTGGAAGCCCGTGCCCATGCCTATCCGTCCGAGCTCTCCGGTGGCCAGAAACAGCGGGTCGCCATCGCCCGGGCGCTGGCGCCGGCCCCCAAGGTACTGCTGTGCGACGAGGCCACCTCGGCCCTCGACCCGCAGACCACCCGCTCGATCCTGACTCTGCTCAAGGAGATCAACGTCAAGCTGGGGCTCACCATCCTGCTCATCACCCACGAGATGGACGTGGTGAAGGGGATCTGTGACGAAGTGGCCATCATCAGCGACGGCCGGCTGATCGAACAGGGCGAAGTGGCCTGGTTCTTCAGCAATGCCAAGACCCAGCTGGCACGAGATTTCATCCACTCCACCATCCATCTGGAGGTACCGCAGGAGTATCAGGATCGGATGAGTGCGGAGCGGGTCCCCGGCAGCTATCCGCTGGTGAAGCTCGGCTTTACCGGCAGCACGGTCGACACGCCGCTCATCTCCGAGGCGAGCCGCCGTTTCAACATCGACATCAGCATCCTGAGCGCCGACATCGAATACGCCGGGGGCGTCAAGTTCGGCTTCCTGCTGGCAGAACTGTTCGGGGATGAAGCCCAGTGCGAGGCGACCCAGCAGTTCCTCATCGACAACCATATTCAGCTGGAGGTAATGGGTTATGTCCGCAGCAATGACTGACCTGCTCATCACTGCCCTCAAGGGCTGCCAGACGCAGTCCCTGATCACAATCGCATTCAGCTGGAGGTAATGGGTTATGTCCGAAGCAATGATTAATCTGCTGTTCACGGCCCTGGGCGACACCCTCATCATGGTGTTTGCCTCCGCCCTGTTCGGCTGCCTGCTCGGTCTGCCGCTCGGTGTGGCACTGCACGTGACCAAGGCTGGCCAGATCCTGGCCAACCCGCTACTCAACCGCGCCCTGGGCATGGTGGTCAACGTGGGTCGCTCGGTGCCCTTCATCATCCTGCTGGTCGCCATCATCCCGCTGACCCGGCTGATCGTCGGTACCAGCATCGGCACCATCGCCGCCATCGTGCCGCTGACCGTCGGTTGCATTCCCTTCATCGCACGTCTGGTGGAAGGGGCCCTGATGGAGGTGCCGGACGGCCTGCTGGAAGCGGCCAAGGCCATGGGCGCCAAGCCCCTGCAAATCATCACCAAGGTGCTGCTGCCCGAGGCCCTGCCCGGCATCCTCAACAGCGTCACCATCACCCTCGTCACGCTGGTGAACTACTCCGCCATGGCCGGTGCCATCGGGGGCGGTGGTCTGGGCGATGTGGGTATTCGTTACGGCTATCAGCGCTTCGACCCGACTGTCATGCTGGTGACCGTGGTTATTCTGGTCGTACTGGTTCAACTCATCCAGAGCGCGGGTGAGCGCCTGGTCAACAAATGTGATCATCGTTAATCGTCGATTTCTGACAGGAGGTTTTATGAAATTTGGCATCAAATCCGTTGCGGCAGCCCTGCTGGCCACTCTGGTACTGGCCGGTTGCGGTCAAAAAGAAGAGAACAAGACCCTGAAAGTAGGCGCCATCGCCGGCCCCGAGACCGAACTGGTTGAAGTGGCCGCCAAAGTGGCCAAGGAGAAATACGGCCTGACCGTCGAGGTAGTCAACTTCTCCGACTACGTCACCCCGAACGTGGCGCTGAACGATGGCAGCATCGACGTCAACGCCTTCCAGCACAAGCCCTATCTGGATGCCCAGATCCGTGATCGCGGCTTCAAGCTGGTGCCGGTCGGCAACACCTTCGTCTACCCGATCGCCGGTTACTCCAAGAAGATCAAGGCGCTGAGCGAGCTGAAAGATGGCGCCCAGATCGCGGTGCCGAACGATCCGACCAACCTGGGCCGTTCCCTGATCCTGCTGGAGAAGCAAGGCCTGCTGAAGCTCAAAGAGGGTGCCGGTCTGGAAGCGACCGTGCTGGACATCGCCAGCAACCCGCGCAACTTCAAGATCGTAGAGCTGGAAGCTGCCCAGCTGCCGCGCTCGCTGGAAGACGTGGACTTGGCCATCATCAACAACACCTTCGCCGGTCAGATTGGGCTGACCCCGACCGAGAATGGTCTGTTTGTTGAGGATAAAGAATCCCCCTACGTCAACCTGATCGTCGCCCGTGACAACAACAAGGACGACGAGAAGGTCAAACAGTTCGTACAGGCTTTCCAGACCGACGACGTCTACAAGAAAGGGCTGGAACTGTTCAAGGGCGGCCTGGTGAAAGGTTGGTAATCACTCACTCGGCAAAAAAGGCCACGCAATGCGTGGCCTTTTTTTTTGCTACCGTTATCATATCGGCGAGCACGGCAACACGAACATATTCAGCACATGAAAAAATGGTATCTGGCCTACTGCAAGCCAAAAGAAGAGGCCCGCGCCCGCGCCCATCTCGAAGCCCAGGGGATCGAGTCCTACTACCCCATGGTGGAAATTGAAAAACTGCGGCGGGGCAAGCGTGTCCCGGTGCGGGAGCCCATGTTCCCCAACTATCTGTTCATCTATGTGGATCTGGAAGAGGTCACCCCGGTCACCCTGAAGTCGACCCGCGGTATCAGCCGCATCATCCACTTCGGTCGGGAGTGGACCTCCATCAGCAGCCAGCTGGTCTATCAGCTGATGAGTCGGGACGACAGCGACGAGGCGCGCGCCAGCTACGCCAGCCTGCCGACCCAGGGCGACAAGGTGCTGATAGAATCCGGCCCGCTGGCCGGCTTCGAGGCCATCTATCTGGAGCCGGACGGCGACAAGCGGGCGATCCTGCTGGTGAGCCTGCTCAACCAGGAGACCAGCAGCAGCTTCGACAATCAATCCTTCCGCCGGCTGGACTGACAGCACCTGATTCCTGCTGGTGAGCCTGCTCAACCAGGAGACCAGCAGCAGCTTCGACAACCAGTCATTCCGCCGGCTGGACTGACCCGGCAATCAACGTCGAACTCCCGCTGGCTGGCCAAGGCAATCCTCTCTTGCGCCAGCGAGGCTAAAAAAACAGGGCAGGCCCAGCGGTCTGCCCTGTTTTCATACGCCTTGCCCGCCTCAGGCATCCAGTTCGAAGCGGCTGATCACCGCCGTCAAGCGACCCGTATCCTGCGCCAGCCGGGCCACAATCTCCTCCCCCTGCTGGCTGCGCTGGCTCGACTGTCGGCTGAGCCCGGCGATCTCTTCCACCGTTCCCGCCACCTCCTGGGCCACCCGTGACTGCTGCTCGGTCGCGGTGGCGATGGCCCCCAGCTGGCCCGACAGATCCTGCACCAGCTGCAGCATGGCATTCAGGGTGCCGGTCACCGAGTCGACGGCGCCACGCCCCTCCTCTACCAACCGGGTGCCGCTGCCAACCGTGTTGACGGTCTGGCGGGTCTGCTGCTGGATGCTGGCGATGGTCTGACTGATCTCCTCGGTGGACTGGCTGGTGCGGCTCGCCAGCAGCCGCACCTCGTCGGCCACCACGGCAAACCCGCGCCCCTGCTCGCCGGCTCGCGCCGCCTCGATGGCGGCATTGAGCGCCAGCAGATTGGTCTGCTCGGCGATGGTGGCGATCACCTCGGTGACGCGTCCCACCTGCTCGCTCTGGCTGCTGAGCTGGCCCATCGCCTCGTTCGCTTCGGCAATCATGGCGGCGATCTGCTGCATGGTGGCGGTCATGCGGGCCAGCTCGTGGCCGCCTTGGCGAGTCTGCTGCTCCGCCTGCTGAGCGGCTCGCGCCGCTTCGGCGATATTGCCCGCCACATCCCGGGTACTGACCGACATCTGCTCGATGGCCGCCGCCACCGTATCGACCCGCTGATTCTGGCTCGCCAGATCGGTGACGATGGCGCGGGTGGTGCTGCCCACCTCGCCGCAGGCCCCGTCCACCTGCCCCACCGCCCCCTGGATCTCCCCCACCAGCTGGCGCAGCTGGCCGGACATCTGGTTGATGGAGCCCGTCAGCCCACCCAGCTCATCCTGGCTCTGCACCGGCAGGGGGCGGGCCGGCAGCCGGCCGTTGGCAACCAGATCGGCCCGCAACACCAGGCTGGCGATGTCCCGGGTCAGCCGGCGACTGAACAACAGCGCCACCAGGGTACCCAGCACGATCACGGTCAGGGTGGCCAGCAGCAGGGTGCGATTGATGGCCTGACCGGCGCTGGTCATCTTCTGGCCCATGCTTTCCACCTCGGCGCGGGTCTGGGTCACCTGGCCGGCCAGCTGGGTCGCCAGCTGACCGAGAGCCGGCTCAATCTCCGTCGCCATCAGATGGTTGGCCTGATCCCAGTCGGGCGCCTGCCGCTTGCTGATCACCTGCCCCACCAGCTCGGCGAAGGGGGCCGACATCTCCTCGAACAGCGACCAGATCCCCTTCTGCGCCTCGGTAAAGTTGGCCTCCTGCTGCTTCAGCTCGGCCACCCGCTGCTGGTGGAACTGGTAATAATCCTGGTATTTGGTGCGATAGTCCGGATCGCCGGAGATGAGGAAGTCGCGCAGGGCGGAGAGCGCATTGGAGAGACCGTTGTAGGCATCCCCCACCTGCTTGAGCAGCAGGCGGCGATCGCCGGGCAGCTGATCCTGCGGGGTGGCCACCTCTTCGTTGGCAAAGGACTGCAGCTGATCGAGGGCCGACTCCGCCAGCGGCCCCGCCTCCTGCAGCATCAGGGTATGGGCGGGCAGGTTCTCGTCGGTATGGGCGATGTCCCACACCTTCTGCTGACTGGTCTTGAAGGCCTTGAGCGAGCGCGTCAGCTCGGCGGTGAACTGCTGATGCTCGATCACCTGCCAGGCCCCCTCCCACTCCTGTTTGAGGCGGGCGGCCTGCGCCGGATCCTTGCCCAGGATGAGATAGGCCCGCAGGGAAGAGATGGTCGCCACCAGCGCCTTCTGGCTGGCCTCATCCCGTTGCAGGGCGGGCAGAGCCTGCTCCAGCAGGGCGCTGCCGGCCTGCCCGATGCGACCGAGCTGGTGGTAGACAAGGCTGGAGGAGAGGATCACCAGCAGATTGATAAAACAGAAGCTGAGCAGCAACTTGCTTGAAATTTTCATGAACATCCTTGTTTCGTTGCGGGCATCCTGCCCGACATTCACTCCCCGAGCAGCGCCGGTAGCCGTTCACGCCAGGAGTCATGCCATCCCATCAACTCCTCACGCGGCATGGGCCGGGCCGAGAAGAAGCCCTGGCACACGTCGCACCCCAGCCGCGCCAGCAGCCGCCAGGTGAGTTCATCCTCCACCCCTTCGGCGACGGACTTGAGCCCCAGTTTGCGGGCCAGCTCGATGCTTGACTCTATTATGGCCAAGCGGGAGGGGTCCTCAAAGCAGCGATCGACGAAAGAGCGATCCAGCTTGAGCTCGGTGAAGGGCAGCAGAGCCAGTTGCTGCATGGAGGAGTAGCCGGTACCGAAGTCGTCGATGGAGAGACCGAAGCCGTGCATGCGCAGGCGGGTCAGCACTTCCAGCGACTTGCCCAGATCCTTCACGAACGAGCTCTCGGTCACCTCCAGGGTGATGAGCTCGGGGTTGATGCTCCAGCGCTGGCACTGGTTGATCAGGGTATTGCACAGATCCCCCTCGATGAGGGAGGTGGTGGAAAGGTTCATCGACAAGTTGAGGGAGAGCCCGGTCTGCTCCCACAGATGGCCATCGCGCAGCGACTTGCTGATGATCACCTCGGTCAGCTGATCGATGAGGCCGTTGTGTTCCGCCAGCGGAATGAAGCGGGCCGGCGAGATGAGGCCGTACTCCGGGTGCTGCCAGCGCGCCAGCGCCTCCATGCCGACCCACTGGCCGGAACCGAAGCTCACCTTGGGCTGATACCAGGGCAGCAGCTGATCCTGCTCCAGCGCCAGGCTCAACTCATCCAGGGTCAAGCGGTGGCCGTCCTCCTCCTGGGCTCGCTCCTGCTGCGGGCGCCAGGCACCGATGAGCTGGCTGATCTGCTGCTGGCTGGAAGGCTTCTCGATGCGCCCCAGCACTTGCAGACCATAGGCGGCACTCATGCGCAGCACGGCCTCGACCACGTCATCCTCCAGCGCGCTGGAGAGGATGATGCCGCCGCGAAAACCGCCCAGCGAGAGGCGACGCAGCAGCGCCATGCCATCCATGCCCGGCATGCGCAGATCGCAAAACAGGATGTCGACCTGATGACGCTGACACATGGCCAGCGCCTCCACCCCGTCCTGCGCCTCCAGCAGGGAGCCGTAACCGAGCCCGCGGATCTGGTGCATCAACGCCTTGCGCTGGAACGCGTGGTCTTCCACCACCATGATCACCAACTCATGCTGTGTCTTGTTCATCGAGCCATAATCCAATTTCGCATGTAATAGAGTTCATCAGCGCCAGTACCGTCTGACTCAACTCGGTAAGTTCATCCAGCTGCTTGAGGCGGGCCGCCGCTTCGAGCCGGGCCGCCTCCTCTGCCAGAGCCTGCTGCCCCACCATGCGGGCAGCCCCCTTGATGCGGTGCGCCGTCTCCACCAGGGCATAAGTGTCCTGCCTGGCCAGTGCCTGCAGCATGTCATCGCCGTCCTGACGATTGGAATCCAGATACTCCCGCGCCATGCTGCGCGCCACCGCCTCATCGCCAAACAGCGAGATCCAGCACTCCCCCTGCTCACTGGCCGACGGAGCGGGCTGGCCCAGCTCTTGGGTCTGAGGGCTCACCGGCAACCAGCGCATCAGCATCTGATGCAGCGTCTCCAGGGTATAGGGTTTGAACAGCATGTCGTTCATGCCGGCTTCCTGCATCTGCAGGCTGGCCTCTTCGGATGTATCGGCGGTCACCCCGATGACGGGAGCCGACTCCCCCTGTGCCCGCAGTGCCCGGGTCAGGCTGTAGCCATCCATCACCGGCATATGGCAATCGGTCAGCAGCAGGGCGAATGCCTGCCCCTGCCAGGTGCGCAAGGCCTTGTCACCGTCGTCCACCACCTCAGCATCCACCCCGAGGATCGCCAGCTGGCGAGCCAGCAGCGCACGGTTGATGGGGTGATCGTCGGCCACCAGCACCCGCCCCTGCAATTTGGGGGCATTGGCTTCGACCGGGCTGATCGCCGCCTCTCCCAGCAACTGGTGACAGGTTTCCAGCAGCAGATCAGGATAGAGCGGAGACTGCCCCAACCGCCACCAGGCCCCCGACCCCATGCGGCCGCGCAGGGCCTCCTGCGGGGAGAGCACTATGCCCTTGAGGGCCGAGCGCTGCAAATGTGTCAACCATTCGCTGCCCAAGGCCTGCTCGAGCCAGCTCTCCTCTGCTAATAACAAACCACTCACCGGCTGCCGCCACTGCTGTGGATCCAGACGATGCAGCCTGGCCCCCAGCCGCTGCATCGCACTCTGCAGGGCCGCATCCTCGCCAAACAGCCACCAATCGTGGCCTGCCAGCGGCGGGGCATCCCACTGACACTCCGCCAGCGGGAAGTCGAAGGTGAGCCGGGTACCGTGCCCCGGCTTGCTCTCGAGCACCAGCGTGCCCCCCATTTTCTGGGCCAGCTGGTGGCAGATGGCAAGGCCGAGCCCGGTACCACCGAAGCGTCGGGTTATGTCGGACTCCACCTGCTCGAACGGGGTAAACAGGCGATCCTGCTTGTCCTCAGCAATGCCGATGCCGGTGTCGCTGACCGCGATGGCGAGCCGCTCCTTCTCAAAGCTGACCTGAATGCGGATCTCACCCCGCTCGGTAAACTTGACCGCATTGTTGAGCAGGTTGGAGAGCACCTGCCCCACCCGCACCGCATCGATGCGGGCCTGATCCGGCACCTCCGGCGCCCACTCCAGCGTCACCTTGAGTCCCTTGCCATGGGCCAGAGTCGCGTGACCGCGGATCACGTCGCAGATGACGGAGGCAAGGCGGCAATCCTGATAGTGCAACTGCAGCTGACCCGCCTCTATCTTGGAGAAATCGAGCACGTCGTTGACCAGATAGAGCAGGTTGTTGGTGGAGGTCACCACGTTGCGCAGCAGGTAGCGCTGGTCGTCGTTCAGCTCGCTCATCTGCAGCAGCTCCAGCATGCCGTGCATGCCGGAGATGGGGGTCCTCAGCTCATGGCTCATGGTGGCCAGGAAGCGGCTGCGCACCTGCATCGCCTGCTCGGCATAGGCGCGCGCCTCCCTCAGGTCGTGCTCCTGGTGCTTGAGGGCCGTGATGTCCTGGATCACCCCGTTGAGGATCAGGTGCCCCTCCTCCTGCGGCACGAAACTGCCGCGCACCTGCAGATAGCGGGCCCCCTCCGGCCGCTCCACTCGCACTTCCAGATCGAGCGGGGCCAGGGTCTCGGCATGATTGGCCACCTTGCTGACGAAATCCTGCAGTGCCTCCTCGGTAAAGCCGAACACCTCGCCGCCCGACTCGGTCGACAATATCTCCTGCCGGCTGGCACCCAGGATCTCGCTCGCCCCCTGCGAGGCATAGAGGAAGCGCCCCTTGCCGGGGCCGAGCCAGAGGTACTGATAGACGATGCCCGGCATGCTGTCGGTGATCTGGGTGAGCCGGGTCTCCGCCTTGCGGGCCCGCGCCTCGGCCTCCTTGATGCGGGTCACGTCGGTCAGCACCGTCAGCACCCCCAGCATGTCGCCCTTTGGCGAGCGATAGGGACGCTTGGTGTAGATGACGTGGAACATGGCGCCATCCTGACGGCGGCTGTTGCCCGCCCCTTCCAGCTGCTCACCGCTTTGCCATACCCCCGACTCTTCACGCAGCACCCGCTCCCGCTCTCTGGCCGGCATGCGGTCCAGATCGTCGCCATCATCCTGGGTCAGATTACCGATGAAGGCATCCCGATAGGCCTGGTTGCAGAGGGTGATGCGCTGCTCGCGATCCCGCAGCACCACCATGTTGGGCAGGGAGTTGAGCAGGGTCTGCACGAAGGTCAGCTGCTCGCTTAACTTGTGCTCTGCCAGCTTGCGCTGCACTATCTGGCGGCGCAGGGTCCGGTTCCAGCCCATGAACAGCAGCACGCAGAGCAGGAAGGCGCCCACGCCGACCGCGGACCAGAGCGCCACCGTGGCAGGGTTGATGCCGGTCTGGATGGTCAGAGCCAGCCACTTGTGCTCCAGCTTGGTCATCTCTTCCGGGCGGATGGAGAGCAGCACCTTGGTGAGGATCTGCTGCAGCATGGGGTCCTGCTGGTGCACCGCCATGGCGACCGGCACCCGCAGCTCGTTGCCGGAGAACACCACCTGATAGCGGTTGTTGAACCCCTTTTGCAGCGCCTGCTCCAGGGTGGTCATGCTCATCAGCACGTAGTCGACCTGATGCCCGTCCAGCAGCGGCAACAGCTTGGTATCGCTGCTCACCGTCACCGGATGGGCCCCCACCTCGTTGAGTACCAGCTCCTCCACCGAGCCGCCGACGATCCCCACCCGTCGCCCCTTGAGCTCGTTGAGGTTGTCCAGCTCCTCGCTCCCCTGTCTGGCGGCGATCACCCGGTGGATGAAGGCGTAGTCGGGAGTAAACAGGGAGTATTGTCGCCGCTCCGCGGTCGGCGTGATGGCCGGGATGAAGTCCAGCTTGCGCGCCTGGAACAGCGCCTGGGTCTCGGCCCAACTGCTGGTGGGCACCAGGGTAAACTGCAAGCCGGAGCGCAGGCTCACCAGCTTGAGCATGTCGGCGATGAACCCCTTGAGCTGGCCATTGCCGTCGATCTCGCTCACCGCCGGCCAGTCCGGCGCCACCCCGAAACGCAGGGTCGGATGGCGGGCCAGCCAGTCGAGCTCGCTCTGGTTGAACACAATTTGGCGGGGACCGTTGGCCAGCTCGTAGTCGACAATCCCGCCGGTCTCCAGAATGCGGCGCCGCTCATCCAGCGGAATGTCGTTGAGGGCCAGCTCCAGCAGACCGAGCAGCCCCTGGTTGTCGGGCCCCACTGCCATGGCCAGCGAGGTGTCCGTCACCCACTCCGGGGTAATCACCTTGAGGCCGGCCTGCTGCTGCAGGCGCTGCAGGCGTACCAGAGAGGGCAGATCGGAGAGATAGGCATCCGCCAGCCCCTTCTTCACCATGAAAACCGCTTCGTCACTGCTGTCCGCCTCGGTGAGCTGGGTCATGCCGAGCTCCGCCAGCTCCTCGCAGGAGCTGAAGCCATGTTCACACACCCAGCGCAGCTGGCGCGCCGTCGCCAGAGTCGGCTCCCCTTCCTCTCGCGCCAGCAGCACACCGCGCGGCAGGGTCATCAGATCCGAGGTAAAGCGCATCTTCTGCTGACGTGACTGGCTCGGTGTCACCCCGATCAGCATGTCCACTTCGCCATCGAGCAGCGCCTGCTGGGCGCCGGCATAGTAGGGGTAAGTCTTGTAGCGCACGGCAAGCCCCAGCCGGCCGGCAATCAGGGTGGCAAAATCGTCGAGCGGGCCGCTGAAGCCACCCCGGCTATTGGCATAGATGTAGGGTGGCCAGGCCACCGACGGCATGCCGACCACCAGGTCGCTGCGCGAGGCGAGCCAGAGCCGCTCCGCCAGCCCCAGCTGATCCTTGTCCAGGGAGGTTTCTGCCGCAGCCACCAGGCTCCAGCAGGTAAACCAGCACAACAAAATGGCGCGATAACAGAGGCGCAGCATGGGTAACTCCTGAACGGCTTGGAGAGCGATCATAGGGATTTTGGCAAAATGTGCGAATAGAAATTCGTAACAGAACTCGTCCGGATACGAAAAACGGCAGGCTCACGCCTGCCGTTTTCTAGCAAGAAGGGGGCCAAGCCCCACATCATCAGGTTATTCGGTTCCCGAGCCGGAAGCCGGTTTGATATTCCCGCTCACGGATGTGGGCGATCTGCACATTTTGCCCTTCCAGACCGATGTCCTTGAGCAGAGCAGGCGACAGATGCAGGTAGCTGACACGACGCTCCAGCCGGGTAATCCGTTTCTGGACCAGGGTTTCGACGGTGCGCAGCAGGGTCAGTTCGATAGACATAATATTCTCCAGTTGAACGTGCGGTTCCCCCGGAGAGAGGAGATCACCCTGCGGGACAACCGCGGGTGATGAAAAAGCAGGTGTTACCTGTTTCCTCCACGCGGCAGAAAAAGAGCACGAGTCTTCGCGCTGCTGATGCAGCGGTCGAACGCAACGTTTAGCATTGAATGTTGCATATCCGTCTCCTTACCGAGTGAAAGTTGAACAAGTTGCCACAGTCTAAAAAAAGACCGAATTTTATACAATAACCTCACCCCCATATGGGGAGGTGGGTCATCTATCAATACTCATCCGGCACAGGCTGACCCGTGCTGCTCCGGCTCAGATCCCGGACAACAGCCGGAACTCCTCCAGCGCATAGGTATCCGTCATGCCGCTCACGTAGTCGAGCAGCAGTCGCACCCGGAAGTACCACTCCTGTTCCGCCCCGTCGCTGAAGCGCGGATCCCGGCTGGCCACCGCCAACCGGTATGCCTTGAGATGACGGGCCGACAGCCGATGAAACAACCGGCGGGCGAAGAACAGCTCGCTGCCCCCCTGTCCGGCCAGCAGCCGCTCGAACTGCGCGGCCGGCAGCGCCAGCAGACAGGCATAGGTGGAGAGCACCCCACGCAGGGCGGCATAACCCTCCAGCTCCAGCGCCTCCACCTCGGGCCGCATGAACACCAGCTCGCGAGCCACCTGTTTGAGGGTATCGAGCACCCGCGCCGCCGGTGCCTGACCGTGCAGCAGGGCCTGGGGATAGGCGCCGCTCAGGATCTGCGGGTGCTCGCTCACATAGGTGTGAGCGGCCCGTTCCACCAGATCCCGGGTCAGCTGCTGGCGAAAGTGGGGGAAGAAGCCCCTGCCCGAGGCGGTCGCCTCCGCCAGCAAGCCAGCCATGTAGGCACCGCCATCGGCCAGCCGCAGCGCCTGTTGCAGCTCGCTCAGGCTGAGGATGCGCCGGTCCACCGCATCTTCGAGGTCGGCGATGCAGTAGGAGATGTCGTCGGCCGCTTCCATGATGTAGACCAGCGGATGACGGCAGCCGGGGGCCAACCCCAGGCTCTGACCGAGGGCACGGTAGAGGGGTTGTTCGCTGAAGAAGATGCCGCGCTTGCTGGCCCAGCCGTGATGTTGACCGCCGTGCAGGGGTTGCTGCGGGTATTTGCACAGCGCCGCCAGCTGTCCCAGGGTCAGGTTCAGCTCGTGCAGGCTGTGCACCAACCGCAGACTCTGGGCATTGCCGTCAAACACCAGCAGATCCTGGCGAAGCGTTGCCCACTGCGAGCTGGGTGCGCTGCCAAGGGCCTCGGCAAACAACCCATCCAGCGCCTGCGCCAGCCACTGGCTCATCACCTGCTCGCCAAAGTGGCCAAACGGCGGGTTGCCGACGTCGTGCAACAGGCAGGACATCTCCACCAGATTGATGAAGGCCCCCTCGCACACCGACCCCGCCGGCAGGGTCGCCAGAATGCGGCGGCTGATCTGGCGGCCGGTCTCCTGCACCTCCAGCGAATGGGTGAGACGGCTGCGTACCGAGGCCTTCACGTCGAGCGGAAAGACCTGGGTCTTCTGCTGCAGCCGACGCACCGGCGCCGCCTGCACGATGCGGGCGCGATCCTGTTCGGTCGCCTCCAGCAGATCTTCGTCACCCCAGCGATGGATGCGCTCGGGGGTAATCAAACGGCTATACATGTTGCGGCTCCTTGCCTGCGGCTCGCGTCTACGAGAGCAGCCAGCGCTTCAAGCGGGCGATGTCACCCGGGCATTCACGGCGCAGCGACTCTATCCAGTCTTCCACGTTCTCCCACCAGGCGGGATGATCCGGACTCTGGATCAACTGGGCCAGCTGCTGCAGCCGGCGCAGACCGATGGAGCCCGCCGCCCCTTTTATCTTGTGCGCCTCCTCCACCACGCCGGCCTGATCCCGGGCAATCATGTTGGAGTCGAGCACCTCCATGTAGTCGGGCATCATCTTCTCGAACAGCTCGACGCTGGAGATCAGCACCTGCTTGCCCACGGTATCGGCATAATCGGTGAGGAAGGGCAAGTCCAGCAGCGCATCCTGACTGTCTGCATCCGCCTGTTCATCCGCCTCATCCTCGGCCAGATCGGCAAACAGGTGGCCAATCACCTCCCGCACCGCCTTCGAACCGAGCGGCTTGTTGATCACATCCTGCATGCCGTGATCCCGGTAGTACTGGCGATCGCCGGTGGCGTTGGCGGTGAGTGCCACCATGGGCGGCAGGCTGTCGCCGTAGCGGGCGAGCAGTTGCTCCGCCACATCGAAGCCGGTCATGTCCGGCAGCTGGATATCGAGCAGGATCAGATCAAAATCGTCGGGATTGGCCATGGCCAGTGCCTGGGCGCCGTCCCGCGCCACCTTGACCTCATGGCCCAGCTTGTTGAGCAGGGCGCAGGCCACGGTCACGTTGAGCTCGACGTCCTCCACCAGCAGGATATCGAGGCAGGGCATCTCGGGCTCGGCCGCGGGCGTCTGGGCGGCAACGCAGTCTACCTCCAGCTCGGCGGTGAAGCAGGCGCCCTCGCCCGGGTCGCTGTCCACGTAGAGCTGGCCGCCCATCGCCTGCACCAGCTGGCGGGAGACCGCCAGCCCGATGCCGGTGCCGGTGGCGTGCTTCTTGCCCTGCACCTGATAGTACATGGCGAAGATCTTCTCCTGCTGGGCGCGGGGAATGCCGACCCCGGTATCTTCCACCTCGAAGTGCAGCGCCAGCTTGCCCGGTGTGTCGGCCGGGTGGGTGAGGCAGCGCACCGTCACCCCCCCCTCGTCGGTGAACTTGACCGCATTGCCCACCAGATTCCACAACACCTGGCGCAACCGGGTCCCGTCCGCCATCACGAACTGCGGCACGTCGCCATCCCGGTCGAAATGCAGATAGAGCCCCTTCTGCTCCGCCTGGATGCGCGACAGCGTCTCCAGCTCGTCGAGGAAGGCAGGCAGGTCGATGGGAGTCGGGGCGATTTCCAGCCGGCGCCGGTCCAGCTTGTCGAGATCGATGATGTCATTGAAGATGTTGCCGAGCGTCACCGCGCTCAGGTGTATGGTCTTGAGCTGCTGGTGCTGCTTGGGATCGAGCGGTGTATCCATCAGCATCCGGCTCAAACCGACGATGCCGTTGAGCGGGGTGCGCAGTTCGTGGCTGATGGTGGAGATGAAGGTGGTCTTGTCGCGGCTCGCCTTCTCCAGCTTGTCCTGATACTGCTTGCGCTCGGTGATGTCGCGACCAAAACCCAGCAGGCCGAGCCGCTTGCCGAAGCGATCGAAGAAAGGCACCTTGCGCAGCTCGAAGTAGGCTTTGCGACCGTCTGGGTACTCCAGCCACTGCTCATAGGTGAGCGGCTCATTCTGGGCGAAGACCTGCTTGTCGGTCTCCACCACCTTGCTGGCGATGTCATGCTTGTAGACATCGAACGGGGTCAAGCCGATGAGCTCCGCCTCCACCTTGCCGGTCAGCTCCTCCATGGCGCGATTGCAGCCGGAGAACTGCTCGTCTTCGTTGCGGTAGTAGACCAGATCGGGGGAGCAGTCGATGAAGGAGCGCAGCAGGGCGGTGCGCTCCCCCAGATGCAGCTGGGCCTTCTCGCGCTGGAACACCTCGTTCTCCAGATCCTCGATGGCCTGTTGGCGCAGGGTCTCGGCCCGGTTGGTCTCGGCGATCTGGGCGTTGAGGCGGCTGATGTTCTCCTGCAGCTGGCTGTTGAGCTCGAGATCCCGCTCACGCATGTCCTGCAGTTTTCGCACCATGCGAGTCAGCCGCTGGCGGGAGTCCTCCAGCTGATCCACCACGATGGAGAGAAAATAGACGGCCCAGGGAGTGACCAGCAGGCCGAAGAAGACCGAGCGCACCAGGTCGACGATGTCCACGGTGCCGCGCAGGAACAGGGTGACCCCCATCTGGATCGAAACGGCCAGCACTATGATGCCGGTGGCCAGGAACATGCTGAAGCGGACCAGTCCCAGTTTGGTCATCAGGTCGACGTAATATTGCGCCCAGGATTTGATTTGTTTCATCTTATTGTTTTCTCCCCGATATTCGCCGAACAGAATACCAGCACGGCGCGCCGAACTCTTGTGCCGTCGCACGATAAATTATCGGTTAACCTCCTCCGCCCGCTGGGGTAGCATGCCGGAGTCAATTCGGTCAGCCCGGGTTAAGCCTGGCTGGCTATAATGTTCGGCCGTTCAATTCAACCAACTGATATTTCAGGAGTCTCATCGATGCGTAATCTCACCCTGCTGAGTCTTGGCCTGCTGGCAGCCAATGCCGCCCACGCCGATCTGGGCGAGATCCCCAAGCAGTCCGGCTGGTCCGGCTTCCTGCTGGGCGGGGTCAACGCCGTCAGCTACAAGTCCAACTTCTATGCCGGCGATGACAACCACAGTCGCATCAATGACCTCGGTTCGCCCGACAGCGAGAGCGGCCTGACGCCGCTGCTCAACGCCGATATCCGCTACACCTTTGCCGATACCCGTACCCAGATCTTCCTCGGCAACCTGATCCAGGACGCGGTACGCTTCGACTTCACCCAGCAGCTCGGCCTGCGCCAGGAGATGGGTGACAAGGGCATAGTCGCCACCTCGCTGGTGTTCAACGTCATGCCGGTCGAGCTGTGGAGCGATCCATTCGCCACCGGGGTGGATCGCAGCTCTACCGATGTGAAATCAAAAGGGGCGCGTTTTGCCTGGGACAAGATCTGGGGCAGCAACTTCTACGGCAACCTGACCACCCGGGAGGTGGACATGGATGAGGAGCGCAGCGGCCAGCAGTATGACCAGAGCCACGGCACCCACTACGCCGACATGCTGGATCGCAACGGCAAGATGCACGACATGGAGCTCTCCTACCAGTGGCACTTTGGCGGCAACCAGCTGCTGGAGCCAGCCATCGTCTACAAGCAGGCTCGCCTTGACGGCAGCGCCGAGAGTTTCAAGAACACCGGGCTGAAGCTGACCTATGCCAAGCGCGGCCCCCAGTGGTCCTTCGTCAGCAACCTCTATACCGGCAAGCGCAAGTATGACGAGGCGAACCCCATCTTCGGCCAGCATGCCGATGCCGACGAATTCGCCCTCAACGGCACCTTCTTCTGGCACAACCTGTTTGGCGTCAACGCCCTCGCCGCCACCTTCACCGCCGCCTATGCCAGCGCCGACTCGGACATCAACTTCTACGACAGCCAGTCCACCCGCTTCAGCACGGGTCTGCTCTACAACTTCTAAACCTGACCCGCATCAACAAACGAGGCCACCCCATGGGTGGCCTCGTCATTTGCAACGGCCTGCGGCCATCAGATCCCGAGCGAGTCGAGCAGATCGTCGTGATCGTTGGCCACCGGGGCGGCGGCCGGAGCCGGCTGGGCAGCCTCGCGCTTGGTCTGGGCGATCAGGGCATCCGGATCCAGCTCCTCCTGATCCATGCCATCGTTGTGGATGCGGATGAACTCGGTCTTGTCCATCGCCAGCTCCAGATAGAAGATGTTGTTGCGGGCGGTGAAGAAGGTGACCCGGCGCGACTCCGGGCTGTCCAGGTTGGTATCGACGCTCAGCATCACCTGCTTGTTGAGGGCCAGCATCTTCGGCTGGTTCTGGGTGATGTGGGTCTGCAGATCTCGGCCGACCTTGACGGTGAAGCTGCCGACGATCTGGTTCATCAGCTCGCCCATCACGTTGCTCACCTCGTCCGAGGTATGGGAGATGGCGAGATCTTCCTTGGAAAGCCCCATGCTGAGCATGTAGCTCTCGTACAGCTCCATGGCGGCGGAGGCGGAGAAGTTGATCACCACCAGGCCGGAGAAGCCGCCGTCAAACAGCACGAAGCAGCCAATATCCGGCTTGAGGCAGGTCTTGCTGATCCGCTGCACCATGCCGGAGAAACGCACCTGACTCTGGGTTGCCGCACTCAATACATCCGTGACCGAATGGCACAGGCTCAGCAGCACGTCCTCTGTGGTCAATACGGTATCGTTGTCGGCTCTTGTCACTATCATGGGACCTTCCTGAACATCGAAAATGGGCTTATCTATACCATAACTCTAACAGATAGCGCGGCTTGGGCTTCGAAATAGCGAGCAGCCTCTCAGTTGATTCAATTGTCAGTGCCAAGCGGACTGAATCCGGCCAGATTGGCCAGCTTGAGACGCCAGCTGGCCGCCTCTGCCAGCAATGCGGCTTCCTCATAGGGCACGGAGGGGTGAGCCCCCCAGATGGGACCGGGCCAGGCCTTGTCGGTACTGAAACGGGCGACATGATGCAGATGCAGCTGGGGCACCAGATTGCCGAGCGCCGCCACATTGATCTTGTCCGGCCGCAGCGCCTGCTCCATCAGGGTGGCGACCGCGCAGGACTCCTCCATCAGCTGCCGTTGCTGCGCCGGTGCCAGGTGGTGAATTTCCCGCAGATTGGCCACTCTCGGCACCAGGATGAGCCAGGGATACTGGCTGTCCTTGGCCAGCAAGACGCGGCAAAGGGGCAGATCGCCGAGCAGGCGGGTATCTGCCTGCAGGCGGCTGTGCAGTTCAAACATGAAGACCTCGTTGACGTAAGGTGGGCGCGATGCACGATGAGAGCACCCACGTTACTGCAACGGGCCGCAAACTTAAAGTCGCGGCACGGCCCAGCTGACAAAGCGCTTGCGAAGCGCGGGGTCGGCTTTGAGGAAGAGTTGCTGCAACTGCCCCTCCAACGCGCTGGCCGCCACCGGTTCAACCACACCGGCGGTTGCGGTGACAGGCACGACCGTGCTCAATGCCGCCTTGCCGCCGCTCTGGTTGTATTCGCCCAGCTTGGCCCGCCAGTCCATCCCTATCAGCATGCCGCTGGTGATCAGCGCATCCTGCTGGCTGGCAATGCGCTGGCCACCGGCCTGCAGCCCCATGACGGGAGACTCGGCATACTGCGCCATGCCCTGTTCATCGCTCGGCAAGTTGGCTACCAGTCGTACCTGCTGCTGACTGGCTTGATAACGCAACACCTGCGGCACAGAGCGCAGCTGGCGGTCATTCTCGCTGCTGCTGCGACTCGGGATAACCCCTTCATAACGCACCAGCAACTGCTGCTCCCCATCCGGCAGGGTGGCATGCTGCTCGTCGTGCAGCGTGCCCGCACTCACCGCCAGGATCTGGAAATCCGCCGGCACCGTCACCTCGACGGCCGCCCAAGCCGCACTGCCCAGCACCATCTTCATGCCCAGCGCTGCCCACAGCAGCGATACCCCACGCCCGTACCGATAACCCTTCATATTTGCTCATCTTCCTGTTCGCGTTGATGGGCGCAGGCTAGCAGCCGAAGATGACAGAAAAATAACGAGGGCTCAGAGCAGGTAATGAGGTCGCTCGGCAAACCACTGGGCCAACACCTGCTTGAACAGCCGGATCTTGCGCGGCACCCGCCGCTGCTGGGCGTGCAGGACGTGCAGCGGGTGCAACCCGGTCTGCCACTCCGCCAGCACGGTGACCAGCTCCCCCTGCGCCAGCCAGGGTTCCACCAGCATCAGCGGACACTTGGCGTACCCCATGCCGGCCCGAGCCAGCTGCAGCACGGTACTGTAGTGGTTGGCCCGCACCTTGCCCTGCACCAGGATGTGCGCCTCCTCCTCTCCCTTGCGAAAGTGCCACTGCTCCCAGGCCGGGTTGTGGCCCTGCAGCAGACAGGGCCGTCCGCCCAGCTCATAAGGGGTGGCGGGGATCCCCTCCCGCGCCAGCAGAACCGGGCTGGCCACCACCACGTCCTTGAGTCTGCCGAGCGGCAGGGCCACCAGGTTGTCGGGAATGCTGCTCATGGCGCGCAGGGCGATGTCGTGCTCCCCCTGGCTCATGTCGATCATGGCGTTGGTGAAGTTCAGTTCGACCTGAACGCCGGGGCAGAGCTCGGCAAAGCGGGCCAGCAGATCGTTCACCATGCGATCGCCGGTACTGACCGGGCAGGTGAAGCGCAGCCGGCCGCCATCCTCCTCGGTCAGCGCCTGGATATCCTGCTCCGCCTGACGCGCCAGCGCGAAGATCTCGCCGGCTTGCTGATAGAGGGTCCGGCCCGCCTCGGTGAGGCTGAGTCGGCGAGTGGTACGCTGCAGCAGCTGGGCATTGAGGGTCGATTCCAGCGCGCTGACGTGACGGCTCAGCATCCCCTTGCTCACCCCCAGGCTGTCGGCTGCGGCCGAGAAACTGCCCTTTTGCACCACCTCATAAAAACTGGCCAGGTGGGAAATGTCCATTCATTAGCTCCAATATGGAAACAATGCGTTTATTTTACGCGCTTTTTCTCCCTTTTCATCGCGCTAGAATCAACACATCCCAACCAGGAGTGAAACAGATGAAGATTGTGATTGTGGGTGCCTCCGGCACCGTCGGCTCCGCCGTCAGCGAGTTGCTTGCCAAAGACCACCAGGTGATCCGGGTCGGTCACAGCCAGGGGGACGCCACGGTCGACATGCGCGATCCCGACTCCATCAAGGCGCTGTTCGCCAAGCTGGGCCAGTTTGATGCGCTGGTGGTGGCCAGCGGCAGCGTGGCCTTCAACGCCCTCACCGAGATGACCGACGAGCAGTGGCAGGTGGGGCTTCAGAGCAAGCTGATGGGCCAGATCAACCTGACCCGGGCCGCCATCCCCCACCTGAACGACAAGGGCTCCATCACCCTGATCAGCGGCATCCTGAGCGAAGAGCCCATCAACTGGGGAGCGAGCGCGACCACCATCAACGGCGCCATCGATCACTTCGTCAAGGCGGCGGCCTGCGAGCTGCCGCGGGGTCTGCGCATCAATGTGGTGAGCCCGACCGTGCTGACGGAGTCGATGGATAAATACGCCAGCTTCTTCCCGGGCTTCGTTCCCGTACCCGCCGCCAGGGTGGCGCAGGCCTACCAGAAGTCGGTACTGGGGGTGCAGACCGGCCAGGTGTTCAGGGTCAACGGCTGATCGCCGCCCTGCTGCCGCCCAGCCGGCACGGCAACAAAAACGGGCCCCGTGATGGGGCCCGTTCCATTGCTGCCAGCATGCCGACTTGCAGTTGGCTGATGGCAAACGTTTGTTTTTACGGCAACAAAAAAGGCGATGTGCCTCAGTCGATCAGCCCGTACTGCGCGCGCAACACCTCGATGATCTCCTGCTTCGGATTGGCGCTGCGTACCAGCGGCTGACCGATGATCTTCTCGGCAATCCCCACATAGGTGTTGGAGATGTCCATCATCACTTCGGTCGGCAACTTGTTGTCGCGGGCTAGGGCGAAACGCTCGGGCATACGGTGCTTGTTGAGCAGGATGTCCGGATCCGGGAAGTGGTTGAGCAGCCACTGGCGGAAGCCCTCTTTCGACTTCTCGACGATCTGGCCGTCGCGCAGGGCGGCGCCATCCCAGATGCGGGAGCTGTCGGGGGTGCCTACTTCATCCATGTAGATCAGCTTCTCGTTGCCGGCGGCGTCATTGACGTAGCCAAACTCGAACTTGGTGTCGACGAAGATCTGATCCAGCTCGGCCAGCGCGTCACTGATGACGTTGAAGCCTTCCTTGAGCAGCACTTCGTAGCGGTCGATGTCGGCCGGCTTGCTGAAGTTGAAGCCCCGGTAGTGGCGTTCGATGTCGGCACGGGAGACGTTGACGTCGTCGGCTTCCGGCACGCCGTCCAGCCCGGTCAGCACGCCCTTGGTGGAGGGGGTGATGAGGATCTCGGGCAGCTTCTGATCTTTCTTCAGTCCTTCCGGCAGGGTGATGCCGCAGAACTCGCGCTCGCCATCCTTGTAGGCACGCCACATGGAGCCGGTGATGTACTGGCGGGCAATCGCCTCGATCATCACGGGGCGGGCTTTTTGCACGATCCAGACGAAGGGATGGGGGATGTCCAGGATGTGGCTGTCGGCCAGCCCCTTCTCCTTGAACAGCTTGAACCAGTGGCTGGAGATGGCGTTGAGCGCAGCCCCTTTGCCTGGCACGCCGTTGAGCCCGTCCACGCCCTGCCAGATGCAGTCGAAGGCCGAGATCCGGTCACTGATCACCATGATGGCGAGCGGCGCATCTGCCGGCACGTCGTAACCCTTCTCGCGGATGAGGCGGGCACTGTCTGCGGCGGTCAGCCAGTAGACGCTGCGCACCTTGCCGGAATGGACGGGTTTATCGGTACGGATCGGCAAATCGTCGTTCACCGCCAATACTTGATCTGCAAGACTCATGGTAAGTAACACTTCCTGTTTGTGGGGGGTTTACATAACAAAACAGGGGCACAAGGCCCCTGTTTCTATTCTGTTTTTGCAGCTTGGTCAGCCAGACCCTTGGCGAATGCCTCGGACAGACTGATGTACATCTGGGAGATGACACCGGACGACACGGGCTTCTTGTCCTTGTCGAACAGGGTGATGGAGGTCTTGCCCCCCGCCATCTCGCCAAGCTGGAAGCGATACTTGTCTTCGTCCAGCTTGAACGGCTCGCTGCCCTTGGCCTTCCAGAATTCGCTGCCCGGCTCGTCGTACTCCACGTCGATCCAGCCCAGCGACTGCTGGGTATCCTTGATGGTGAAACCGTAGGCCGGCAGCACCTGATTGAGACGACGCCACACCTGGTCGAACGAACCATCGACGATCCAGGCGCTCAGCTCGTTGTTGTCCAGACCCAGTTCCAACCCCATGCCATCGTTGGCCTTGTGCTGTTCGCGGGACTTGAGCTGCTTGTCGTAGTAGAGCGAGAACTGGTTGAGGGCCCGGGTCGCGTAGCGCTGGGCATCCGCCGGGGTCAGCTCCTTGCTGGTCTCCCCATCGACGGTCTCTTCATGATCCAGCACCCGTACCGACATGTTGACGGCATGGCGCTGAGGATCGTTGCGCAGGGTGAACTGGTAACGCTGGCGAATGACGAAGTCATCGTCCTCTTCACTCCAGCCGTCGAGCGCCTTGGTGTTGTCAAACCAGCCGGTCTGCAGCACGCCGGCCTGCTGGTCCAGCTTCTCGGTGGTGACCTTGTACTGGGCGAGGAAGTTCATCAGGAAGGCCCAGGTATCTCGCTCCACGCTCTGGGAGGTGCTGAGGGCGTAGAAGGCCATGGTGGGTTCGCCAGCATTGGCCACCACCTGGCTGCCCGGTACCACGGTCAGCAGCTGGGCGGGTGGACGCACGTCAACCTTGGCACCCAGCGCGCCGTCACGGCTGCTCTCGGGCAGGGCCGGAATGTCGAAACTGCTGTTAAAAGCGGGGGTATTCAACCCGGCCGGCACCAGAAACGCACGGCCTTCAAGGCGGGCATCCTCGTACTCGAAACCACGGTTGGCCATCTTGCGTTCCTGGGGTGAGCTACAGGCTGCCAGCACGGCAACGGTCGCCACACTCAGCACCAGGCGCACTGCATTTCCCTTTCCATTTGCTTTAAACACTCGCCATCAACTCCGCAGTCGTCAGTGCTCGCGCCATCGCCTGTTCGCCCTCGGGGGTGAGGTCGGTGAGCGGCAGACGCAAGGTGGCCGTCGCAATCAATCCCAGCTGGGCACAGGCCCACTTCACCGGGATAGGACTCGGTTCGCAGAACAGAGTCTGATGCAACGGCATCAATCGATTGTTGATGTCGTGCGCTCGTCCGGCATCACCGGCCAGCGCAGCACGACACATGTCGGCCATCTGGGCCGCTGCAATATTGGTGGTGACCGAAATGACTCCGTCCCCGCCTTGCAGCATGAAATCACATCCACTGGCATCATCGCCACTATAAAGCGCGAATTGTGCGCCGCACAGCTCGCGCAGCAGCGGCGTACGGCTCAGATCCCCGGTCGCCTCTTTCAGGCCTATGATGCCGGGCACCTTGGCCAGTCGGGCTACCGTCTCCGGTTTGAGATCGCAACCGGTACGACCGGGCACATTATAAAGAATTTGGGGCAGACCACTAGCCTCGGCGATCGCACAATAGTGACGATAGAGGCCTTCCTGGGTGGGTTTGTTGTAATAGGGGGTGACCGAGAGACCCGCCACCACGCCGGTTTCGGCGAAGCGCTTGGCCAGGTCGATAGCATGGGCGGTATTGTTGGAGCCGCAGCCGGCAATGACCGGAATGCGTCCGGCGGCCAACGCCACGGTTTTCTCCACGACGGCGATGTGCTCCTGCTCGCTCAGGGTCACCGACTCCCCCGTGGTCCCGACCGCCACGATGGCGCTGGTCCCGGCGCTGACATGATAGTCGACCAGAGTGGCCAGACTGGCCCAATCGACTTCGCCTGAAGCCAGCATGGGGGTAACGAGGGCAACAATACTACCGCGCAACATGGATATTTCTCCCGATTTTCAGGGGCGTTATGGTAAAGCTGCCCCCTTGGAAAAACAAGGGAGGCCAGGGGCAAGCCGTGTTACCATCCGGCAAAAACCGCACTGCGCGAGCCGCGGTGGAACACGCCGGACGCTGGTCGTGACACCCCGATACCGTGCTCGTTGCAACGAGATTCTCAACAAGGTTGCCATGCAGGATCGCTGGCAGTGGCCCATGGCCAGCCCCTTCGGGCCATGCCACTGCATCCACATTCGCAACCCGCTAATGGACGAGAGAAGATTTATGACTCATTACCTGGTCGTAACGGCCATCGGCACGGACAGGCCTGGCATCGTCAATGAGGTCACCCGCCACGTCAGTGGGTGTGGCTGCAACATTGTCGACAGCCGTCTTGGCATCTTCGGCAATGAATTCACCTTCATCATGCTGCTGTCCGGTGACTGGAACAGCCTGATGCAGCTCGAGATAAGCCTGCCCCTGCGCAGCCAGGAGTGGGACCTCATCACCATGATGAAGCGCACCGAACGCCATCAGTCGCTGCAATACGACATCAGCGCCAATGCCGAGATCCTGATCCGGGACCAGCCGGGCATCGTAAGCCAGTGCACCCAGTTCTTCAGCGATCACGGCTGGGACATCCAGGCCATGCAGACCATCACCCTGGAACAGCAGCCGTTCAACCTGCTCAAGGCCAGCTTTCAGCTCAATCTGGCCAAGCAGGGAGAGGCGGCCGGCTCGCAGACGGCCTTCGCCGGATTCTGTCGTGAACTGGGTGCAGAATCGTTCGAATTCATCGTCAACAACAAACACGCCTGACGGCTCATCCAAGGAGATCCCATGCAACCTTTATCCGCTGGCAGCCTGGCCCCCGATTTTTCCCTGTCCGACCAGGACGGCAACCAGGTACGTCTTGCCGACCTGCGCGGCAAGAAAGTGCTCGTCTACTTCTATCCCAAGGCGATGACCCCGGGCTGCACCACCCAGGCCTGTGGCCTGCGCGACGTCAACGCCGAGCTGGCCGCCCTCAATGTGATGGTGCTCGGCATCAGCCCGGATCCGGCCAAGCGGCTGAAAAAATTCGAGGAGCGCGACAACCTGAACTTCCGCCTGCTGGCCGATGAAGATCATGCGGTGGCCGATGCGTTTGGCGTCTGGGGCCCGAAGAAGTTCATGGGCAAGGAGTATGACGGTATCCACCGGCTGAGCTTCCTCATCGACGAAGAGGGCAAGATTAGCCATCGCTTCGACAAGTTCAAGACCAGCGATCACCATCAGGTGGTACTCGACCTGCTCAAGGGCTGAACCCCAGATACCGGTACTGCCGATATGGAAAGGGCCTGCAAGTGCAGGCCCTTTTTTATTCGCATGTCGTTGCCTGCCTCGCGTTGCGGGTGGCACGATGCCCGGTCCTTCGGCTCGCCTGCCAGGCAAGTGACTGGCGGCGACGTTCTCATTTGTCATGAAGGCGCCGGCTTGCATCCACGATGGGATGCCTTGGTGACGGGTCTTTCGGCACAGGCCAAATGACGCCCTTATTGTTGCGCCAGCGAGCCAGAAAGCAAGCCGCCAGCCGTTACATTTAATTAACCAGCCGGGGCCGACGTTGATTTCCCGCCCCGCTATCTCGCCAACCTCCCCTGCCAGATCAAAAAATTCATCTTATATATGGGTTAACGTGGCCCCAGTTTCATTTTCCAGTGAGAAAAGCCCATGAACATGAGCCACACCGAACGTCTGATCCTGAGCAACCAGTACGAGATCCTAGCCAAACTCAATCCGGAGAAGGCGGCGTTTTACCAACGGGCCAGCACCATCATCGAGCGCGGCTACTGCCTGCAGATCCTCGAACTGGAGAAGAGCTTCGGCCATCTGGATCTGGCCACCTGCCAGGAGGTGATCGACACCCTGGAACTGCACCACGCGCTGGCCATCTCCTGGGGCAACCTGGAAGCGGCCGATCAGGGCGAAATCAATGCCAGCCGGCTGGAGTTCAACGGCTACAGCCGCAGTCAGGAGCGGGAGCTGGCCGACTATGTCTGCTTCCTGCTCGAGGTGGACAAGCGCTTCCCCGAGCTCAAGTGCCCGTGCGACGAGCTCTCCAGCGACATCGCCATGCGTGACAAATACCAGCGCATGCTGGCGGTCTGGCGCCAGTGCCCGCGTCAGTACAAGCTCTCCATTCAGGAGATCCGCAAGGTCCTGGCGGCCTGATAGGCATGAAAAAGGCGCTGCGAGGCGCCTTGGTCCGAGTCATGGGCCACAGGCCTCACTCGTAGAGGAAGGATTTGTCCAGCTGCTTGAAGGCGGCGTTGAGGGTATCGGCCAGCTCTTCGTATCTGGGCTGAGCCACCAGTTGGCGACGACCGCCCTGCTCGTTCATCTTGCCGTTGATCTCGCGATACCAGCTAGCAAGGGAGGGCGGCAGGCGGGTATCGGCGCGCTGACCGAGCCAGTAGTAGCCCTGTAGCGGCAGGCTGAGCAGAAACAGCACCGAGGTCATGACGGAAGGCCAGTAGTGCAGCTCGCCGAACTGGAACTGCAGCATGACGCTGAGCACCGCCAGCGCCGGAATGACCTTGAGGGCGAACTCGGTGGCCTTGATCACCCGATTCTCCGGGAACATGGAATTAAGCTCGGGACGGCGGGGCCAAAGGGTCATATAATGACGGCCTTGCTGTAACTTAGTTCCAAAAATGTTCATGCTCATGCTACCTCCGAGCTCTTTTTGAACGTATTAACGGCAAAACCACGACAATATTTGATGCGCAATAACAAAGGTTGAGGATGACTTTGTTATTTTTCAACAATCGGGTTATCCTTTGTACGCCCAATTTTTGCGCCAACGGCCTGCCGTTACGCTGTCAGGGACGTCTGGATTTCGGGTCTTGTATCACTATACAAGGGGCAAGCAACAGATTGCCAACCCTCATAAGGATAAGTTGAAAGTTTTTGGACACGGCTCGTCCAACGCATCCTCCTACACAACCCAATCTGCGATAGGATTTATTCATGAGTAAGCTGGTTCTTGTTCTTAACTGTGGCAGCTCGTCCCTGAAGTTTGCTGTCATTGACGCAACCACCGGTGATGACCTGCTGTCCGGCCTGGCCGAGTGCTTCAACCTCGACGACGCCCGCATCAAGTGGAAACTGAACGGTGAGAAAGGCAGTGCCGATCTGGGCGCCGGTGCCGCTCACCAGGAAGCGCTGGACTACATCGTCAACAAGATCCTGCCGCTCAACCCGGAGCTGTCCAAGAACCTGATCGCCATCGGCCACCGTGTGGTACACGGCGGTGAGCGCTTCACCTCTTCCGTGCGCATCTGCGACGACGTCATCGCCGGCATCGAAGCCGCCGTACCGTACGCGCCGCTGCACAACCCGGCTCACCTGATCGGTATCCGTGAAGCCCGTCGCGTGTTCCCGGCGCTGGCCGAGAAGAACGTTGCCGTGTTCGACACCGCGTTCCACCAGAGCATGCCGGAAGAAGCTTTCCTGTACGCCCTGCCGTACAAGCTCTACAAAGAGAACGGCATCCGTCGCTACGGCGCCCACGGCACCAGCCACTACTACATCAGCCTGGAAGCCGCCAAGCAGCTGAACAAGCCGGTGGAAGAACTGAACATCATCAACTGCCACCTGGGCAACGGCGGTTCCGTCTGCGCCATCAAGAACGGCAAATCCGTCGACACCTCCATGGGCCTGACCCCGCTGGAAGGCTTGGTGATGGGTACCCGTTCCGGTGACATTGATCCGGCCATCATCTTCTTCCTGCACGACAAGCTGGGCATGAGCGTGGCCGACATCAACACCATGCTGACCAAAGAGTCCGGCCTGCAGGGTCTGACCGAAGTGACTTCCGACTGCCGTTTCGTTGAAGACAACTACGACAGCAAAGAAGAAGCCAAGCGTGCCATGGACGTTTACTGCTATCGCCTGGCCAAGTACATCGGCGCCTACGCCGCCGCCATGGACGGTCGTCTGGACGCCGTGGTCTTCACCGGTGGTATCGGTGAAAACTCCGCCCCGATCCGTGAAATCACCCTGAACAAGCTGGGTCTGCTGGGCTTCGACGTCGATCACGACGCCAACCTGAAGGCTCGTTTCGGCAAGGGTGGCGAGATCACCAAGGCTGGTTCCACCAAAGCCCTGGTTATCCCGACCAATGAAGAGTGGGTCATCGCCCACGACGCGCTGGAACTGGTTGGCGCATAATTTCGCTGTAGAGCAAGGCCGCCCAAGGGCGGCCTTTTCCTGATCCCAAAAATGAACAAGGGGTATAAAGTGGCACGCACTATTATGCTTATCCCGGTCGGCACTGGTGTCGGCGTAACTTCCGTGAGCCTTGGCGTTGTTCGCGCCATGGAGCGTCACGGTGTCAATGTCAGCTTCTTCAAACCGGTCGCTCAGCCGCGTCCGGGTGAAACCGGTACCGAGCGCTCCACCGCCGTGATCCGCGCCGCTGCCAACATCAACCCGCCCGAGCCGTTCGCCCTCTCCTACGCCGAGAACATGATCACCTCCAGCAACACCGATATCCTGCTGGAAGAGATCGTGGCCCGCTTCGAAGAGCACGTGAAGGCCAGCGGTGCCGAAGTGCTGGTCATCGAAGGCATGGTGCCGACCGACAAGCAGCCGTTTGCCAACAAGCTGAACTACGACGTCGCCAAGGCGCTGGACGCCGACATGGTGTTCGTGACCCATCCGGGCAACGACTCCAGCCAGAAGCTGAAAGAGCGTATCGAGCTGGCCTGCTCCAACTTCGGTGGCGTCAACAACCCCCGTATCGTTGGTTGCGTCATCAACAAGGTGGGTGCACCGGTTGACGAGCATGGAGTGACCCGCCCCGACCTGACCGAGATGTTCGAGGCCCACCACCACACCTCCGATGCCGCCCATAACCTGGAAGTGCTGCAGGTATTCGGCAAGAGCCCGCTGCGCATCCTCGGCTGCATCCCCTGGAATACCCAGCTGATCGCCCCGCGCGCCAAGGATCTCGCCAAGCATCTGGCCGCCAAGATCCTGCACAAGGGTGAGCTGGACAGCCGTCGCCTGCAGACCGTGACCTTCTGTGCCCGCTCCATTCACAACATGATCGAGCACTTCCGTCCGGGCAGCCTGCTGGTCACTTCCGGCGACCGTTCCGACGTCATCGTCTCCGCCTGCCTGTCCGCCATGAACGGCGTCAAGCTGGGTGCCCTGCTGCTGACCGGCAACTACCATCCGGAACCACAGGTGATGGCGCTGTGCCAACAGGCCATGGCCACCGGCCTGCCGATCATGATCACCGGCACCAACACCTGGCAGACTGCCGTCAGCCTGCAGAACTTCAACGTCGACATTCCGGAAGATGACCGCGAACGGATCGAGCTGGTGCAGGACTATGTGGCTGGCCACATCGACAAGCACTGGATCGAGTCTCTCTCCGCCAAGTCCACTCGTTCCCGTCGCCTGAGCCCGCCAGCTTTCCGCTACCAGCTGACCGAACTGGCCCGTCAGGCCAACAAGCGTGTCGTGTTGCCGGAAGGGGAAGAGCCGCGGACCATCAAGGCTGCCGCCATCTGTGCCGAGCGTGGCATCGCCCGTCCGGTCCTGCTGGGCAACCCGGAAGAGATCCGTCGCGTTGCCGAACAGCAGGGCGTGGTCCTGACCGACCGCGTCGAGATCATCGATCCGGTTGCCGTGCGCGAGCGCTATGTGGCCCGACTGGTCGAGCTGCGCAAGAACAAGGGCATGACCGAAGTGGTTGCCCGCGAACAGCTGGAAGACAACGTGGTACTGGGTACCATGATGCTGGAGCGCAATGAAGTTGACGGCCTGGTATCCGGCGCGGTGCACACCACTGCCAACACCATCCGTCCGCCGATGCAGATCATCAAGACCGCTCCGGGCTCTTCCCTGATCTCCTCCATTTTCTTCATGCTGCTGCCGGACCAGGTACTGGTCTACGGTGACTGCGCGATCAACCCGGATCCCACTGCCGAGCAGCTGGCCGAGATCGCCATCCAGTCCGCCGACTCCGCTGCCGCCTTCGGCATCGAGCCGCGCGTCGCCATGATCTCCTACTCCACCGGTACCTCCGGCGCCGGCGCCGATGTAGAGAAAGTGCGTGAAGCCACCGAGCTGGCCAAGGCCAAGCGCCCCGATCTCATCATCGATGGCCCGCTGCAGTACGATGCGGCCATCATGGAGAACGTGGCCAAGTCCAAGGCACCGAACTCTCCGGTTGCCGGTAAAGCCACCGTGTTCGTGTTCCCGGACCTGAACACCGGCAACACCACCTACAAGGCGGTACAGCGCTCCGCGGATCTGGTCTCCATCGGCCCGATGCTGCAAGGCATGCGCAAGCCGGTCAACGACCTGTCCCGTGGCGCCCTGGTGGACGACATCGTCTACACCATCGCCCTGACCGGTATCCAGGCAGCCCAGGCCGAGTAATCGACCGAGCTTATCCCTGTTGAAAAACCCGCCGCAAGGCGGGTTTTTTTTATGGCTGACGGGCAGATGTTGATCCGCGAGATCAAACCAGGATCCAGTTAGGATCCAGCATTCTCGTTCAGAGGCCAGCCCGGCAAGGGCGGCGGGATAAGCAAACGCTCACACCCGCCAGAGGCGATTGCACAATTGCGCCCCAGCCGAGATCAGATCCAAATACTTCTTTAAGATCAGCACACTAACGTCAGACCCACCGCTAATCTACAGACTTTTCCACAGCTTTTGTGGATAGTTTACCGATCATTTGAAAGAAAATGACAAACCCAGCCCACTCCCCTGCACCGCCTTGCGCCCATGAAAAAGGGGCTCCGAAGAGCCCCTTTGGACAACAAACCTGCCAGCCACCGGCTCAGGGGCGCAGCGCCTTGTCGGCGCGGGAGATGCCGCAGACACCGGAGCGCACCACTTCGATGATCTCGTTGGTCTGGGCGGCCGTCTTGATGAAGGCGTCCAGCTTGTCGCTGGTACCCACCAGCTGCACCGTGTAGAGCTCGGGGGTGACGTCGACGATCTGGCCGCGGAAGATATCCGCCAGCCGTTTCAGCTCGTCACGGCCACCACCGGCGGCACGAGCCTTGACCAGCGCAATCTCCCGCTCGATGTGCTCACCCTCGCTCAAATCGCACACCTTGAGCACGTCCACCAGCTTGTGCAACTGCTTCTGGATCTGCTCCAGCACCCGCTCGTCACCCATGGTGACGATGGTCATGCGCGACAGGGTGGGATCCTCGGTGGGGGCCACCGTCAGGGTCTCGATGTTGTAGCCGCGCTGGGAGAAGAGGCCCACCACCCGGCTCAGGGCGCCGGATTCGTTTTCCAGCAGTACTGAAATGATGTGTCTCATCAGGTTCTCTCCGTCTTGCTCAGCCACATCTCGTCCATGGCACCGAACTTTATCTGCATCGGATAGACGTGCTCATCCGGGTCGACCGAGATGTCCATGAACACCAGCCGATCCTTCATGGCGAAGGCCTTCTCCATGGCGCTCTCCAGCTCGGCCGGATCGCTCACCGCGATGCCGACGTGGCCATAGGCTTCCGCCAGCTTGACGAAGTCAGGCAGCGACTCCATGTAGGAGTGGCTGTGGCGGCCACCGTAGAACATCTTCTGCCACTGCTTGACCATGCCCAGCGCCCGGTTGTTGATGGAGATGATCTTGATGGGCACCCCGTACTGCATGCAGGTGGAGAGCTCCTGAATGTTCATCTGCACCGAACCGTCGCCAGTCACGCAGCAGACCACCGCATCCGGGTTGGCAAACTGGGCGCCCATGGCGGCCGGAATGCCGAACCCCATGGTGCCGAGGCCGCCGGAGTTGATCCACTGGCGCGGTTTGGCAAACGGGTAGTAGAGGGCGGCAAACATCTGGTGCTGGCCCACGTCGGAGGCCACGAACGCCTCCCCCTTGGTCACCTTGTAGAGAGTCTCGATCACCTGCTGTGGCTTGATCAGGGTGGGGTGGGTCTCGTAGGCCAGGCAGTTGCGCGAGCGCCACTGGCCGATCTGGCTCCACCAGTCCGCCAATACCTGCTTGTCGTTGTCGAAACCACACTCGCGGATCACTTCCAGCATCTGCTCCAGCACGGTTTCCACCGAGCCGACGATGGGCACATGGGCCTGCACCGTCTTGGAGATGGAGGTGGGATCGATGTCGATGTGAACTATGGTGGCGTTGGGGCAGAACTTGGCCACGTTGTTGGTGACGCGGTCATCGAAACGGGCACCCACGGCGAAGATCAGATCCGCGTTGTGCATGGTCTTGTTCGCTTCGAAGGTGCCGTGCATCCCCAGCATGCCGATAAATTGCGGATGGGTGCCAGAGAAGGCCCCCAACCCCATCAGGGTGGTGGTCACCGGCAGGTTCAACAGCTCCGCCAGCTTGGTCACCAGGTGATCCGCATTGGCATTGATGGCGCCGCCGCCGACGTACATCACCGGACGCTCGGCCTCCACCAGCAGCTTGGCGGCGCGCTTGATCTGCCCCTTGTGGCCCGACTTGGTCGGATTGTAGGAGCGCAGGGACACCGTCTCGGGATACTGATAGGGAAACTTCTCTTTCGGGTTCTGCACGTCTTTGGGCAGATCCACCACCACCGGCCCCGGGCGGCCACTGGCAGCAATGTAATAGGCCTTCTTGATGGCGTCGGGAATGTCGCTGGCCTTCTTGCACAGGAAGCTGTGCTTCACCACCGGGCGGGAGATGCCGATCATGTCGGTCTCCTGGAATGCATCCTCCCCGATCATGCTGGTCGGCACCTGGCCGGACAGGATCACCAGGGGGATGGAGTCCATGTAGGCGGTCGCGATCCCCGTAATGCAGTTGGTGGCGCCGGGACCCGAGGTCACCAGCACAGTGCCCACCTTGCCGGTGGAGCGGGCGTAACCGTCCGCCATGTGCACCGCAGCCTGCTCGTGCCGCACCAGGACATGCTCCATCTTGCCGTTTTCAAAGAGAGCGTCATAGATGTCGAGCACTGAGCCACCAGGGTAGCCGAAAACGTGCTCAACTCCCTGATCTTCCAGCGCTCTAACCACCATCTGGGCGCCTGATAACATCTCCATGATAAAGCCCTCCAGGCTTTGCTCCGTTAAGCGAAAGCTATCGGCAGTCCGCTGCTTCCCGGCACCGCCAGTCCGTGCATTGTTGTTGTCTGAATACGGACCCGGCGAGTTCGGCGCTGTCGATAGTAGAAAAATAGGTTTTTTCCATCATTCACCCGAAAAGCGGGTGAAAAACCAACTTAACCCGCTTGTGAACGCTTGTCCACGGCTTTGTCTGACCAGAACAGTCATAAATTTCAAACAGCTATTAACATTCAGTGACTTGAGAAAAAGGGTGGGGACAATGCGGGGAAGTTGGGGGAATGACCAGCGGATCATGCTGTCACGGCGGCCCTGAATGGAAAAAAATAAGCCCACCGCCAGGGTGGGCCCGCAAGCCTGGCAGGGGATCAGTGATCCTCTTCGGGCTCCGCCAGCCAGATCTGCTGATCCGGATCCGTCTCCTCGCAGACCGAGATACTAACCCCCATGTCCAGCAGCTCGTGCAGGGTGAGATTGTCCGCCAGATTCATGGTGTCGCCATTTTCATTGGTAAAGCGCATGGTGTCCGTCCTCTCCTTGGTGGGATCCCTCTCAGTCTAGTCAAAGGCGCTCACTTGCGATAACCAACTGCTGTTTAGCGGGCTGCCCCCCTCCAGTTCGCTCAGCCGATCGCACACCTCTTCCGGGAACAAGGTGCGAGCCCACAGCCGGCGAGAGAGCGCCGGCACGCTCTCCTGCGCTCCATCCGCCAGCCAACCCGCCAGCTCGCTGGCCACATCGGGGTAGATAATCTGGCCAGGGGCGGCGGCATCCAGCCAGGCCCTCACCGCGTTGGCATCGAGTGCATCCATCAGACGGGCCAGCCCCATCAGCTCCAGGGTCTTGCTGTTGGTCAGCTGCTCGAACTGGCCCCCCAGCGGCTTGACCAGCAGCTTCTTGCCAAGGGAGAGCGCCTCCGAGGCGAGCTCGAAGCCACCGTTGGTGATGACCCCGCGACAGCCGGCCAGCATCAGCTTGAACCCCTCCCTCGCCTGCGGCTCGAACGCTATGTTGCGCCACTGGCTGGCGCTGCGAATGGCCGGATGAAAGCAGACGAAGCGTTGCTGGTTGAAGCGCGACAGCAGGGCAGCGATCGCCTCGGTCTGCTCAAATGGCAGGTAGACCAGGATCTGCTGATTGTCGGGGGCGGGCGGGATGGCGTCTATGATGGGTGGCAGCAAGGGCTGGCCGAAGTGGAACCAGTGCAACCCGAGCGCCTGGCGCACCGGCGCGAAGTGGCGCATCAGCTGACGGTTGAAGCCGCTCTCCCCCCAGCGCGGAATGGGCCAGTCGAAGCTCGCTTGGTGGCTGATGGTAAGACTCGGCTTGCCCCAGCGACGGGCGGCGTGGGCACTGATCGGCTCAAAATCACTGATGACGAGATCGTAATCGCGGCAGTCGAGCGCCCGCATGTCGCGCCAGAAGCGCAGCGGCGAGAGCCCCTTGAGGGTTCGCCAGCCCGAGATGGCCCCCTCGTGGCTGACGAAGGTGATGCCGGGAAAGGCACGATAATCGCCGAATTCGGCCATCTCGAAGTAGCCGTCCGCGGGGCGGCCGCTGAACAGATAGTCCACCTCCAGACCACGGGCTCGCAGCGCCCGCGCCAGGGTGCGACTGCGGCTGATGTGACCGTTGCCGGTGCCCTGTACCCCGAACAGGATCTTCATCATTGGCCCCAGCCGAGCGCCAGCAGGGCGCAGCCACCGCCGAGCAGGGCGCCGGCCACCAGATCGCTCAGATAGTGCACCCCGAGCAGCAGACGGGACGCCCCCACCAGCGCGGCCCAGACAAACAGCAAGGGGGCCCAGAGCGGGAAGCTGGCGGCCAGTACGGTTGCCATCAAAAAGGCGGCGGCGGTGTGACCGGAGGGCAGGCTGTAGCGATCGGAAGGGGTGATGAAGACCGGCAGCCCCACCGGGCGCTGGCGCTTGAGCAGGTTCTTCAGCAGCAGGTAGAGCGGCAGCTCGAAGGCGAAGGCGAGCAGCGCCAGCTTCACCAGCTCGCGCTCGGCCTCCCCCTGCCACCAGAGCAGGGCCGCCAGTACGGCGTAGAGCGGGCCATCACCGGTACGGGAGATGAGCCGGCTGATCCTGGCCTGTGGCCGGTTGTAGGCGTGCAGCAGGCAGATACGGCACACCTGCAGGTCCCATTGCTGGATCTTGTTCATAACCCCTCCTTCCCTGAAGTCTTGGAGCAGACTAGGGCGACGGGGTGACACTTGGTTGAACGTGGGATAACAGATTTATGAAAAAAGGGCCAAATGGCCCTTTTTGCTGTCTTAGGTGGCAAATGATCAGTTCAGGGTGCCGCGCAGACCGTTTTCCATCAGACGGCAGTTGTGATCCGCCAGGCGGGCCATGAAGTGTTCATCCACGGTCAGGCCGAACACCTGCTCGTAGAGATCCTTCATCACGAACGGCTGCCACATCATGCTGAGGAAGGAGATCTTCAGCATCTCGGGATCCAGGTTGTCACCCAGTTCGCCGTTGTTTTTCATGGACTCCAGCAAGGCATCGAACTGGGGCAGCTGGCGTTCCAGCAGGCGGTTCAGCACAAAATCCCGACCTGGGCTTTTCTCGGTCGATAATGCGCTGGAGATGGCGGAGGTCAGCTCGCTGTTGGGCGCCATCACCTGATAGTAGGTGTTGAGCAGGTCGTTGAGGCTGCGGTTGCCGGCCTCATCGTGCCAGGCTTGGTCCAGCGGCTCGGCCACATCGCCCAGCACCGCCTTGTAGAGACCCTCTTTGCTGCCGAAGTAGTAGTGGATCATCGCCAGATTGGAGCCAGCCAGCTCGGCGATCTCACGGGTCGTCACCTTGCTGTAGGGGGTGTTGAGAAAACGCTCACGGGCGGCAGAGAGCAACTTGTCACGAATGTCAGAACGTCCGACCGGACGACCAGGTCTACGTTTTTCCATTTAATACCTCGGATAATTCAGCAAAAACTGACAAGTCGATCTGATTGCACAGATGATCGAGTACAGCAGGAATGACCAGATAATCGTGCAAGGGCCGAATATGGGACAAGTAAATTTGCACTCCTTTACAATCCGATTAAATAAACCAGCGAAATGAACCGGGTCTGCGCGGTTGACACAGCATAAAAATCTCGATATTGGTAAAAGCGTTATCGACTGGAAGGATTGATTCATCATGCGTATTGCCGCTCCGCTACTACTAATCTCCCTAATCGCGACCAGTCGCGCGGGATCCTTGTAGCCGGGCTCAGGCATAGCCGGAATTTACAAAAACCCGTGCACCCTGCACGGGTTTTTTTATGCCAACGCAGGATGCACGTCACCGAACTTAGGAAGAGGGAAGTCACATGTCAGATCGGGTCATCATATTCGACACCACCCTGCGCGATGGTGAGCAGGCTCTGGCGGCCAGCTTGACGGTCAAGGAGAAGCTGCAGATCGCCCAGGCGCTGGAGCGGCTCGGTGTCGACGTCATGGAGGTGGGGTTCCCGGTCTCCTCCCCCGGCGACTTTCAATCGGTGCAGACCATCGCCCGCCATATCAAACAGAGCCGGGTCTGTGCCCTCGCCCGTGCCCTGCCCAAAGACATTGACGCCGCCGGCGAAGCCCTGCGGGTCGCCGAAGCGTTTCGCATCCACACCTTCATCTCCACCTCCTCCATCCACGTCGAGAGCAAGCTGAAGAAGAGCTTCGAGGACGTGCTGGAGATGGGGGTCAACGCCATCAAGCATGCCCGCCGCTACACCGACGACGTGGAGTTCTCCTGCGAGGATGCGGGCCGCACCCCGATAGACAACCTGTGCCGCATGGTGGAAGCCGCCATCAAGGCCGGTGCCCGCACCATCAATATTCCCGATACCGTCGGCTACACGGTACCGACCGAGTTCTCCGGCATCATCCAGACCCTGTTCAACCGGGTACCCAACATCGATCAGGCCATCATCTCGGTGCACTGCCACGATGATCTGGGCCTCTCGGTGGCCAACTCAATCGGCGCCGTGCAGATGGGGGCCCGCCAGATCGAGTGCACCATCAACGGCATCGGCGAGCGGGCCGGCAACTGCTCGCTGGAAGAGGTGGCGATGATCCTGAAAACCCGCGCCGACCTGCTCGGGGTGCACACCAACATCCGCCACAGCGAAATTCATCGCACCAGCGCCCTGGTCAGCCAGCTCTGCAACATGCCGGTGCAGCCCAACAAGGCCATCGTCGGCGCCAACGCCTTCTCCCACAGCTCCGGCATCCATCAGGATGGCGTGCTCAAGGCAAAAAACACCTACGAAATCATCACCCCGGAGAGCATCGGCCTCACCCAGAACAACCTCAACATGACTTCCCGCTCCGGCCGCCACGTCATCAAGCACCGGATGGAGTCCATGGGCTACGCCGAGAGCAGTTACGACCTCGACGATCTCTACGGCAAGTTCCTCACCCTGGCCGACAAGAAGGGGCAGGTGTTCGATTACGATCTGGAGGCGCTCGCCTTCTTCAGCCAGATCCACGAAGAGCCGGAGCACTTCAAGCTGGAATACCTCGGCGTGCAGAGCGGCAGTTCGGTGATGGCCACCGCCTCGGTGAAATTGAAGGTGGGCCAGGAGATCGTCAGCGAAGCCGCCACCGGCAACGGCCCGGTGGACGCGGTCTATCAGTGCATCAACCGCATCACCGGCTACGAGATCCGCATCGACAAGTACGAGCTCAAGGGCAAGGGGGAAGGCAAGAACGCCCTCGGCCAGGTCGACATAGTCGCACAGTACAAGGGCCGCAAATTCCATGGCATGGGCCTGGCCACCGACATCATAGAGTCTTCCGCCCAGGCGTTGATCCACGTGATCAACAGCATCTGGCGCGCCGATCAGGTGGCCGAACAGATGGAACGCAACGTCGCAAAAACAGACAAGATCAATACGGAGAGCGTGTGAGTATGAGCAGTTATCGGATCGCAGTATTGCCGGGTGACGGCATTGGCCCGGAAGTGATGGCCGAGGCCGTCAAGGTGCTGGAAAAGGTGCAGGCCAAATTTGGCTTCGCCCTCGACTACGAGCGCCATGACGTGGGCGGCATCGCCATTGACAACCACGGCACCCCGCTGCCCCAGAGCACCATCGCTGGTTGTGAAGCGGCCGATGCGGTGCTGTTCGGCTCGGTGGGCGGCCCCAAGTGGGAGCACCTGCCCCCCAACGATCAGCCGGAGCGCGGCGCCCTGCTGCCCCTGCGCGCCCACTTCAAGCTGTTCTGCAACCTGCGTCCGGCCCGCATCTACACCGGCCTCGAGCAGTTCTCGCCGCTGCGGGCCGACATCTCGGATCGCGGTTTTGACATCGCCTGCGTGCGCGAGCTGACCGGCGGCATCTACTTCGGTCAGCCCAAGGGGCGTGAAGGGGAAGGCCCCACCGAGAAGGCATTCGACACCGAGGTGTACCATCGCTTCGAGATCGAGCGCATCGCCAAGATAGCGTTCGAGTCGGCTCGTGTTCGCCGTGGCAAAGTCACCTCCATCGACAAGGCCAACGTGCTCGCCTCCTCCATTCTGTGGCGCGAGGTGGTGACCGAAGTCGCCAAGTCCTATCCGGACGTGGCGCTCAATCACATGTACATCGACAACGCCACCATGCAGCTCATCAAGGATCCGTCCCAGTTCGACGTGCTGCTCTGCTCCAACCTGTTCGGTGACATCCTCTCCGACGAGTGCGCCATGATCACCGGCTCCATGGGGCTGCTCCCCTCCGCCAGCCTCAACGAATCCGGCTTCGGTCTGTTCGAGCCGGCCGGTGGCTCGGCGCCGGACATCGCAGGCAAGGGCATTGCCAACCCCATCGCCCAGATCCTCTCCGCCGCCCTGATGCTGCGCTACAGCTTAGGGATGGAAGCCGCCGCCCAGGCCATCGAGCAGGCCGTGGCCCAGACCCTGGCCGAGGGTTACTTCACCGCCGACCTGCATCAGGCCAGCGCCCGTCACCCGGTGCAGAGCACGGCCGAGATGGGCAGCCAGATCGCCGCGCGCATCTGACCCCACGGCATCGATAACAAGGAAACCGAGCAATGGCCAAGACCCTCTATCAGAAAGTATTCGACGCCCACGTGGTACGGGAAGTGGAAGGGGAAACGCCCCTCATCTACATCGACCGCCACCTGGTGCATGAAGTGACCAGCCCGCAGGCATTCGACGGCCTGCGCGCCATGAACCGCCAGCTGCGCCGCCCGGACCTGACCTGGGCCACCATGGATCACAACGTCTCCACCACCACCAAGGACATCGCCGCCTCCGGCGAGATGGCCCGCATCCAGATGGAGACGCTGGCAGCCAACTGCAAGGAGTTCGGGGTCCGTCTGTATGACCTGAACCACCAATACCAGGGCATAGTCCACGTGATGGGCCCCGAGCTCGGCATCACCCTGCCCGGCACCACCATCGTCTGCGGCGACTCCCACACCGCCACCCACGGCGCCTTCGGCTCGCTGGCCTTCGGCATCGGCACCTCCGAAGTGGAACACGTGATGGCCACTCAGACCCTGAAACAGGGCCGCGCCAAGACCATGCGCATTTCGGTCAACGGCAAACTGGCCGCAGGCATCAGCGCCAAAGACGTGGTGCTGGCCATCATCGGCAAAGTCGGCCACGCCGGCGGTACCGGCTATGTGGTGGAGTTCGCTGGCGAGGCCATCGCGAGCCTCACCATGGAAGGGCGCATGACGGTGTGCAACATGGCCATCGAACTGGGCGCCAAGGCGGGGATGATCGCCCCCGACCAGACCACCATCGACTACATCCGCGGCAAGGAGTTCGCTCCCAAGGGCGAGGCGCTGGAACAGGCCATCGCCTACTGGCAGAGCCTCAAGAGCGACGAAGGTGCCCACTTCGATGCCGAAGTGGTGCTCGACGCCGCCGACATCGCGCCACAGGTCACCTGGGGCACCAACCCGGGGCAGGTGATCGCCGTCAATGAACCCATTCCGGCGCCGGAATCCTTCAGCGATCTGATGGAGCAGCAGTCCGCCCGCAAGGCGCTGGCCTACATGGACCTGCAGCCGGGCCAGAAGCTCTCCGATGTTGCCATCGACAAGGTGTTTATCGGCTCGTGTACCAACAGCCGCATCGAGGATCTGCGCGCCGCCGCAGCCATCGCCCGCGGTCGCAAAGTGGCCGCCGGGGTGCAGGCGCTGGTGGTGCCGGGCTCCGAGCAGGTGAAGGCCCAGGCCGAAGCCGAGGGTCTGGACAAGATCTTCATCGAAGCAGGCTTTGAGTGGCGTTTGCCCGGCTGCTCCATGTGTCTGGCCATGAACAACGACCGGCTGCAACCGGGGGAGCGTTGCGCCTCCACCAGCAACCGCAACTTTGAAGGACGTCAGGGCCGTGCCGGTCGCACCCATCTGGTGAGCCCGGCCATGGCCGCCGCCGCCGCCGTCACCGGTCGTTTCGCCGACATTCGTGCGCTGTAATTGGAGAGCAACAAGATGACAGGATTCAAACAGCATAAAGGGATCGTCGCCCCCCTCGACAGCGCCAACGTCGACACCGACGCCATCATTCCCAAGCAGTTTCTGCAGAAGGTCAACCGCATCGGTTTTGGCAAGCACCTGTTCCACGACTGGCGCTTCCTGGACGATGCCGGTCAGCAGCCCAACCCCGAGTTCGTGCTCAACCAACCGCAGTTCGCCGGTGCCAGCATCCTGCTGGCCCGCGAGAACTTCGGTTGTGGCTCGAGTCGCGAGCATGCCCCCTGGGCGCTGGCCGACTACGGCTTCAAGACCATCATTGCCCCGAGCTTTGCCGACATCTTCTATGGCAACGCCATCAATAACGGCATGGTGCCGGTGCGCCTGAAGGAGGAGGAGGTCGATGCCCTGTTCCAGCTGGTTGCCGCCCAGCCGGGCATCCAGATCGAAGTGGATCTGGAGGCCAATCAGGTGCGCGCAGGTAGCCTCAGCTTCGGTTTCGAGATCGACGAGTTCCGCCGTTACTGCCTGCTCAACGGGCTGGACGCCATCGGCCTGACCCTGCAACACGAGGCCGCCATCAGCACCTTCGAGGCGAAGCAGCCGAGCTGGATTTGACCCATCAGGTGCCATAAAACGAGTAGAATCAACAGGGAGCCGCGGCTCCCTGTTTTATTGTCAGGCCAGACTACACGCCATGGCTGGCCACCTCTTGTATGCCCGACGGGACACTCGAATGAAGATGACGATCGCCCTCCCCCTGCTCTGCGGCCTCTGGCTGGCGCTGCCGGTCTGCGCCGGGCAGACCTATTTCAACAGCAGCGGCGGGCAGCTCAACGTCGGCTGGCAGGACAAGGACGGCAAGGCGCAGCAGCTCACCTATCGGCTGGAGGCGGGCAAGTTGCCGCCACTCATCGCCTATCGGCCGGCCCGCATGCAGGAGGATGTGCTGCAGAGCCTGCTGCAACAGGGGATGACCGAATTCCCTACCGTGCAGTTTTCCCTCTCTCGCCCCCAGATGGAGCTCAAGATCAAGGGACGCCAGCCGGAGCAGGTCAACAAGGCCATGGGCTGGCTCACCCAGCAACGGGACAAGCTGGAGTCCGAGTGGCTCAAGCAGCACTATTTCCAGCCCTTCACCGCCCCCGACGGCGCCGCCGCCATCAAGCAGGACCATGTGCGTATCGCGCTGGAGAGCCGCAGCGAACTGGCGCCGCTGGCCGAGCAACTCAAGCAGCAGGGCAGCACCGAGACCGAAGCTCGCCAGAAGACGGTGGCCCATATGCTCTACTTCGTGCAGTCCATCCCCTATCAGCTGCTCGACAGCCAGTCGGGGCGCCAGGGGAAGGGCTTTTTAAGCCCGCGCCAGGTGCTGGAACAGAATCAGGGTGACTGCGACAGCAAGGTGACCCTGATGGCCGCCATGCTGGCCCAGCTCTTTCCCGAATTGAAACAGGCCATGGTGTTCGTGCCGGGTCATGCCCTGCTGGGAGTGGCGCTGCCAGCCAAGCCGGGTGAGGCCACCCTGAACCGGGAAGGGGAAACCTATCTGCTGATGGAGCCCACCGGCCCGGCCCAACTGGCGATGGGCCAGCTGGCCCCCACCAGCAAGACCCTCATCGACAGCAAGCAGCTGAGCGTGCAGCCGGTTCGCGCGGATAAATAGCGCCGTCCGCCGGGACCGTCGTGAAAACAAGGGGAAATACGCCAGAATGAAATCGACCAGCGTGGGGCTGGTCGATGCATGACGAAGGGAGTGACGGCCGGTCAGGCGAGGGCCTGGAACTCGATGGCCAGCAGCAGCCCATCCTCTTCTTCCAGCACCCGAATGATGCGGGCCTGCGCCTCGAAGGGGGGCAGCAGGTTGTTGTTGGTGGCCAGGCTCACCCGGATGGGTTGGCTCACATCGAGCTGATGCTCGGCGACGGCGATCCCCATGCCGTTGGCGCTGAGATCCCGGCAGACCCCTTCCAGTACCTGCTGTTGCTGAAAGATGGTGACGGGGGCATTGATTATCATGCGCTGGAAGGCGCGTCTTTCCTTGGTGCTGGTGATCACGCGAACATCCTCTGTTGTCTGACGCCGTCTCGCTGGCCCGCAGGAACAATTGTGCTGGCCTCCCCCCAAGAACGTTAATACAATGCGGTTCGTTTCTCAAACGGGGTGCGGTTTACCGCTGAGATTATACCCGTGAACCTGATCCAGATAATGCTGGCGGAGGAATTTGAGGCATGGCGCTCATTTTTTGCGCCCTCATCCGCTGGCACCTCATTGCTAAGGGAGTGCCGCTCATGAAAACCCTGCTGCTGGTCGCCACCAGCCTGCTCAGTGCCCAGGCCTTCGCGGCCGACACCCTCACCGTCTACACCTACAACTCCTTCACCGCTGAGTGGGGACCCGGTCCCAAGATCAAGCAGGCCTTCGAGAAGGAGTGCGGCTGCACCCTCAAACTGGTGCCGCTTGAAGATGGCGTGGCCATCCTCAACCGGCTGCGGCTGGAAGGCAAACACAGCAAGGCCGACCTGGTGCTGGGGCTGGACGATGCGCTCGTCAGCGAAGCCAAGCAGAGCGGTCTGTTTGCCCCCCACGGCAGCAAGCTGGACGGGGTCAAGGTGCCGGGCGGCTGGCAGGACGATACTTTCGTCCCCTACGACTACGGCTACTTCGCCTTCGTCTACGACCAGAGCAAGCTCAAGAACCCGCCCAAGAGCTTGAAAGAGCTGGTAGAGCGCCCGGACCTCAAGGTGATCTATCAGGATCCGCGCACCTCTACGCCGGGTCAGGGGCTGATGCTGTGGATGAAGTCGGTCTACGGAGATGAAGCACCTACCGCCTGGGCGCAGCTGGCCAAGAAGACGGTCACCGTCACCAAGGGCTGGTCCGAGGCCTACGGCATGTTCCTCGACGGCGAGGCGGACATGGTGCTCTCCTACACCAGCTCTCCGGCCTATCACCTGATTGCCGAGAACAAGCCGCAGTATCAGGCCGCGGCGTTTGAGGAGGGCCACTACCGCCAGGTGGAAGTGGCCGCCAAGCTCAACAGCGCCACCCAGGGCAAGCTGGCGGACCAGTTTCTGCAGTTCATGACAAGCCCCGCGTTCCAGAACGAGATGGCCACCGGCAACTGGATGTATCCGGTGATCGACACGCCGCTGCCCAAGGGCTTCGAGCAGATGATCACCGTAGATAAGCCACTCGCCTTCAGCAGCGATGAGGTGGCCGCCAACCGCAAGAACTGGATCCGCGAGTGGCTGCAAGCCGTCACCCAGTGAGCCGCATCTTCGCCAGAGCACAGGCTCGCCCCCTCTGGTGGCTGCCGGGCGGTGCCGCCACCCTGATCATCCTGCTGCTCTCCCTGGGGCCACTGGCGGCCCTGTTGTGGCAGGCCGGGGCGCTGGCGCCCCGTACCCTGCTGGCCGATCCCTACCTACGCCACGTGCTGGGCTTCAGCCTCTGGCAGGCGCTGCTCTCCACCCTGCTGAGCCTGGGGCTGGCCATTCCGGTGGCCCGCGCCCTGGCGCGGCGCCGTTTCATCGGTCGCCGTCTGCTGCTCAAGCTGTTCGGCCTCTCGCTGGTCTTGCCGGTCATCATCGCCATCTTCGGCATCGTCGCGGTACATGGCAAGCAGGGCTGGTTGCCACAGCTGCTGCACGGGCTGGGGCTCACCCCCGGCAATTACCTTTATGGCCTGCTCGGCATCCTGCTGGCCCACGTCTTCTTCAACATGCCGCTGGCGGCGCGCCTGTTGCTGCAGAGCATAGAGAGCATTCCCGAGTCCTCCTGGCGCCTCGCCAGCCAGCTCGGCATGCGCTCTTCCCATATTTTCCGGCTACTGGAGTGGCCGCTGATCCGGGCCCAGTTGCCAGGCCTGGCCAGCCTCATCTTCATGCTCTGCTTTACCAGCTTCACCACTGTGCTGGCGCTCGGGGGCGGCCCCAAATCCACCACCCTGGAGGTGGCCGTCTATCAGGCACTGCGCTTTGACTTCGATCTCGCCACCGCCGGCGGGCTGGCGCTGGTGCAGCTGATCCTGACCGCGGGTCTGCTGATGCTGCAACACAAGCTGCAGAGCAGCCCGGCCAGCCGGATCAGCGCTCGCCGTCCCTGTCTGCGCCCGGACCGCCATCAGCCGGGAACCGGTCTGGTGGACGCCCTCGCCCTCAGTATCGGGCTGGCGGTATTCCTGCCCCCCTTGCTGGCCATCGTGGTAGCCGGCCTCAACCCTGGCCTGCCAGATGCACTGACCTCAAGCAAGTTGTGGCTGGCCAGCGGCCAGTCGCTGCTGATCGCACTGGCGGCAGGCAGCCTGGCCACCCTGCTCGGCAGTGCGTTGCTGCTCACCAGCCGTCACCTGCGCGTGCGGGATCGCAAGCGGCGGGCCGCCGCCCTGTGGGAGGCCAGCGGCTCGGTGATCCTGATGATCCCGGCGGTGGTGCTCTCCACCGGCCTGTTCATCCTGTTCATGCCGTTCGCCGACGTGTTCGCCCTCGGCCCCTGGCTGGTGGTGCTGGTCAACGCCCTGATGGCGCTGCCCTATGTGCTGCGTACCCTCTCCGCCCCCATGCAACTGGTGGTGCGCCAGTACGACCGGCTGGCCGACAGCCTGGGGGTGCGCGGTCTGCATCGCCTGCGGCTGGTGGAGTGGCCCCTGCTGCGCCGCCCGCTGGCCCAGGCGGCCGCGCTCTCGATGATCCTGTCGCTGGGAGATCTCGGCGCCATCGCCATGTTCGGCAGCCAGGAGCTCACCACCCTGCCCTGGCTGCTCTATCAGCAGCTCGGCAGCTATCGGTTGACCGAGGCGGCCGCCACCGCCCTGATGTTGCTGATCCTCTGTTTCTCCCTGTTCTGGCTGATTGAACGTGGCCTGGGAGGCAAGCATGCCGAACATTGAAGCACATGCCCCAACCGTTTATTCGGCCGCTCCGGCCGGTCGAACAGCCCCTTGGAGAAGAGAACATGCTGAATATTGATCAGCTGGTCACCAGCTACCCGGACTGGCGCGTCAGCTTCAGCGCCACCCTGCCCAAGGGGGAGATCACTGCGCTGATCGGCCCGAGCGGTGCTGGCAAGTCGACCCTGCTCGGCATGATCGCCGGTTTCGTGCCGGTAGAGTCCGGCACCCTCGACTTCGATGGCGAGGATCTGTTGCCGCTGGGCCCGGCCGCGCGACCGGTCACCACCCTGTTTCAGGATCACAACCTGTTCCTGCACCTGTCGGTGTTCGACAACATCGCCATCGGCCTGCACCCCGGTCTGCGCCTGAATGCAGCCCAACGGGCTCAGGTGAAAGATGCCGCGAGCCGGGTCGGCCTTGGCGAGATGCTCACCCGGCTGCCGGAACAGCTCTCCGGCGGCCAGCAACAGCGGGTCGGGCTGGCCCGCGCCCTGGTGCGGGGCAAGCCGCTGCTGCTACTGGATGAACCCTTCTCGGCGCTCGATCCGGCCCTGCGCCGGGAGATGCTGGCGGAAGTGGCGAGGCTTGCCTGCGAGCAGGGCATTACCGTGCTGATGGTGTCTCACAACCCGGAGGATGCCCAGCTCATCGCCAATCAAGTGTTGTTCGTGGACGAGGGGCGCATCGCCCTGCAGGGTACGCCGGATATCCTGCACAACAGCGATCACCCCGGGCTGCTGCGCTATCTTGGACAATGATCCAAGGACACTGAACTGGTGGCGGGATCAAAAAAGGGAAGCCAAGTGGCTTCCCTTTTTCATATGAAGATAGTCAATCAAATCAGAGGTTTTCCTCGGCAAAGGAGGCGAGCTTGCTGCGCACCACCCCGTTCAGGAAGATGTTGGCACTGCCGTCGAAGTCCTTGAAACGCTCGACGATGTAGGTCAGACCCGAGGTCACCGGGCTCAGGTAGTTGGAGTCGATCTGGGCCAGGTTGCCGGAGCAGACGATCTTGGTGCCCTCGCCACAGCGGGTGATGATGGTCTTGATCTGGGACGCGGTCAGGTTCTGGCACTCGTCCAGCAGCACGAAGGTGTTCTGGATGCTGCGCCCGCGCATGAAGTTGACCGATTTGAACTGGATGTTGGCCTTCTCCATGATGTAGCTGAGGGACCCGCTCATGTTCTCGTCCTGCTTGTGCAGCACCTCCAGGGTGTCGGTCACCGCCGCCAGCCAGGGCATCATTTTCTCTTCTTCGGTGCCAGGCAGGAAGCCAATGCTCTCGGCGATTTCTGGGGTATTTCGGGTGACGATCACCTTCTCGTAGATCCCCTTCTCGATCACCAGCTCCAGCGCGGCAGCCATGGCCAGCAGGGTTTTGCCGCAACCCGCCGGGCCGGTCAGGATCACCAGATCAATGTGCGGATCGAGCAGCGCATCGAGCGCCATCCCCTGATAGACGTTCTTGGGATGTACCCCCCACGCCTTGCGGGACATCAGCCGTTCGCGCCCCAGATCCTTGATGCGGATCTTCTGGCTGTCGTGGCTGAGCACCCGGGCGGCGAAAAAGTTCTCTTCATCGATCAGGTACTGGTTGACGTGAATGCCCTCCAGCAGGTTGGCATCGATGACGTGGACGGTATCGCGGCCATGGGTCTCGCTGTCGCACTCGCCGACCCGCTCCCAGAAGCTGCCAGGCACCACCTGGAAGCCCTTGGCCAGCAGGCGGATGTCGTCGATCAGCTGGTCGCTGCGGTAATCCTCGACGTGGGCAAGCCCGGCGCCCTTGGCCTTGAGCCGCATGTTGATGTCTTTGGTGACCAGCACCACCTGACGTTTCAACTCATGCTTTTGCAGGTAGAGGGCCGCGTTGATGATGCGGTTGTCGGCCTCCTTGTCGGTGAACACCTCGGCATCCTGCGGCAGATGATGGTCACTGAAGATGGAGATGTGACCGCTCGCCTCACCGGCCAGCGCTACCCCCTGCGCAATCTGTTCCGGCGTTGCATCGCGGAATACATCCTCCAGCGCCCGGATGGCCACCCGCGCATCGCGGCTGACATCCTTGTGGCGATCCTTGATGTTGTCGAGCTCTTCCAGCACCGTCATGGGGATGAGCACGTCGTGCTCTTTGAAGGAGTAGATGGCGAGGGGTTCGTGAAGCAGAACGTTGGTATCCAGGATAAACAGCTTTCGGTCCGTGTTGTCCATAAGCATCCTCCTTGGCACTGAAGGTGCCACGTGTGTGAATCTCAGATGTCATTGAAACCACACGGCCGTGACAGTTTTATTACCCCCAACGCTACGCCCGATTTTACTATCGCGCAACAAATCGCGTGTACCGCCGGTGCGTTCGAACAGAAAATCAGCAATGAAAAAGGCCGGCACCAAGGCCGGCCTGTTGTCTGCGCTCAATCACTCAACCGCACTTGGAATCGCCGCAATTGAGGCAGGTCATGCAGCCATCCTTCTGCACCAGCGCCTTGCTGTGGCACTTGTAGCAAAGCGCCGCACCGGGTGGGAAGCCGCTGCCGCCCTGCTGCTCGTCAGCTTGTTGCCGGGCTTGCAACTCGGCCTGCTTGTCGGCCAGGAACGCCTGCTGGTGTTCATCCAGCCCGGCCACCTTGAGCATGCCTATCTCGGTGAGATGGGTTTCGATCACGTTGCCAATTTCGGCGATAAGCGAGGGTACGTACTTGCCCTTGTTCCAGTAGCCCCCCTTGGGATCGAACACCGAACGCAGCTCCTCCACTAGGAAGGTGACGTCCCCCCCTTTGCGAAACACCGCCGAGATGATGCGGGTCAGCGCCACGATCCACTGGTAGTGCTCCAGGCTCTTGGAGTTGATGAAGATCTCGAACGGACGGCGAGTCTCGTGCACCGTCCCCTCGTTGAGGATGATGTCGTTGATGGTGATGAACAGCGAGTGTTCGGAGACATGCTCCGGCGTCTTCAGCTTGTAGGTGGTGCCCATCAACCGCTCCGGCCGCAACACAGTCTCGTGCATGTGAACCACGTCATCCTGCACAGGGGGTTGCTGCGGTTCATCCCGGGTTTTCACCTGGTAGGCGACGATTTTCCTGTCGATTTTCTTGACCATGCGCTCGTCCTCAGAATTTACCGTAATAGCCTTCTTTCAAGGCGTCATAGAGGTTGGCAGCAGTGTGCAGCTCGCCATCGTATTCGATCTCTTCGTTCCCTTTCGCCGTGACGACCGAGCCATCCTCCAGGGTGAACTCGTACAGGGTGTTCTCCAGATCCTGCTCCTTCACCAGCACCCCCTGGAAGGCTGCCGGGTTGAACCGGAAGGTAGTGCAACCCTTGAGCCCCGAATCCGACGCATAGAGGTAGATGTCCTTGAACTGCTCGAACGGAAAGTCGGTCGGCACGTTGGCCGTCTTGGAGATGGAGGAGTCGATCCAGCGCTGGGCCGCCGCCTGAATGTCTACGTGCTGGGCCGGGCTGATGTCGTCGGCGGTGATGAAGTAATCCGGCAACCGGGTCGCCTCATCCTCGGCATAGGGCATGGCAGCCGGATTGACCAGCTCGCGGTAGGCCAGCAGCTCATAGGAGTAGACATCCACGCTCTCCTTGCTCTTCTTGCCCGGCTTGATGACGTTGCGACTGTAGTGATGGGCAAAGCTCGGCTCGATGCCATTGCTGGCGTTGTTGGCCAGCGACAGCGAGATGGTGCCGGTCGGTGCAATGCTGCTGTGGTGGGTGAAACGCCCACCCACCTCGGCCAGCTCGGCAACCAGGGCGGGATCCACCTCGGCCACCTGTTGCATGTAGCGGCTGTAGCGGGCGTGCAACACCTTGCCCTTCACCTTGTCACCGAGCTTGATGCCGTCTGCCGCCATCTCGGGGCGTAGCCTCAGCAGCTTGCCGGTCACTTCGAACTCCAGCTCCATGATGGGGGCCGGGCCCTTCTCCTTCGCCAAGGCCAGGGACTCGCGCCAGCCGGTCATGGCCAGCTCCTGAGATACCTGCTCGGTAAAGGCGACGGCGGCGGCAGAGCCGTATTTTATCCGCAGCATGGTGAGGGCCGAGCCGAGGCCGAGGAAGCCCATGCCATGACGGCGTTTGCTGATGATCTCTTCGCGCTGCTTGGCAAGCGGTAGCTGGTTGATCTCCACCACGTTGTCCAGCATACGGGTGAAGATGGCCACAACCTTGCGAAACGCGGGCCAGTCGAAGGCGGCCTGTTCGGTGAAAGGGTCGCGCACGAACCGGGTCAGGTTGACCGAGCCCAGCAGGCAGGCGCCATAGGGGGGAAGAGGCTGCTCACCACAGGGATTGGTGGCGCGGATCTCCTCGCAGAACCAGTTGTTGTTCATCTGGTTGACCTTGTCGATCAGGATGAAACCGGGCTCGGCATAGTCATAGGTGGAAGTCATGATGACGTTCCACATCTTGCGTGCGGGGAGCGTCTTGTAACGCTTGCAGGCAACCAGCCCCAACTCGTTGATGACCACCCCTTCCTTGTTCGGCCAATCGGCCCAGATCACCTGCTCGGGGTCATCCAGCACGATGCTGTCCTGCTCCACCTCCTTGGCGGTGTAGGGGAAGATCAGCGTCCAGGGGGCATCCTCCTTCACCGCCTTGACGAACTCCTCGGTGATGAGCAGGGAGAGGTTGAACTGGCGCAGCCGCCCATCTTCCCGCTTGGCCTGAATGAACTCGACCACATCGGGATGACGGATATCCATGGTGCCCATCTGGGCGCCACGACGACCACCGGCGGACGAGACGGTGAAACACATCTTGTCGTAGATATCCATGAAGGAGAGCGGGCCCGAGGTGTAGGCTCCCGCGCCGGAGACGAAGGCGCCACGGGGACGCAGGGTCGAGAAGTCATAGCCGATGCCGCAGCCCGCCTTCAGGGTCAACCCCGCCTCGTGCACCTTACTGAGGATGTCGTCCATTGAATCCTCGATGGTACCGGAGACGGTGCAGTTGATGGTCGAGGTCGCCGGCTTGTGCTCGAAGGCTCCCGCATTGGACGTGATGCGTCCCGCCGGGATGGCGCCGTTGCGCAGCGCCCACAGGAAGGGCTCATACCAGACGTCTGGCTCCGACTCCTGGCCAGCCAGGGCAAGGGCGACCCGCTGGTAGGTTTCATCGATCGTGCCATCAATGGGGACGCCATCCTTGCTCTTGAGACGATACTTGCTGTCCCAGATCTCGAAGGACGTTTCCTGCAAGGGGATCAGGCGAGAGGCGCTCTCACTCTCCTGCACCGGGTTGGATTTAGCCATGTTCAATCAACCTCATGTGAATGGAACAACGTCACGACAGTAGCAACAAACACAACCAATAGCGAACAAACAAAATAAAAACACTATATGTAGTATTTTTAATGACGAGACATCCTGTTCCATCCTAAAAAAACGCCCCGGCCAGCAGTGGGCTGGGCCGGGGCATTGACCGATTCATCGCCCGGGAAACTTGCTTCCCGGTCCAGATCAGGGTTTCTTGACGTACACGGTCGGGGTATCGCCCGCCATGTTCAGATAGAACTCATAGACGCCATCCGCATCCGGCGAGAACTTCATGTCTTCATACTTGGAGCAGGGGTTGACCGGCACGGCTTCACCACCCAGCACGGCAACACCGTCACTCGGGCTCTTGTAGCCGAAGTTGGTACCACAGCTCCAGCCGGAGTCGGCGAACTTGAACTTGTAGGGAGCCCACTCTTTCTTGAGCGTTCCCTTGGCCATGTAGAGCTTATCGGCCACCTTGACCACCTTGCTCGCGTCGGTTGCCATCCAGTCGTTCATCTCCCCACGCAGGTAGATGGACTTGCCACCGAAATCGCTGTTGTCAGCAGCCGCTTGTTCAGCGCCACCGTGAGATGCGCAACCGCCTAATACCAGGGTTCCCGCCGCCAGCATCATCGTTACTGTTCTTTTGAACATGTGTCCATTCCTCAGATTATTGTGATTCCTTGGCCCATCAAACGTGGGCAGACGAATTAAAGCAGAGCGGGCATTACAAGAAAGGTAGAGACATCACATTCTGTGCTTTTTCTGTTCAGCAATTGAATTGATGGACAAATATCAGCCAGACAAGAAGCAGACCATATAGGAAACGGGGTCAGGAAAGATGATCTTGAACGATCAGATAAATGGGGTTCAGAGAGGAAAAGGCTGAATTTCAGACAATAAAAAACCCCGCTCAGATGAGCGGGGTTTTTCGTGTTGGGTGCCTGGCAGTGTCCTACTCTCGCATGGCGAATGCCACACTACCATCGGCGCTACCGCGTTTCACTTCTGAG
>NZ_JAPDCM010000012.1:0-190350 GCF_027706125.1 Aeromonas sp. Y318-1
ATGGATACCGTGTCTCCTTTCCCGGGGAATGGCTATGGCACAGCGAAGGTGTAGCACTATTGGGATCAGTTATTTAGGCCCTCTTTTGCATTAGGGAAGGTGCTAACAAGTCACTTGGCACAAAAACACACCATTCTAAATTATTGATATTAAATGGCTAAACTTTTTAGTTTTGGCACATAGGGTACTTATTCGCACCTTCCCTAATACCCCCACCGATTAAATGCCAGCGGCATCTTGTTGAGCTTCTCGCGATGCTCGCGCCAGTTGGGCAGATGGGTATCCATCAGTGTGATAAATCGCTGGTTATGTTTGCGCTCTAACAGGTGAACCAGCTCGTGCACCACAATAAATTCCAGGCATTCAGGGGGCTTCTTGACTAATTCGAGGTTGATCCAGATGCGGGATGTATCTGTTTTGCAGCTCCCCCACATGGTCTTCATCCGTTTGATACCGACAAACGAAGGGGTGACGTTGAGCAAGGCCTGCCACTTGGCCATCAATATCGGCAGCCGCTGGCGTAGCAATTGGCGATACCAGCCCAGTAGCAAGGCTTCTCGCTTCGCGGCGTCATAATGAGCGGGAACCCGCATCCGGATCCACCCCCCTTGTAGCTTGACGCTGTGCGCTCCCTCAACCGGGATCACCTCCAATCGATAGCCCCGTCCCCAAAGGTAGTGCGTCTCGCCGCTGCACATCTGGCGCTCGCTCTGACGTGGCTGCGCCTGAAAGTGGGCCTGTTGCTGCCGGATCCACGGCAAGCGTCTGACCACGGCCATTCTGATGGCCGTCTGTGACAGCGACGCCGGGGCCGAGACGCGCACGCGACCATCAGGGGGCAGCACATTGATGTGCAGGTTCTTGATCCCCTTATGCTGCAACTCCAGCGTGAGCTCACCAATGGTGATCAGGGGCATCAGTGGTACTCCTGCTGCGCTTTCACCAGCTCCATCACCTCGGCAACGGTCACATCGTATCCCTTGGTTTCTTCGGCAATGGCAAACGCGATCTCCCGCTCCTTGAAGCGATCGCCATACCAATCGGCCTTCTTGGTATAACGCACGGCGGTATCAATCCTGGCCACCAGCAGCTCATCCTTGCCCAGATTGTCATAGAGTGCCCGTTTGGCTGCCGTGTCTATGCTCTCTGGGTAGGCGCTCTGGCTATGGCTCTGTGGATATTTCACCTGCTTGGCCAGCTCGCGGACCTTTTCCAGATACTCCTGATAGGAGATGGCCTGCTGGCGGCGCAGATCGATCAGCTCATCGAGCAGCACCGACATCCTCTCGTAGTATTTGGGGTTGACCGGGTTCTCATCGACGATGGTCCGGCGCACGTTGTTTTCAATCGCCTCGGCCATCGACTCCTGATTGTCGCGCATCTCCTTGGGCAACCCATCCAGCGCCTCGGGGCCGCGCTGGATAATGAGCTCCAGCAGCCCCAGCTCCTCAAAGTCCATCAGCGTCTCGCTGGGGTCGGCATCCACCCACAGATCCAGCATCTGGCGCATGCCCGGCTCGAACTGCTTCATATCCACCAGATCACCACTGGCCAGCTTGATCTCATCCCGGACCTTGGCGAAGTGTTCGACCTCCTGCTTGATCGAGGCGGCCTGCGAGGCGCTGTAACCCGCCTCCTCCAGCTCACCCGCCAGATTGGTAAAGGCGCGGAGCAACTTGGCCACCAACTGATAGAGGGTCAGCCGCAATGCCTCTTTCTCGCTCAGGGTCTCTTCATCGGCTCCCGGCTCACAACAGAAATAATGCTGATAATCGAGTTGCGACTTGGGCGCCTTCACCGGCTCACACAAGGCACGGACGGCTTCCAGAGCGTTATCCAGATCCTCTTTGGCCTGGGCCAGTCGATCCTTGAGCAGCCCGGCCACATCCTCCTTGTCATAACCCGCGAAGGCCTCGGCCGTATAGTCGTTGACCGTCTTCTCCAGCGACTTGAACAGGTCTTTGTAATCGATGATGTAGCCGTACTCCTTGTCGTCACCATCCAGCCGATTCACCCGACAGATGGCTTGGAACAGGTTGTGATCAGCCATCTTCTTGTCGATATAGAGGTAGGTGGCAGAGGGGGCATCAAAACCGGTCAGCAGCTTATCCACGACAATGAGCAGACGCATCTGGCCCGGCTCTTTGATAAAACGCTGCTTGACCAGTTTTTCAAACTCTTCGACCCGCTTAGCCGCCTCATCCTCCGGCTGCTCGAAATAGTCGGCCAGCATCTTGCGATAGATGTTGTACTTGGCCAGCTTCTCCGTCAGCCCCTCGCCCGTCTCCTCGCCCTTGATCTCGCTGGCATTGGGTTGGTAACTGGTGACGATGGCGCACTTGCCAGCAAAACCGGCCTGGCTGAACATCTCGTAACTTTTGCAGGCTTGATAGACGCTGGCGCAGACCAGCATGGCATTGCCACGACCATCGGCCAGCCGGGGCTTGCGCTCGAAGTCGAGCAGAATATCGGCCACTATCTGCTCCAGCCGCGAACGACTGGAGAGCAGCTTCTGCATTGAGGCCCACTTCTGTTTAAGCTGCTGCTTGCCCAGTCGCGAGAGATCCTTGGTCTTGGTATCGAACCACTCATCCACTTTTTTCTGGGATTTGACCCGCTGATCGATATCCCGCGCCTCGTAGCGCAGATCCAGCACCACGCCATCACTCACCGCCTCGTTGAACTTGTAGGTGTGAATGTAGGGGCCAAAGACCTCGATGGACTTTTTTTTGTCCTGCTTCATCAGCGGTGTGCCGGTAAAACCGATAAACAGCGCCTCTGGCAACAGGCTCTTCATAGCCCCATGCAGCTTGCCGGACTGAGTGCGGTGGCACTCATCGACAAACACAAACAGCTGCCCCTTGGGGCTGAAGTCCGAGGGCAAACTGCGGCGCATATCAGCAATAAAATCATCCGAGCTGCCATCATCTTCGTCATCCGACTCGCCTTCTGGCGTGCGACCGAACTTGTGTACCAGCGAGCAGATAAGCCAAGGGTTATGGGCATGCAGACGGGTCACCAGATCGGCACCGCTCTTGGTGCGCAGGATCTCCTCTTCCACCCCACTGAATACCTTCTCGATCTGCTCATCGAGTTCAGTGCGGTCGGTGATGATGAGCACCCGGCTGTCGGTCACATTTTCTCGGATCCACTTGGCCAGCCAGACCATGGTCAGGCTCTTGCCGCTGCCTTGGGTGTGCCAGATGATGCCGCCATCCCGGCGGCGGATATAAGCCTTGGCGGCACGGATGCCGAAATACTGGTTATGGCGGCAGGTTTTCTTGGTGCCCGCATCAAACACGATAAAGTCGTGGATCAGCTCCAGAAAGCGCGCCTTACTGCACAACTGCGTCAGATGCTGGTCCAGCAGATTGGCACCCGGCAGATCGACATGGTCGGAATGGATTGGATCGGCTGGCTCTTTCCACTCCAGATAGTATTTCTCGTGGGTTTCGATAGTGCCGTAGCGCACCCCTTGGGTGTCGTTGCCCGCCATCACCAGCTGCATGGTGGTGAAGAAGTTGCGGATAAAATCCTTCTTCTGGTTATCCAGGTTCTGGTGGATACCTTCGGAGACAGAGACGGTAGATCGCTTGAGTTCAATGACGCCAAGGGCAATGCCGTTGACATAGAGCACCAGATCCGGCCGTTTCTTATGCTCGCCTTTGACCGTCACCTCTTCGGCAATGGCAAAGTCGTTGGCCTGCGGATTGGCCCAGTCGATCAGCCAGACGGTTTGGTTCTGCTCGCCTGCCCCTACTTTTTCCTTCACGCCATAACGCAGCAGGCGATAGACCTCCTTGTTGGCGTCATAGAGGATGCGCCCTTCGCCCAGGCTTGCCGCCCGATCCAGTTGCCTTAGCACCTTGGGGATAAGCGCCGCGTCCACACCACGCCCCGCCAGCCAGGCGGTCAGCAGTTCCGGCTCGACATTCCGGTTGTTCTCCCGTGTATGCCAATCCCCCAGATAGCGATAGCCCAGCTCCGCTTGAAATAACTTGATGACGCGGTTCTGGGTTGCCCGCTCCCGTTGGCCGACTGAAATCATGCTCTCTATCCCTGTTATTCTCTCAAGCCGCCGCGACAACCGCGCAGCCGCTCTTATTTGTTACACCCACTTCGTTACACCAATCCCTGCTGCAAACGGGTCAAGGCGATCTGCAGACTGCGATCATCAAACAGCCGCGCCTTGCGCTCACCCCACGGGGTTCCCGCTGGCCAGCGCTGCAACCCCTCTCGCAGCGCGCTCAGCGTCGGCGCACAGCCCTCTTCGGCTATCAACCAATCGACCGTGGCCAATAACTCCATGCCATAGGGCGACTCAAAACCGTCGATTAACGCGGTCGTCTGCTCCAGTATCGGTAAAAATGCTTTGGCCTCGGTATGGAGATAAACGGCAAGCTCTTGTTTTTTGGCCTCATTAAACCAGATGACATCAAACGGCTTGCTATCCGGGATGCGCTTGTCGGACTGCAGATAACTGCCGTCCATCGCATTGAGCAGATGAGTCAGATTGTTGGCATAAGGGCCATAACGATGGGCCTTAAACTGCAACTGCAGCGGATCCCCCAGCGGGTTACGGCCAATGACCCGAGCCAGAAACCAGGCCAGCTTCTGGATCTCCAGCAAGCTGCACTCCATCCCTAAAAACCAGTAGCGACGCACCAGTTCAGCAATCAGGGCCCGAGCCGGAGTCAGCTCCGCCACCCCGCCCCGCTTGGCCACATTTTGGTATTGGCTACTGGGCTCATAGAGCAGGATATCGATATCCAGATCGCCCAGTGCCGTTTCAATCGCCTGTTTGACCTCTGGCCAAGGCAGACCACCGTTGCCAGCCCCCAGCGGCGGAATGGCAATCGAAGAGACCTGCTGCGCCTGTAACCAGGCCCGCAGATCCTGCAAACCGTCCTGGATCCACGCCATCTGTGCCGGATTGCGCCAGTGCTGTTTGGTCGGAAAATTCACGATCCAGCGCGGCCCCAGCAGCTCACCCGTCTGGGTAATAAACATCTTGCCGGTGACGACATCACCCTGTTTGCACGCCTCGGCATAGGCGCGCATATTGGCCGGGAACCGCTCCTTGAACATCAAGGCGATCCCCTTGCCCATGACACCGACGGTGTTGACGGTATTCACCAGCGCTTCCACCGGAGCATCCAGCAGATTGCCTGTTGTATATCGAATCATCTGAAATACCACCCATCACGGACATAGACGGGGCGCGAGACCCCCACCCGATTCATGCATTGTTCCACGCGGTTCTTTATCTCTTCGTTGTAACACACCACGCCCAACAACGCCTCGATGGGGCAATGTTGATGGATCAAGGCCTCGGCCTGATAGCGTTCCAGCTTGCTCAAATCTTCCGCATCACGCTTGAAGTCACGGCGCTGCAACAGTGGCCAGTCAATCCGCCCCAGATCGCCAAGATCGACATAGAAATTGGCCCACTGGTAATAGGCATGGCTATCGGTAAACACAAACGGTAGCCCCAATTCAGCCATGCGATGCAGGCTGGAAACCAGGATCAAGATTTCATCATTTTCACGCTGGGGAACACCGCGCCCTGAGTGAATATTGCTGAGCATGGGAGAAAACGGCGTGAAGTAGAAGGGCACATAGTCATTCAATACGCCGTAAGGCGCCAGCGGCACCGGATGGCGCGCGCGCTTGGCAATCAGCTCCGGCAACCCGATATGCACCCAGTGCGAGTTTTGCTGCTGACCATTCCCCGCCCACAGGCCATGGGTCAGGATCCATTCCAGGTTATCCCGATGCACGATCCGGAATATCAGCGCCTTCTCCGGATTCAGGCTCTGGCTATAGTCATAGGCCATGGGTGGCTAGCTCCTGCGATACCCAACGCTTGATAAACACGCCAACGATGACCCCACCCGCTTTTCGTATGCGGGTGGCCGCTGTGCACGCCATCAAGCAACTCACAATAAAAGTATCTCTTTCTTTTCAGATAGATAAACATCTATCGCGCCAATTAACAACCGCCCCAGTCACGCAACAGTCAAGCAAATCCGGCCTGGGTGGCTCGGTGGCCAGGCTCGCGGCAGAGGCGGTCATCTGGCTGGGCTGCACTCATGCCCCGTCTATGCCCCCGCCGCCAGCGGCAGGCGAATTTTGCCGGTCAGCAGTTGCTGCATCATGCCTTGCTTCAGGGCGCGGGCCTTCTCCAGCTTCTGGGTTAACACCTGCAGCTCGTTATCCATATCGGATAAAATAGTGGCGATGGCGGTTTGTTCCTTAATATCTGGAAAAGCAAAGCTGATTTGATCAACATGACTGGGTTTAAGGTTGTTAATGCTAGACCCTGCCAAGACCAAATCAATATATCTTCGGTACCATTCGGTATTCATGAGATAATGAACATACTGACGATTCACATTATCCGAAGCCCTATAAACCCCCATAAAAGCCCCAAAGGTGTATTTGTAACCATCATCAATACTATAAAACGCCGACTTCCCGACCAGACTTTTACTACCATTAGCCATGCAAATGAGAATGTCGCCAACCATGATTACTTGATGATCTGCAACTCGTGATTTAGATACATATTGCAATTCTGACTTTTCAATTTTTGACTCAAATATGTTATTTGAACGAAACAGTCTTATCGACTCGGATGAGTCATAAAGAAAAAGATCATGATTTGGATTGTAACTTACACCTCTAATCGTTCGACCAAAACTTCCTAATGACAGAACCTCCCAATCCTCCGGAATATCTCCCAGTTCGCTGGGTTTATAACCTTTCGGGGTGCCATCGGGGCGTAGGGCGAAGGCGGGCAAGCGGGTGCGGCCGGTCAGCAGTTGCTGCATGGTGGCGCTCTTGATGGCCTGCTTCTTGGCGATCAGCTGCGCCAGTGCATCGATCAGCGCATCGCTATCCGACAGCACATTGGCAATGGCGGTTTGTTCTTGTTTTTTACTAGGAAACGGTACAACAAAATTCAGCAAGTCACCGACATTGATATGCTTCATTGTTGTTCCAGTTTCTAACTCTTTTAACCGCATGCGTCCTTGCTGAGAGTTAAACAAATAGGAAAAAAAGGCCGAGTCATATTCAGGCTTAAACCTATTTATTATTAAGGCGTGACAATTCGATCCTTCCAAACATGGAGGAACAACTGTTACAAGGCCGACATCTCCAGTTTGAACCATTAAAAGATCGCCAGCCTTAAGGCACGACTTTGAATTTTTCCTATGGAATTCCTCAGTAACCTTTTTTATGCCATGAAAATTAAAGCCATTCTCTTCAACATTATAACCCTGTATGTATGTAACCCCATTATGGGCCTCTGTATAATGCGTTTTGGCTGTCCCTACAAAACCATTGGTCATCAAACACGTTAATGATGACATTGGGGATACACTCCAATCCTCCGGAATAACCCCCAACTCGGTCTGCTGATAGCCTGCCGGGATCGCCTTGCCTGCTGTCTCTTGCATCATCTGCTCTGCCATTATGCCCACTCCAGCCCCATGCTTTTGAGATGCGCGGCCACCTTGGCCTCCAGAGCGGCGACCTGCTGAGTCAGTTGCGGCAGGGTGGCGCGGTAGCGCTCCTCCAACTCCTTGACGCGGTTGGCCAGCTGCTGGGTGATGCGCTCAATCTCCGCCTCGATGGCGGCCTGCAAGCTGGCGCGCCACTTATCCTCCACCAGCAGTTGCTTGATCTCACTCTCCAGAAGCTTGGGGTAACGGGCAACCACAGCCCGATCCAGCACCTCTTGCGCTTCTTTTACCGCCTTTTTGGCACTGCTTTCGGCTTCGAACAGCTTGATGGCGGTTTTTAGTGCCGATTTTTCGTCGGCATCGCTGGCTTGCTTGAGCCGCGCCTTCAGGCTGGCGGCGTTGATCTTGCCCGCGTCGTTGGCCGCGTCACTCAGCAGCCCCTCGTCGCCCCCTTGCTCTTCCAGATAGCTCTCCAGATGTTGACTCACCTCATCCGCGGTGGCCTGCAAGGCGTCGATTTCGGCCTGCTTATCGCTAAAGAAGCGGGCCACCAGCAGGGCCGGAGGCAGCAGCTCGGCCTTGTATTTGCTCTTGCCCAGCACCAGATCCGGCGTCTCTTTAAGCTTCTCGCCCTTGTCGACTTTAAGCTCGCGCAGCACCTTGCCCGCCACCCAGCCATCCTGGCAGAGCACATAGACATCGTCCTGCATCACGGCATGCCAGTAGTCCAGCAGCAGTTGGTAGATATCGTAGTTATCGATGAGCGGCAGCGGCGCATAGGCGGCGAGCAGCGATTCGCTGATCTCCTCGATCAATGCCTTGGGCGATTCACCCGGCTCAATCTCCGCCAGATGGCACTCGGTAAACCAGCGTGAGAAGGGTTCAAGCGAAGCAGAGGCAAAACGGACAAATTCGGGGTGCGCCAGTATGGTGCCCTTGACCTTGGCGGCCTCCACCCGGCCATGACTGTAGCCCGCATGGGCCGGAGCAAACAGATCGGCCCGCAGGGTCGGGAACACCTGCCAGTAAGCGCCCAGAGCATCGATATCGCGATTGGGAATGCCGCCTTTAAGGTGGGCGGCCAGATCGTGCAGATCCTCGGCCTCGCTGGCATCGATATAGCGCGGAATATTCAGGTTGTAGTCGTTGGCGGCGATCTCCGACAGCGGCACGGCGCGGCTGTAACGGGGGATCAGCTGCTCACGGGTAAAGGTATCGACGATCTTGTGGATGTCCTGCTCGCGCAGCCGGTTCTTGTTGCCATCTTTGATAAAGCCTTTGCTGGCATCGATCATAAACAGGCTCTGGCTGCTGTAGCCGCTGGTCTGGATGGCGCGCTGGTGTGCCGTCTCTTTGTCGATGACGATGATGCAGGCCGGAATGCCGGTGCCGTAGAAGAGGTTGGCAGGCAGGCCGATAATGCCCTTGATAAAGCCTTGTTTGAGCAGATTCTCGCGAATGCGCGCCTCGGCATTGCCACGAAACAGCACGCCGTGGGGCAGGATCACCGCCCCCTTGCCACGGCTGTTGAGGCTCTTGATGATGTGCAGCAAGAAGGCGTAATCGCCATTTTTCTCCGGCGGTACGCCCCAGACAAAGCGGCCAAACTCATCGTGCTCGGCATCCAGGCCGCTGGTCCAGTTCTTGTTGGAGAAGGGCGGGTTGGCGACAGCAAAGTCGAAGCTCTTGAGCTGGTTGTTGCCCTCCTTCCACTGGGGCGCGGCCAGGGTATTGCCCTTCCAGATCTTGGCGGTCGGATTGTCGTGCAGGATCATGTTCATGCGCGCCAAGGCGCTGGTGGCGTTATCCATCTCCTGACCGTAGATGGTGAGCCCCTTGGGTCCCGCCTCGTCACTGGCCTTGAGCAGCAAGGAGCCGGAGCCGCAGGTAGGGTCGTAGACGGTGGCATCTTGCGGCGTCTGGCGGCTGATGCCGATCACCTTGGCCAGAATGCGCGACACCTCGGCCGGGGTATAGAACTGGCCCTTGGACTTGCCCGATTCGGTGGCGAAGTGGCGCATCAGGTATTCGTAGGCATCGCCTAACAGATCATCGCCCTCGGTGCGGTTGGCGGAGAGATCCAGCCCCTCGAAGATGCCGATCAGCTTGGTCAGGCGGTCGATCATCTCCTTGCCCTTGCCTAGCTTGTCTTCATCGTTGAAGTCGGCGATGTCGATCACGCCTTTGAGATCATTGGCTTCGGCCAGCGCCGAGATGGTGAGGTTGATCGCCTCGCCGATATTCTTGTCGCCCTTGAGCGCCACCATGTCGTCAAAGCTGGCCCCTTGCGGCACCTCAATCATGGCGTAGGGGTTGCCCTTGGCCTTGTCGGAAACGTACTTCACAAACAGCAGGGTCAGCACATAGTCCTTGTACTGGGAGGCGTCCATGCCGCCGCGCAGTTCATCGCAACTGGCCCACAGGGAGGAGTAGAGTTCGTTTTTCTTGATAGCCATGGAAAGGGTTCCAATAAGAGTCAGTTTGCGCCAAGGGCGCATGGAAAACGAAAAGAGGCGATTGTTTGCACCCATACGGGTGAGCACGCCAGAGATTGCCAACGAGTTTACCCACTTGACCCCGTGGCAACCATGGTGGATATCACATCAGTGACGGATAGGCAGATCGTTTGCTGCAAAAGCCATCATTTGCCTTCCAGCAAGGCCGGCGGTGTGCTCTCGCCACGGCATTTGAGTTGCCCCAGCGCGTTGGTTCGACAGACGGTGCCATCAGATGCACGCAACTGACCAAGTGCATCTTCACGCCATGTCACCCGTTCACCGGTTTTGGCATTGCTGCCGCGAATATTGCCCAGCGTGTCTTGCCGATAGGTAGTGCCATCGCTCCCCTTAAGATTGCCGAGCGCGTCCTTACGCCAGGTCGTTCCGGTTCCCGAGTCTTTGATGTTGCCAAGCGCATCCTCACGTAAGGTGCCCTGCTTGCCATCGTCACATTGATAGCGGGTATGGCCCAATGCATCTTTTCGATAGGTGCAGTCGGCTGCAAACACGACTTGCGGCGTTAGGCTCAGCAGCAGTGCGGCCAGCGACCACTGGCGTGTCGCTAGCCAAAAGCCGGGTTGGTGACTCATTGCATCTCTCCTCTGACGTGAACTCGATTGACTATACCGGGCCAGCCGCTCAGCCTCGATACTGAGGTTTTTAACATGTCGTGTTTTCAGGCGGATGCGTGATGGCAAGATCGTCCACTGAGGCGCGATCAGTCCAGCTTGAGAGAATTAACCTCGTTGGTATTTACCCACTTGCTCAAGAAAGTAGCTGCCCAGCTCACCCTTATGCTGGCTTGCTTCGCTTTCTGCGCTGGCCAAGTAACCGTTGCGCTCCTTCCATACCGCATATGCGGCGGCCTTCTCGACCTCGACCCGTTCTTGCTGCTCTTTCGGTAGGGCACACAGATTGTGACTCATACTGACCTCTTTGTTATTTGTTGGCGCCATGGTACGTCATCAGTGGCATGCGGGACTTGCGCTGGTTCAAAGGTGGTGCGCTATAATGGCTGTATATAAATACAGGTGTTTTGCCATGAAGCTGTTAACCCCAGACCCATCACCCGCCGAGGTGACCATCCCGCTGTTCTTACACCGCGCCTCTTGCGGCTTTCCCAGCCCAGCCAGCGACTATCTGGAAGGGAAGTTGGACCTTAACACCCACTGCGTGACGCACCCTGCCGCCACCTTCTATCTGCGAGCTGAGGGGGAGAGCATGACCGGGGTGGGGATCTTCCCCGGCGACCTGTTGGTGGTGGACAAGAGCCTCACCCCACGCCATGGCGATGTGGTGATCGCCCTGCTCGATGGAGGCTTTACGGTCAAGACGCTGCAGCTAAAGCCAAGGCTGCGATTGCTAGCGGCCAATCCGGCCTTTGCGCCGATCGATCCAAGCCTGAGCCTCTCCCTTGAGCTGTTCGGGGTAGTTACCCATGTGATCGGCAATCTGAGACAGCGTGATGGCCATAGCGCTCGTTGATGTAAACAACTTCTACGCCAGCTGTGAGCGGCTGTTTCGCCCTGAGCTGCGTGGCCGCCCGATCGTGGTGCTTTCCAACAACGATGGATGCGTGGTGTCGCGCAGCCCCGAGGCAAAGGCGATGGGCATCAAGATGGCCGGGCCCTACTTCAAGATCCGCGAGCAGTTCGAGGCGCATGGCGGTGTGGCGTTCAGCTCCAACTACGCGCTCTATGGCGATATGTCTGGCCGGGTAATGAGCACGTTGGAGACCATGGCCCCCGAGCTGGAGGTCTACTCCATCGATAAGAGTAAGTTGTATAGTGCGGACGCCTAAGCTATTGAGTTCTATCTATGGACATTGTTAAGCGTCCCAGGGGCGTTGAATGGCGACGCTAGAGCGCATTCATTTCGTGCCCCATTACCTCGTGCGCAGAGAGAACGCCGTCGCATACTCCCCCAGTAGCAGCCGGCCATCCATTGAGGGCTTGCCCCAAATCTTTTGGGCAGACTATGCACCTTGGAGGGAGGCAAACCTGTGGGCAGTGGAGCGAGCAACGACTGGTGACGCTTCTCTTAAGACCGTTGCCAGTAACATGAATGGCCTTCTCAATTACGCTAAATTTCTTGAATCTCGTGATTTGCAGTGGTTCGAGTTTCCCGCTCGCAAAGCTGACCGCTGCCTGGTGCTATACCGAGGGGCGTTGATCAAGATGCGCGATGCCGGCCAGATCGGCCCATCCACGGCGTCTGAGTACATGCGCAATTGCATCATGTTCTATCGGTGGGTAAGGCATAGGGAGCTTCTTTCTCCACACGTCCAGCTGTGGCGGGAAAAACCCTACGTCGTTAAATACTTCGACCGGGTGGGGTTCGAGCGAACGATCAGCGGAACCACCACCGACCTCAGCATCCCGAACCGTAAGCGCCCAGGCCAAACGCTTGAAGATGGGCTGTTGCCAGTCTCGGAGACCGATCGCGATGCAATTCTGGATTTCGCCGCAGAGAACGCCACGCCCGAGCTCTACCTCATGTTGGCCCTTGGATTTTTTACCGGGATGCGGCTCGGCAGCATCTGTGATCTCAAGATTCAGTCTCTGGAGCGCGCCGCCCCCGACCCTTCCGCTGAAGGGCTTCTACGCCTTGCAGTTGGTCCAGGCGCAGCTCCGCCAGTGCACACGAAATTCGGTGTGACTGGCCAGGTCTGGATACCCGAAGCGTTGCGTGATGAATTGCTGGAATATGCCAAAGGCTGGCGGAGGATGGAACGAGAGGCGAAAGCCTCGCCCGAGAATCGTGATTTGCTGTTCTTGACCCGCTTTGGTAACGCCTATGGCAGGCGCGGCACCGATCAGTCATCTGCTGTGAATGTTGAGATGTCCGAGTTTCGAAAACGGGGCGTCAAAGCAGAACTACAGGTGCTCCGTAAATTCCGCTTCCATCAGTCGCGCTGCACCTTCGGTACCGAATTGGCACGTCTGGCGCTATCGGCTTGTGCCGATGTCGCTATTGTAATTGCGACGGTCAGCGACGCGTTGCTCCATGGGCCTAACTCTGAAGCCACCACCTTCAAATACATCCGATTCGTACAGGCACTGCCGATCAAACAAGCCCTCTCAAATAGCTTCATGGCGGCATTTAGCGGGATCGGCGCTGGGGCGCGGCACGATGGATAGTTCCGAATTCGACCTCACTTTCCCGATGCTTGAGTATGGGGCCACTGAAACGCCCTGGGACCTCCGGCCGCTGCTGTTTCGCGGAGGTGCAGCAGCAAAGGTGAAGCATGTGGGCCGCCAGATCGCGCAGGGCGAACTCGGCAGTCCCTTGCCGGAACGTTTCGAGCTGGTGACGCAGCTGCATGAGCACATGACTGACGACCTTGCTGGTGGCGGAAGTCGCTTCTCGGTGCAGAACAAGATCAGTGCATTGCGCCGATTCTTTGCCTGGATCGATTCAGAAAACGTGAATCTCAGTCTCGAGACGGCGGCCGACACGTTCATTCGTTGGACCGATCACTTGCTCCAGCGTCATCGAGTCGAACGCAATTTCAGCGATGGGTCCCTGTACGATCTCACCAGGCTCACGGCGACGATGCTGGACCGAGCATTGGACCGCCAAGCAAGCCTGAGCAAGAGCACACGTATTCGCAAGCCGCGCGGCAAAGGCAAGGTACATACGAGCAAAGCGGACAAGCAGAATCTGCAAAACACCTTCGCATTCGGACACCTTCTAGCTGACGTATGCGAGGCATTGACCTGGAGGGGGACAATGGCCCCCCTCCCAGTTTGTATTTCGTTACGCACCGGCCAAGTGCTGGAACTATGGTCGGGATTGCAGAGCCCCGAGAAAGTAGCGGCCCGCCGTACCAGGCCGCAAAACCAAGCGCAAATCGAAGCATCCCTGGCGGCGCGTGCCGCCCACGATGCAGATCGGACACTGCGGACCCGTTTCCCCATCGTCAATTTACGGATCGAGAGTGAATTGCTGATGTTCATCGCCCAGACCGGTCTGAACCTCCAGCAAGCACATACCCTGCGGGTTGAGCAGTTTCATTACACCAGCCACATAGACGGCTACCAGGTACGTACCTACAAAAATCGACGGGAAGGAGAAGTGCTATTCGAGATCTTTGCCAGTTATCGAGAGTGGTTCGAGCGCTATCTCGAATGGCGTTCCGAATGGTTTCCCAATGAGCCGGATGGTTTGCTCTTTCCGCTTATACGTAGCGGGGGACGAATCCTAGAAGAGGCGACGCAGTTCACGAACGTTACGCGCATCTGCCGCGAGCTTGGCATACCGATAGTGAGACCGCGAAAACTGCGCGGGACGCGCATCAACTGGTTGCTTCGGGAGTCCCAGAATCCCCAACAGGTTGCGGAGTTGGCCCAGCATACGGTGCAAACGCTGATACGCGTATATGCCGACCCCCATCCGCAGATCGCTATGGTGGAAATTACGCGCTTCCATCAGCAAACCGATCCGTCCCTTTCACCTCCTGCTCCTGGTAGATGTGTATCGGCCACACCTGAACCAGTGGGCACGATGCCGAAGAATGGTCCGCGACCCGACTGCATCAATGCTGCCGGTTGCCTGTTCTGTACCCAGCACCGGGATATCGAAAGTGAGGATCATGTGTGGTCTCTCGGTAGCTTGCGCCACCTCAAATCGCTTGAACTGGCACGCTACCGCCCATCCAGTTCGGGTAAGCACCTGACGACAGAGCATCCGGCCCTGCTGGTGATCGATCGGCTGACGGCCAAACTGCGCTTCTTCGAAGAAAGTAGCGAGGTCCGCAGGCTTTGGGTCGAAGAAGCCAGAGCGCGCATAAGTGAAGGTGACTACCACCCGGCCTGGGATGGCTTCATCCGATTGGCAGAACTGCGACAAAGATCAGCATGACGAAAAATATTCTTTCCGAACTTGGCCTCGGCATCGACTCGCCCCTAGCGATTCCTGATGCGCCGAACTACCGTCCGCCGTGCTGGCCACCGCAGCGTGATTGGCCGGTCATCATAGATGCCGCTGGCCAGGTGGTGAGCCGTTGGGGCGATGCCATTTGGCGGCTCGACCCATGGGCGGGAAAACGGCTCACTCTCAATTTCGGCGATGGCCCAGCTAAGAAATATGTCGCCGCGATCGATCCTGCGAACGCCGATTTATTGCGGACCGTAATCGGCTGGTGGCTATACGGCCCCAATGGAGCCCGTGGATACCGAGGCCTGAAAACGCGCTTCGACCAGATGCGTCGGCTGTTCGTCTTGTGCACTCAAGAAGGCATTCTCGCATCCGAACTGAGTCATTTTCCGCGCGTTGCCGACCGTCTCCCGGAGGTGCTCCAGGCTTCCCGGTCCGGTGAGTTCTTGGCATTGCTGCACGAACTGTACGAGCGGCGGGATGCGCTGGGGTTCACCTTGTTGGATCGCGCAGGGTTGGCACGCCTCGCAGCGGCCATGCCCGACCACCAGAAGCTCCAGACCCCCTATATCCCGCCCCGCATTTGGCACTATCAAATCACACGCTTGCGCGAATGCCTGGATGACTTTTTGGCGCATCGAGGCCAAGTCGAGGAGTGCTTCCGCTTCTGTCTGGCTGCCTATCGGCACAACTCTGCCAGTCTCCAAGGACAACGCAGGCCACAATCGTTCTATCCGTTTCAGTGGCCGTCGGATGGATCAAACGGAAAGTGGACTGGGCGGCAGTACTACGGCCCATTCATCGACACCGCGCATCGGTTTGGCATGGTGGAACTATTTCGTCGCTGGCTGGGAGTGAGCGACGACGAAATTCGCATTCAAACTCTGAGTCGCTACCTCAACCTCGTGAGTCGATCTGGACTGTGCTATCTGCTGAACTTCAGCCTCATGCGAGTCGAAGAGGCTTGGAACCTGCGCGCCGATTGCTTGCACATAGAACGTGATCCGCAGTTTGGCGACATCCATGTATTGTGCGGACGAACGACCAAGACGATGTCGGATTCTGAGGCACTTTGGGTGACGTCCCCGTCAGCTCAGGTGGCAGTTGAAGCCATGCGTGTGGTCGCAGACCTCCGCGCAGAATGCGACTCTCCCCCCGGCGAGGCCTCGGTGCCGGATGATCCGGCCAAGCGCTATCTGCTTGATTATTGCCTTGAACCGTGGGGAACGAAGTTCACCAAGATCAACCGCACGATTCGGCCATCGATTCCGAGCTATGCCCATGTGCTTCAGTGGTTCGACAAGCTGTTCGACCGTGAGCAATTGCGCATTACGCCGGAAGATTTCGAATTGGCTCGGTTGGTGACGCCGACGCTGACCGACGAGTTTGCGGTCGGCAAAATCTGGCCGTTGGCCTGGCATCAACTCCGACGAACCGGCGCAGTGAATATGCAGGCATCCGGGCTGGTCAGCGACGCTTCATTGCAGTTTCAGCTAAAGCACGTCGCCAGAGCGATGAGTCTCTACTACGGGCAAAACCATTCCAGGGTACGGCTGGAAGAGAAGGCCCATACCTACTACGTCCGCACCATGTACGAAACTTTGGGTAGGCAGCTGCAACAGCTGACGAGCAACCGATTCGTCAGCCCCCACGGCGAGAAGCGAAAATCTGAGATTGTCCGCCTAATCTCAGCCTCTGATGCTAAGAAAGCGATCAATCTGGCTAAGAAGGGGACGGTCACTCATCGACCGATTTTGCTGGGCATCTGCACGAGCCGTACCCCCTGTCCCTATGGGGGCATCGACAATATCGCTCGCTGCGGAGGGGGCGACTCCCCCGGAGAAACCAAACCATGTGCGGACGTTCTCTATGACCCCGAGCAACTCGACGAAGTCGAAGTGTTGGAGGCGGTATTGGATGAGCGCCTGGCCGCTGCCGAGGTAGACAGTCCGCTAAGGACTTCGTTGGAAGCCCAGAAACGTAGTGTGGAGAATTATCGCCATGTCATCCGGCAAACATGAATCCGCTGACCCGGCTAAGCGAATGAGTGCCGGCGAGCAGTATCGCGCAGCGTTCGAGCGGCTGAAGAGCAACAAGCCCGAACGACTGCCGAAGGGGACGCCCGTAAGTCAGAACAACGTTGCCAAGGAGGCCGGCAGCGACCCCTCTGCACTGAAAAAAGCTCGTTTCCCCCTACTGATCGCTGAGATCCAAAAGTACGTGGAAGGACACGCTGAGCAACGTCCGCCATCAGTGCGCCAAGTCAGCTTATTAGCCCGCAGAAAAAATCGTGGACTTCGAGAACGGATCGAGGAAATCACGCAGCAGCGTGACCACCTAGCCAGCCTACTCAGTGAGGCCGACGCCACCATTCTTGAGCTGTACGACCGTATTGCGGACTTGGAGCGCCAACTGCCGGCCTCCAATGTGCTTCCTCTTGATCCGCGAGGCCACAAAAAACTTTGAAACGGAGAGCTCGCAATATTCGAAAGAAACACAGCCATGCCCGACCAGCCCGGCATGAAACGTCGGGCTAGCCGCCGAAGAGCTTCTTGCGTTGCGCGGTCCGCTCCCGGCGTAGATTCTCGTAGGCAGTTCGGCGTTTAGTCGCGTTTTTGATTAATTCCAGGACCTGGGCGATATCGCCGAGCAACTCCTCACGCGCGGGAAGCGGTAGTTGGCGCTCGCCTGGGGTGTCGTGGGCCTCGGTAGCTTCGCAGGCCCGCGCATACACTGCCAGCAACTGCTCCCACTCCTCTGCGGGGTGGCCAATGACAGCACCAAATGCTTCTACGCTCACCACATCGCTGAACGGCTGGACGGTATTGTTCAAAAAAACCTCGCGTATGGCGCGCTCGACAGTGCCTCGGAGGCTTGAGTATCCCGATGCGATTTGCCGCTCAAGCTCATCATCCGGGTCGCTGCCGACCGGAACGTTCAGTGCTTTCGCACGACTTTCGAGATCGGCCAGGCGGGCCTTGGTGTCCATCGTCGTCCACGTCAGCCCCTCGCTCACTAGTCCCGGCGACTCGTCCCAACCGATGGTCTTGTAGCTGGCCGAGCGATCAGCGCGCTGAAGCGCCATCGCGAGCTCGGTCAGGAACACCGCATCATGGGTGAACACCAGCACTTGGCGGGTCTCAGCCAGCGCTACCAAACGCCGAGCTATGGCCCGACGATATACGTGATCCAGCGACGTAGACGGATCGTCGAAAATAACGGTCGAAGTATGTGGCAGGGATTCGAGCTCGGCGAGGAACATAGCCATCCCCAACGCGCGCTGCTCGCCCTCTGACAGCACCTTGGAGGCTTTCGCCGTGATTTCCTGCAGGCGCAGCGTGACCTTGGTCACCCCCAGCTCTGTGCGCCCGCTCAGGTCGGGTTGCACCCGTCGCTTATAGCCCAGGGCTTTCAACTCAGCATTCATAGAAGCGGCCAGAGCCTCGGTCACATGCGTCGCCGCCAGGGACGTCAGTTTGCGTGACACTGCCGCTGGGTTGAGGGCGGCATGGCAGCGGCTCAATGTGGCATGGACCTGACTGTCCTGAACAAAGCGCTCCACCGCGCCAAGCTGGTTGGCGAGGCGTTGTCGGGCTTCTAGCTCTGCCAGTTCTTGGGTCAGCGCCAAGCGTAGAGCGGGATCGGCAGAGGTCCGCAGGGTATTGGCGTCGACTCGGAGCGAAGCAGCTTTGGCGGCGAAGAGACTATCGAGGTTTGCTTCGATAGGAAGCGGTTCTGACTCGGGGGACCAGTTTCCAGTTTGCAGGGCTTGGCTAACCCAAGTATGCCGGGCGGTCCAGACCGATGCCGCTGCGGTGATGGCAGCGTGTAGGTCGGGCAGTCGCTCCTCCACGTCAGCCCGTGTTGGCACATCCAGAACGTTTAGATCGACAGCCTGCACCTTCCCTAGAGCGTTCATGCGCGCAAGCGTGGCGGCTTGCGCATCCGCCGTGGCGCTGTCGGCGACAAATGCCGCGAAACGCCGCATGCGCTCCGAGGCATCCGTTGAATAAGGTTGCTGGCAGAGTACGCAGTAAGCGTCCGGTTCCAGGTGCGGGAAGGGATGTTCAGGGTATGCCGTCTGCTGAGAGAAAGCCTCAGCGGCTCGGTACATCGTTTGCCAGAGTTCAGCTCCTGTGCCTTCCAGCAGCGTGGCGGTGGGTGAGGACGTTACCGGCAACTCCATGGCGTTCAGTGTGTCTCGATCCTGAAGACGCGCTTGCGCCAGTTGCATGGCGAGATGCGCGGTTTTTTCCGTTGTAATCAGTTCCTTTGCCCGTGCTATGGCACGATCATTCACCCAGCGCTGGACTTCCTCGGCTCGACGCTGCGCCTGGTCCAAGCGTGTCGCCAAACGTTCCAAGGCCAGCGCCTGCGGCACAGGATCGCTTTCCAGTAATGTCCGCTTCAGAAACTCCAGTCGCCGGAGTTCATCGTCACCGACCGTCCCTAATCGAGCAAGCACGGCGCGGTCCGAGTCCCCACCTAATTTGGCGATGTAGCGGCCGACTTCGGTGTCACCCTTCAGCGGTTCGAATTGCCGGGTATCCAGAGCCAAGGCATTGCGTTCGGTCCCAATCCGTGCCTGTAAATCACGCTGAAGTAGGACCAGGCGCGTCAGATGAGTGAGTCCGTAGGGCTGAAATGCAGGGGTCCCTTCCGCGTCGATGTAGTCATTGGCACAGGCCGCGTCGTAGACCGAGACCGAACTCAAATGCAAATGGGCCGGCCCGTTCTGGACCCAACGTGCGGTTTCCGGAGTGCCATCCACCAAAATGGCGAAATCTGCTGATGGCAGTCTAGCTGGGGTTGCCGCCCCAAAAGCGTCGGGCAGGACCTCCACCCGATGCCGAGCGTTGCAGGCATTCTTGAAGACGCGGGCGTAGCCGGATTTGCCGGCGCCGTTATGACCAAAGAAAATGGTCATGCCCTCCGGTGCGAGGTCAAAGGCACGACCGGACGGGAAGCCGTTTACCTGGTCTAGCCCCGAGACACCCACCAACCGCACGGTTGCGCCACTTCCGGCGCCTGGTACGTCGTCCAGCGTGAATGGCCGTGCTCCCCCCGTGGTTGCGTCTTCCCGTTCTTGCTCGCGAACCATTCGCAGAATGGTCTCGATGTCATCTTGGGTTAGTTCGGCCCGGGCAAATATCCGGCGCAGTGCTTCCTGCTGCCAGGGTCTGAGTCCGCCGGCCCACCCAATAATCTCGTCCAACAATGGCATATCCGTCTCCTTTCCAGATCCGCCGATTAAAGGCCGCGCCCAGTTGGATGGCAAGTGGCCAGCGCCTTCGAGGTGCTTCGCCGTGTTCCGTTTGCCTGCCTTCCTGACCGCCACCCTAGTGGCTTGTCCGGTCGTGACGCTACACGGGCAGAATTTCTGCATGCTGGCCAGTATCAAGCCGCTCTAAAGTCCGCTACCGGAAAGCGCTGTTTAGCGGTGAGAGACGGGGAAAGTGCGGAAGCTACTACCGACGCAAGCGATGTGGTGAGCAGTCCTCAGGTATGTGCGAAATTGCACTCCTCTTGACCACCAATTTGGGTTGGCGTTGACCACGGATTGCGTTCAACTTGACCAGGGCGTGTCACTGTCACGACCGTCAGAGAACGGCCAAAAACGGACACCGCCAACCCGTTGGAAAAAAAACTGAGCGTTGCTTTCCGTTAAGTTTGGTAGTTGCAAGCCCCGTTCAGGAAGAATTGCTCGATCAACGCCGCCATACCTGCGCGTGCGATACGGCCGCGGCGCTCGGCGTCTACCAGGCCGAAGATCAAGGAGGAGAAGATTTCGGTAAGCGCCGGGGCACCGATATCGATACGGAATACGCCCAGTTTTTGCCCGCGGAGAAAGAACTCGTCCAGCGTTTCCGAGTAAGGCAGCCATCGGCAGCCGCCTGCATCTAAATCAAACGTGTCCGGGCGCCACTGGAATGAGAGGAATACCAACAACTCCCTGTGAATCAAATGGCCTTCGATCAGACGATGCAATGCGTCCAAGGGCGCCGCCTCAAGATCGGCATCGGCAATGACCCTATAAATAACCACCGAACCATGATTCAGAAGCATCTCGATCAGGTTGTCGCGGGTGCCGCAAAACCTGTTGAGCGTCGCCTTGCTGACCCCCGCTGCCTGGGCTATTTCTTTGAACGTGGCTCGCGGGTGGTCAACGATGGCGATCGCCAGGGCCTTCAGCAATTTCTCATCGGCAGCAGTTAAGGCAATGCTGATCAAGGTCCACCGTTGTCGCTTCTCAAACGTTATCCGCAGATGAAGCAGCAGACCCTGGCAATGGCCGCAGATCAAAACAACGGATTCGAGCAGTCGCGCAAGCCCACCCGACGTGAAGAGTTCTTGCGGACCATGGAGACAATAGTGCCTTGGGCCGCCCTGTGCCAGGTGATAGAGCCGCACTACCCCAAGGCCGGCAACGGCCGCCCGCCCATTGGCCTAGAGCGCATGCTGCGCATCCATTTCCTGCAGCACTGGTTCAACCTGGCCGATCTGGCGTGCGAGGAGGCTCTGTATGACAGTGCCAGTCTGCGCCGCTTTGCGGGCATTGACCTGGGTCGTGAACGGGTGCCCGATGCCACCACGCTGCTGAAGTTTCGCAAACTGCTCCATGAGCACAAACTGGGCGAAGCCCTGTTTGCCAAGGTAGGCCAGCAATTGCAGGAGCGCGGCTTGAAGGTCAATACCGGCACCATCGTGGATGCCACCATCATCGCCGCGCCCAGTTCTACCAAGAACGCCGACAAGGCGCGCGACCCCGACATGCACCAGACCCGCAAAGGCCAGCAATGGTATTTCGGCATGAAGCTGCACATTGGGGTGGACAGCCAAAGCGGGCTGGCGCACAGCGCCGTGGTGACGGCGGCCAACGTGCACGACAAACACCCACTGCCCGATCTGCTGCATGGCAATGAGCGACGCGTGTACGGCGACTCGGCCTATGCCAGCCAGAAAACACTGATAGCGAGCAAAGCCCCCAGGGCCAAGGACTTCACCAACCAGCGCACCCGCCGTGCGGGCGAGGTGGACGAAGTTCAGCGGGCCAAGAACCGCAACAAGTCACGGGTGCGCGCTCGGGTCGAGCATGTCTTTGCGGTGGTAAAGCGCCTGTGGGGATTCACCAAGGTGCGCTATCGCGGGCTGCAAAAGAACGCCACGCGTGCGTTCACGGCCTTGGCGCTGGCCAACATCTACCTTGCCCGAGGGCGCCTGCAGGGACAGGTGCGCCCGTAAGGGTCCGAAAGGGGCTCAAAGGCTCCCGAAACAGGCCCTGTGGGGCAAAGCACAGTATCTTTGCGGGCCATTTGGCATTCAAATGGCTGTGCGATGGATATGACGTTACTTGTTCAGCATTGCCTTAAATCCATCGGTCACTCTTTATCTATCGCGGGCAGATGCGGGTATTTTGCCTAGAACACTCATTTTTCTCAAAGAGGATACTAGCTTTGTTCACACCAAAATCAAATGAGTCAATATTGACTTATTTGATTTTTGCGTGGATCATGCGCGGCTTCGACTACGTACTGGCTTCGCGCTTGGGTGAGATATGAACAAATTCCGCGAATGGATCACTTTTTCCGTGATCTCCTATTTGATCGCCGTGACCCTGGTTGGCTGCGACAAGCCCGAAGAGCAACGGGAAGAGGCGCCAGCGCGTGAAGTCGATGTGCTCAGCGTGAAGACCGAGCCCTTCACAGTGTTCGCCGAGCTACCAGGGCGCATCGAGCCGGTGCGTGTCGCCGAGGTGCGCGCGCGGGTGGCGGGGATCGTGCTCAAGCGCACCTTCGAGGAAGGGGCCGACGTGAAGGCCGGTGACGTGCTGTTCCAGATCGACCCTGCGCCGTTCAAGGCGGCCCTGTCGCGGGCGGAAGGTGAACTGGCTCGCGCCGAGGCGCAGCTGTTCCAGGCTCAGGCGATGGTTCGCCGTTACGAACCACTGGTGAAGATCGACGCCGTCAGCCAGCAGGATTTCGACAACGCCATGGCCGCTCTGCAGAGCGCCCAGGCCGACAAGCGCTCGGCCCAGGCCAATGTCGAAACTGCCCGCCTGGACCTGGGTTATGCCGAGGTTCGCGCCCCCATCGCCGGGCGTATCGGTCGCGCCCAGGTCACCGAAGGGGCTCTGGTAGGCCAGGGCGAAGCCACGCTGCTGGCACGTATCCAGCAACTCGATCCGGTGTACGCCGACTTCACCCAGCCTGCTGCCGATGCCCTGCGCCTGCGCGCGGCAATCGCCGAGGGCAAGGTTGCCGGTGCGAGCGACCAGCCGCTGTCGCTGCGTGTCGACGGTACCGATATCGAGCGCAAGGGCACGCTGCTGTTCACCGATATCTCGGTGGATCGCAGCACCGGGCAGATCGCCCTGCGAGGCCAGTTCGACAACCCCGAGGGCGTGCTGCTGCCGGGTATGTACGTGCGTGTGCGCACACCGCAAGGGCTCGACCAGAACGCCATCCTGGTGCCGCAACGTGCCGTGCAGCGTTCGGCTGACGGCCAGGCCAGCGTGATGCTGCTGGGGGAGGGCGATACCGTCGAGGCGCGCCAGGTCACCACCGGTGCCATGCAGGGCTCGCGCTGGCAAATCAGCGAGGGCCTGCAGGTCGGCGACAAGGTGATCACCAGCTCGCTGGCGGCTATCCGTCCGGGCGCCAAGGTCATCCCCCGCGAGCAAGATGCCGCCGAAGCCGCTCCACAGTCCCAGGTGCAGTAAGCCGGAGAACCTCTCATGTCCCTGTTTTTCATCCGGCGCCCCAATTTCGCCTGGGTAGTCGCCCTGTTCATCTCGCTGGGTGGCCTGCTGGCCATCCCGTTCCTGCCGGTGGCGCAGTACCCCAACGTGGCGCCGCCGCAGATCACCGTGACCGCCACCTATCCCGGCGCTTCGGCGCAGGAGCTCACCGACTCGGTGACCAGCGTCATCGAGGAAGAACTCAACGGCGCCAAGAACCTGCTGTACTTCGAGTCCACCAGCAACGCCAACGGCATCGCCGAGATCACCGTCACCTTCCAGCCAGGGACCGACCCCGAACTGGCCCAGGTTGACGTGCAGAACCGTCTGAAGAAGGCCGAGGCACGCATGCCGCAGGCCGTGCTGACGCTCGGCATCCAGACCGAGCAGGCCACCGCCGGCTTCCTGCTGATCTATGCGCTGAGCTACACCGATGGCGACAAGGACGCCAACGTCACGGCGCTGGCCGATTACGCCGCGCGCAACATCAACAACGAAATCCGTCGCGTGAACGGCGTCGGCAAGCTGCAGTTCTTCGCCTCCGAGGCGGCCATGCGCGTGTGGATCGATCCGCAGAAGCTGGTCGGCTACGGCCTATCCATCGATGACGTGAACAACGCCATCCGCGCGCAGAACGTGCAGGTGCCGGCCGGTGCCTTCGGCAGCACGCCGGGTTCCAGCGAGCAGGAGCTGACGGCGACCCTGGCGGTCAAGGGTACCCTGGACAACCCGCAGGAATTCGCCGCCATCGTGCTGCGTGCCAACCAGGACGGCTCGCGCCTGACCCTGGGCGACGTGGCGCGCATCGAGGTCGGCAGCCAGGACTACAACTTCGGCTCGCGCCAGGACGGCAAGCCCGCCGTTGCCGCCGCCGTGCAGCTGTCGCCCGGTGCCAACGCGATCCAGACCGCCGAGGCGGTCAAGCAGCGTCTGACCGAGCTGTCGGCCAACTTCCCGGACAACGTCGAGTTCTCCGTGCCGTACGACACCTCGCGCTTCGTCGACGTGGCGATCGACAAGGTCATCATGACCCTCATCGAGGCCATGGTGCTGGTGTTCCTGGTGATGTTCCTGTTCCTGCAGAACGTGCGCTACACCCTGATCCCGTCCATCGTCGTGCCGGTGTGTCTGCTCGGTACGCTGACCTTCATGTACCTGCTTGGCTTCTCGGTGAACATGATGACCATGTTCGGCATGGTGCTGGCCATCGGCATCCTGGTGGACGACGCCATCGTGGTGGTGGAGAACGTCGAGCGGATCATGGCCGAGGAAGGCCTGGCGCCGGTGCCGGCGACCATCAAGGCGATGGGGCAGGTGTCCGGGGCGATCATCGGTATCACCCTGGTGCTGTCGGCGGTGTTCCTGCCGCTGGCCTTCATGGCCGGCTCGGTGGGGGTGATCTACCAGCAGTTCTCGCTGTCGCTGGCGGTGTCGATCCTGTTCTCGGGCTTCCTCGCGCTGACCTTCACCCCGGCGCTGTGCGCCACGCTGCTCAAACCGATCCCCGAAGGCCATCACGAGAAGACCGGTTTCTTCGGCTGGTTCAACCGCAAGTTCACCGCCCTGACCGGCCGCTACACCAAACTCAACGGCAAGCTGGTGCCGCGCGCCGGGCGGGTGATGTTCATCTACCTGGGCGTGGTGGTGCTGATGGGTTTCTTCTACCTGCGCCTGCCGGAATCCTTCGTGCCGGTGGAAGACCAGGGCTACATGATCGTCGACATCCAGTTGCCGCCAGGCGCCACCCGTGAGCGCACCTCGGCCACGGGTGAGGAGCTGGAAGAGTTTCTGATGGCCCGCGAGGCCGTGCAGACGTCCTTCCTGGTCCTCGGCTTCAGCTTCTCCGGCATGGGTGAGAACGCGGCCATTGCCTTCCCGCTGCTCAAGGACTGGTCCGAGCGAGATTCTTCGCAGTCGCCGGAAGCCGAGTCGGCTGCGGTCAACCAGCACTTCGCCAACCTCGATGACGGCGCGATCATGGCGGTGCCGCCACCGCCGGTCGAAGGCCTGGGCAACTCGGGTGGTTTCGCCCTGCGCCTGCAGGACCGCGCCGGCCTTGGCCGCGATGCCCTGTTGGCAGCGCGCGATGAAGTGCTGGGCAAGGTCAACGGCAATCCGAAGTTCCTCTACGCCATGATGGAAGGTCTGGCCGAGGCGCCGCAGCTGCGCCTGGTGATCGACCGTGAGCAGGCGCGCACGCTGGGAGTCAGCTTCGAAGCGATCAGCAGCGCGCTGTCCACTGCGTTCGGCTCGTCGGTGATCAACGACTTCGCCAACGCCGGCCGCCAGCAGCGCGTGGTGGTACAGGCCGAACAGGCCGAGCGCATGACACCGGAAAGCGTCCTGCGCCTGCATGTGCCCAACGACAGCGGCAGCCTGGTACCGCTGAGTGCTTTCGTCACCACGAGCTGGGAAGAAGGCCCGGTGCAGGTCGCGCGTTACAACGGTTACCCGTCGATCCGCATTGCCGGTGACGCCGCGCCCGGCGTGAGCACTGGCGAGGCGATGCTCGAACTGGAGCGCATCGCTGCCGAGCTGCCCGAAGGTATCGGTTACGAGTGGACCGGGCTGTCGTATCAGGAGCGGGTCGCCAGCGGGCAGGCGACGATGCTGTTCGCCCTGGCCATCACCGTGGTGTTCCTGCTGCTGGTGGCGCTCTACGAGAGCTGGGCGATCCCGCTGACGGTGATGCTGATCGTGCCGGTCGGCGCACTCGGCGCGGTACTGGCGGTGACTGCTATCGGCCTGCCCAACGACGTGTACTTCAAGGTCGGCCTGATCACCGTGATCGGCCTGGCGGCGAAGAACGCCATTCTCATCGTCGAGTTCGCCAAGGACCTGTGGGAAGACGGCTACTCGCTGCGCGATGCTGCTGTCGAAGCCGCGCGCCTGCGTTTCCGCCCGATCATCATGACCTCCATGGCGTTCATGCTCGGCGTGGTGCCGCTGGCCATCGCCACTGGCGCCGGCGCTGCGAGCCAGCGCGCACTGGGCACCGGGGTGCTGGGCGGGATGCTCAGCGCGACCATGCTCGGGGTGATCTTCGTGCCGATCTTCTTCGTCTGGGTGCTGTCGCTGCTGCGCACCAAACCTCAGCAAACCGACAACCATCCCCTGCATAAAGCGGAGTAATGCGATGACCTCTCACTTCATGCTCCGTCGCGCTCTGCTGCCCCTGGCCATCGCCGCCCTGGCGGGTTGTTCGCTGGCCCCGACCTACGAGCGCCCGCAGGCACCGGTCGCGTCGCACTGGCAAGCCGCCGACGCGGAGGGCACCCGTGCCCAGGCGCTGGACTGGCAGACCTTCATCGTCGATGCCGACTTGCGCCGCGCGGTGGATACGGCGCTGAGCAACAACCGCAGCCTGCGCCAGGCGCTGCTGGATATCGAAGCTGCGCGTGCCCAGTACCGCATCCAGCGTGCTGATCGCCTGCCTTCGATCAACGCCAATGCCAGCGGCAACCGCCAGCGCCTGCCTGCCGATCTGTCGCAGACCGGGCGCTCGGAAGTGACCAGCAACTATCAGGTCGGCCTCGGCCTCGCGGAGTACGAAGTCGACCTGTTCGGCCGCGTGCGCAACCTCTCCGAGGCCGCGCTGGAGACCTACCTGGCGACCGAGGAGGCGACCCGTGCCACGCAGATCAGCCTGGTTGCCGAGGTCATCCAGGCCTACCTGACCCGCGATGGTGCGCTACGCCGCATGGCCCTGGTCGAACAAACCCTGGACAGCCGCATGGCCTCGCTGGAGCTGGTCAGCCAGCGCCGTGCAGCGGGGGCCGCCACCGCCCTGGATTACCAGGAAGCGGTCGGCCTTGCCGAACAGGCTAGGGCCGAGCGCGAGAGCACCGAACGCCAGTTACGCCAGGCGGACAACGCCCTGGTCCTGTTGCTCGGCACGCCAGATGCCGCTCGCCTGCTGCCCGCGACGCCCCGCGACGACCTGATGGTGCTGCAGGACATCGCCCCCGGCACCAGCTCGGAACTGATCGAACGGCGCCCGGACATTCTCGCCAGCGAGCACCGCCTCAAGGCGCGCAATGCCGATATCGGTGCAGCTCGCGCCGCGTTCTTTCCCCGGATCAGCCTGACCGGTTCGGTGGGCAGCTCCAGTGCCGAGTTGTCCGGATTGTTCGATGGCGGCTCGCGGGCCTGGAGCTTTGCCCCGACGCTGTCGCTGCCGATCTTCGCCGGTGGCCGCAACCGCGCCAACCTGGACCTCGCCGAAGTGCGCCAGGACGCGGCGGTGGCCGACTACGAAGGCACCATCCAGACCGCCTTCCGCGAAGTGGCCGATGCCCTGGCCGCCACCGACACCCTGCGCCGCGAGGAGGCTGCCCGCCAGGCTCTGGCCGGTTCCAGCGAGGCTGCGATGGCCCTGGCTAAGGCGCGTTACGAGGGCGGCGTGGACGACTACCTGCGTTATCTTGACGCCCAGCGCAGCACCTTTAGCAACCAGACCACACTAATTCAAATCAGCACGGAACGGCAGATTGCGCTGGTTGACCTGTTCAGGTCTCTGGGCGGTGGCTGGGGCCAAACTGAACCGATGGCCGGGATCGGCGCTGAGTGAGCAAAGCCAGGAGTCCTGCATCCGAAGACCGGACTCTGGCTCCATCACCGGTGAGCTACTGGTCATCGACGGGGCAATCGTCTGATCGAGAATAAGACTGTCTGACGACTGGCAGGCCTATGGATTATTGGTGGCAGCAGCTAACGGCTCTATAAAGAGCTGCAAAAAATCACTGTAACGCATGATTGACTGACTGCTTCTGGCCGGTTTCTGCCTGTTGCGTCTCTGCTGCCCACTGGCCAAGTCGGATGCACGCGGTGGTCAGTACCAATGCAATTGACTGGTCAAATGGGTGCAATTGCGCAGGTATGGACTTCAAGCCCCAATTTCCTGGAAAAGAGGTTCTTTCTATGGACATCCGACATCAGAGATTGAGTAGCGGAATGTCTGAGCTGAAGTCATGTCCATGGCTGTTCTTCTTTCCTTTACATCGATGAAGCATTCCTGTCACTGTCAGAGTCGTTTGCCGGGGAGCTGACAGCCTATGGGCAACAGATCCGGCAGCGAGTGTGGCAGTGGACCGGCCTAACGGTAGGGGTCGGGATCGGCCCCACCAAGACCCTCGCCAAGCTGGCCAACTATGCCGCCAAGAAGTGGCCTGCCACTGGTGGTGTGGTCGATTTGCGTGACGAGCTGCGCCGTGCCCGGCTGATGGCCATCACCCCGGTGGATGAGGTGTGGGGTATAGGGCGGCGCTTGGGGGCCAAGCTGGTGGCACAAGGCATCCACACCGTGGCTGACTTGGTGGCCAGCGATGCCAAAGGGTTACGCGCCCAATACGGCGTGGTGGTCGAGCGGATCGTACAGGAGCTGCGTGGCCTGCCTTGCGCAGAGCTGACCGTTGAACCGGCGGCGAAGCAGCAGATCCTCTCGAGCCGTTCCTTTGGGGAGCGCGTGACTGAGCGTGGGGAAATGGCCCAAGCGTTGTCAGGCTTTATGGCTCGTGCTGCCGAGAAGTTGCGGGCCGAGGGAATGTGTTGCCAGCGGGTGCACCTGTTTGTGCGTACCAGCCCCTTTGACGAACGTGCACCTTACTACAGTGAGCAGGCTGGCCTTCGGCTAGTCAGCCCCAGCGATGACACCCGGTTGTTGCTACAACAAGTGGGCGTGTTGCTACCGCAGATTTGGCGTGACGGTTACCGCTATCAGAAAGGCGGGGTCATGCTGAGTGAGTTCACTCCCAAGGGGCAGCAACAGGCCGATCTGTTTGCCCCGTCCTCCGCTCAATCGGATGCGCTGATGACTGTGATGGACCAGATCAAAGCCAAGGGGCTGGGGCGTGTAGGCTTTGCTAGTCAAGGCTCGGGATCGCCTGAGTGGATGATGCGACAAGCGCACCTGAGCCCCTGTTACACCACCCGCTGGGAGGACCTGCCGGTGGCGAGGTAGAGCCACATTCACCAGCTCAAACATCATACGGCCGCAGGATATACCTATAAAACACGCATATTCGCTGCAGATAAAATACCCTTACGTAAATCACGCCGTAGCTTATACAAGCTACGGCTGTCGCTGGGTGACCTGCTCACGGTCAAAGTCAGCAGCCCATTAGGGCTGGTCAGTCGCCCATGTTTACCACCATTTTGAAAGGCCCACCCCTGACGAATCAACTGGCGGATCAGCTGGTCGATGTCTTTATTTGAACAGTACTTCATACGCCCACATCTGTATTGGTCCGGATATAGCGTGCGCCAAATCGCTTATGGTCAAAGCTCATTTCGCTAAAGGCCATCCCTGCACCAACCTCGAGGATTGGCCGACTGTAGGCATAACCCTGACCAGCAGGCAACAGAGGGGTGTTCTGAAAAAAACGCCCGTATGGATCAACCATCAGATATGACTCATGCATGTCTAGGTTGTCCTCGATACAGAGGATTTGAGAGAAGGGGTTATGGCGAGAAACAAACGCAGCAAACTGCTCGTCATTAACAGTCAGGTGTTGATTCACTACCGGCAGCATGCGCAGGACTTTCCACTTATCAGGCGCAAGACTCACGATCAGTGGGCCCAGATCTTCGTGGTGGTTGATCTGGTTAACCACGGTATTGAGCTTGATACGCAGCTCTGGGTTTAATTGACGAGCCTTATCCAAGTTGGCGGCCAGACCATTCAAGTCAAGTTGTCGGCCACGATAATCTACTCGCCCAATTGCATGATTGTTTGCGGCTGAAGCCGAATCAATGCTGATACCGAGCCAAGTCAGATATGGCGCCAGACGGTTTAGCAGCCCATCGTTGAGATAGCTGCCGTTACTTATTAACGAGACCTCGAATCCGAGGTCTCGCGCTTGACTGACGATGGATGGAAGCTTGCCCGCATGCAACAATGGCTCCCCACCAGCCAGATTGAGCCGTACTGAACTCCATTTTAATTGGCTAGCTAATGGGTTTGCACGGTTAGCCGGTCGAAAGAAACGGTACAGCTCGGTCAGAAACTTAGTGGTTTGCTCCGGATCTCGGATCAGCGCTCTCTGGCAAGTCATTTTATGCCAAGTCGCATAACAGTAGTGGCAACGATAGTTACAGGCTTCCGTTAAGTGCCAATTGATAACGATTTGAACGGGTAACGACATGATTAGGCTCTCTTTGGTCAAGGATACGCAAAGGGTGCCTATGGGTTGGCTTAAACGATATGAAACACCGTGTATCCCCCAGTTTTGCGGACTGTGAGAGGGGGGTACAGGGTATTTCAGTGATCCGATGGATACACATTGCCAGAATGGCCGAGACATCAAACAACCTCAGGATGAGACACAACATGAGCACCTTGCCACTACCCGAAGCCATCTTGCTGGAAATTCATCAAAGCCTTGGCTGCCAAAGCTATCCGACTACCAAGAAAACAAAGTTTGCAACCGGCCAGATAAGTCTTAAAGCTCACAAAAGTATGGTCGAAGAAGTCTTTGACGATATACTCAGGGCGCTAGGAATGGACCCACTGGCACAATTAGATGCACTCGACAACTTCATGGAATTTGTGCATGCCTACAAGTTGCTCGAGCTCAATACTTGGACATTCGCCGCAGATCAACGCCAGATCATCTGGACGATGTTGACGCATTTCTATATGCCGGGTCTGGCCCGCCGGATGGGGTTTTGGAACCTTGAGCAAACACTAGATAGAGGTATGCCGGGTGGGCGTTTCTGGTATCTTCCAGAGCCCTGCGAGGTGAATGGCAAACCTAGCCTATATATGCCGGTTGCCCAAGTGGTCGATTGGCTGTTGGACCTGCTGGGTATGCCTCTAGAGGCATTCGCAGAGCAACATAGTGGATTGATCGAGGATGGCAATGATGGTTTACGCCGATCCTTATATAACTGGCGTAATGGAACCACGATTCGCCCAGAGACCATCGATAAGTACTTCTCTGACAAGATAAAACTACGTTTTGACGGCGCGATATTACTCCACAACGATTGCAGCCCTTCTGCACAATTCAACAACGTTCTGAGTTTTTTGGAAAAAAAAGGGCTGAGTGCCGATAAGCTGCTGTTGGAAATCCCCATGACTCAACCTGGTCGCATAGAGTCAATTCTGGCCGGGCAGGCAGATGAAGACGAGCAAGCCACCTTCGTTAAATGCATCGCCGAGCGTTATGCAGCACCTTTACCCAACACTATCCGCCAACGCTTGTTACTTGCTCGGACGGTACAGGATGGTTATGTACGGCTACTCAAATACCTATTTCCCAATGTTGACAAGTTGTGTGCAGATCCCCAGCAAAATAAATTACTTCAACTATTCGCCATCTATAAGGCTATCTACAACTTGACTATCGATGCATACCGATATTGTAGAGAGCAAGGTGAATCTGCTGAAAATACGTGGTTCGAAGCACATCTGCCTGAATGGGACAAACAAGGCATATTCCTTTCGATCCTTCCTTCTCGTCGTGAAACTGCAAACCTAGAGCTCGCTCAGTTATTGACTCGTCATTTCTACCATTTGCAGCCTGGGGCGATGCTTGAAGATCACTTTGCACTCGACGCAGTATCCGCTGAACCCATCATTCGAAAAAAGTTGGAACTCCTCAAGGCTCATGCTGATGAGACACAAGCTATCTATCGGTTGATTGACCGGATGAGAACCTCATCACCTTGGCGCGCCTTGCAAGCCGAGCATCGATATTGGGTCGTCAGTCAGGTCGCGCAGCATCCATCCCTAACTCCACGAGCCAAAGAGGCCGCTGTCCAGCGTCTGTATGAGATAGCAGCAACACCAGCCGAAACTATCCAAACAATTCTGTTCGGACTGGACGGCTACCTGAATGGTGATCGTAAACAAAGGCCAAAGGACACAAAAACCAAGGTACAAGTTCTACTCGATGAAGCTGAAGCCAGCTCAGGATATGAGTTATGGAAAGCACCCATTTTGCAATACAAAGCCAAGCACCTGCTGGCCAGTAATGATTTTAAGGGGGCAGCCAAGCTGTTCAGAGAGGCGCTGGATGCTGCTTCGGAACGTAATTATGGTCCTATACGTGGGGAGATCGCGAGGGATGGTCTGGCCTTAGAAGTTGCCAACCAGAAACTAATCACCAATAACCACGAAAAATACTATCGGGAGATGCTGGCCGGAGGAATGATGGCCGAGTGCGATACGATTCCATCTATCGAGGATATTGCACGCTGGGCATCAGATTACTTTTGGGATGACCTATACAAACCCTATCCAGGTATTGAGGCCGAAATCCGTAGCATACAAAGTACGATGGATAAGTTACTTAACGACCTGCTGCCATTGTTCCAAGCTGGTGATGAAGAAGGATTGCAAAAATGGATCAAAGCCAATCGTTCATTGTTGAAATCTAGCCTGCCTGATGTCGATGGAAATTCCGTATTGATGGCTCTTCTCAAGATGCATTCTTCTTTTATGCAGATAATGCCTCCCATGAAGTTAATTGTTCCACTCGAGCTGCAAAGTGAAACGCGTCGGTTCGAGGCCATGTTGGCGCATTGGCGCTCGTTTATCGGCCAACTGGCACAAGAGAGCCCTAAACAACTAAATATTCCCGATATTAAAGGGCAAACCCCCTTGATGCTGATGGCTGAGAAAGGAGATACCGAGTTAGTAACCATCATGCTCAAAGCTGGCGCTGATCCAGAAATACAAAGCAGTAGCGGAATGACTGCTCTACATTCGGCGATCAAGTCTGGGGTAGATAGTTGTGTGGATATACTCCTCGATCACCCGTGCAAGCGAGACAATCTCACGGATGACGGGCAATCACCACTGCACACGGCGAGTTGGACTGCCAATTTGCATGCCGTCAGGCGCTTGCTGCAACTATCCCCCAAACTCGCACGGCAGCGCAACTCTCAGGGAATGACCCCCCTAGAATGGATTAACCACTTGATCGACAACCCAGAAGCATTAAGCCTCTTAGCTAACCAGCGGGCTCAAAATGGGCTGCGTTGTGCCACCAAGCAAGAGTTGCTCGTAACTGCAGACTTGCTTGCACAAGCGATGTCTGTGTTACAGAAATAGAGCGAACCTAAAGCGCATCGAAGGATGGGGACACTGATATAGCGTTCTCCTGTGATTTGCCATCTGAAGTTGAACGACCGATTCCGGGTTCTATGAATAGGCAAATTTGGACGGGGAATTTTTTTCCAATCGAGGAACTGATACAACAGAGAGCGCCGACTTTCGCAAGAGGCAGTTACCTTTTGAGAAAGGTAAGAGTTAAAATTTCCTTCACTGCCAATGAGCCATTCCAGCCCAGATAACACTATGTTACTGCAGAAGTTCTGATGTTAGGCATACGGTTAGGCATATTGAAATTTTCTGAATTGGCCATTTTTATTTAAAATCAAATAATTAACCGCCTGGTTCAACATCCCCCAGCTCCACCACCTTCTAAAGCCCTGATTCGTCAGGGCTTTTTCTTTATGGCTGGTCAGGGAGTGACACACTGAGGTGTCACATATGCTCTATCCCGGTCTCATCAAAAACCGCTGTGGTGTCTACTGCTACCGCCTGATCTTCCCCCCATCCCTCCGCCAGTACGGCGCTCCCCGTGAGACTCGCTTCTCACTGGGCACAAAAAATCGCGCTAAAACGGGAGAATTGTGGATCCATGCTTTCAAAATTGGCAGGCTCCTGCTCGACGAATTATTGGCATTAGTTCAGGAAGTCGATCAGGAAGTAAACATGGCTGAAATCTCAGAAATCATGAAGGCGAAGATCGCCGCGAAAAGAGAACAAATCCGGCTCGGGGAGCAGTTGGCCGCACTGCAAGACCAGATTAACGAGCAGCGTCTTGCAGCACTGCGCTCTCGCAAGGAGCTGGCGACAGCTCAGGCTGTGACTCAGAAGGCGAAGGAGCTGGCCCGTACTGCGGTTGGCATTGCCCAGCGGACACAAGGCCAGCTCATTGAAGCCCGGCGGACGGCGGACGCTCTCGCCTCGTTGCCAACAACGCTCAACGCCGAGCCGGTGCCCGTCGGTAGTGCCTTGGTTGCCCCTTCTGCGCCCGGTCAATCGTTGGAATGGCTGGTGGCCCGATTCAACGAGCACAGCGAACATGTGGAGAAGCTCAAACCCAAGACCCTGAGCCAGCGCAAAAGCAATCTTGCGCGTTTTCTCGATGTTCTCGGCCCGCTGAACAGCGCGGCGCTTGTTGCTGCCGATATTACCCACTATCGAGAGGTTATCCGCACGATCCCTAAGAATCTCCCGAAATTGTCAATCTGGAAAGAGCGCCCTGAGGATCCCTTGCTGCGGCGTAACTGGTATCTGGGCTTAGGCAAGCAGGGCCTGCCATCCCTGTCCGAGCAGGGACAGATGACCCACTTCCATGACGTTAAACCCTTTCTTAAATGGCTTAAGGCTGAGCGGTATGTCGCCGAGGATTTCAGCGACATGCTGACACCCATCAAGAACGATGCCGACTATGAAGAAGGCGGACAACCCTTCACTCAGGAACAACTGGGGAAACTAGTTAATAGACTCTGGCGAGCCGACAGTAGGCTTCCCTACGAACAGCCGAAAGACTGGCATTTCTGGGCTCCATTGCTGGGACTGACTACCGGGATGCGCGGCGATGAAATTGGCAGCCTCACTGTGGCCCATGTCATTTATGTAGGAGGCATAATCATGCTCAACGTGCCGGGCTCTAAGACCCCTAACGCCGAGCGCCTGATACCGCTCCCGGATGTAGCTTTGAATGCGGGTTTTATGCAGTTGGTGGAATGGGCGCGGATGTCTAGTGGCGACGCGCGACTGTTCCCGGACTGGGCGCTTGGCGGCGACTCAAAGGCACAAAACTACTCACACAAGCTGGGCAAGTGGTTCAACCATTACAAGGGAACCGGGTTGTTGGCAAAGCTGGACATTTGGCAAACCGATCATCAAGTCAGCTTTCACAGCCTGCGGCATACCTTCATCACAGCCGCTCATCATACTGACATCCGGCTTGAGCTAATGCAGATGATCGTCGGCCACGGGCCAGACCTGCGCAATACCTATGGTCTGCCAGCTACTAAAGATAAGGGGTCATCCACCCCCTACATCAAACCGGGTGTCAAATATAGCCCACGGATGCAGGAGGCTTGTGCAACGCTGCGCAACGTCATAAACAGTGTCGATTTCGGCTGTGACCTGACCGGGATTAATTGGTTGAACTGGCGAAGAGCCAAGAAAATGGGGAATTTGAAATGAGATCCGACATCAGCTTCGAGGACGTCCTGCTGTCCATACAGGCTAGGGTATTGAGCGTGTCGCTGCCCTGTGGGTGCCGCCTGTCTAACGGTCGCCATATCCATCATTGCGAAGGCGTGTGCGAGTGGTTTCAATGGAGCGAGCGCGAATTATCACAGGCAGGGAAAAGGGCGCTCTGGACGCTACTGATCCAGAGTGCCTTCGATGACATCCAGCACGTTTCACCCGCTGATGTGCTGGATTATCTCGACGAGAGCGACAACGGAACGCTCCCGGTGTCTGCTGCCGATTTCAATCTGTGCCTGATGCTGGGGCGTGATGTTCTGGGGGTGACTCGTCAGGTGGTGGCATAGCTGCGAAAGGTTTGATTCTGGGGGCCTAGAACGCCCCCTGTGCGTTTTTGTCGCTATGCCATTTGGTACGGTGCCGGATGCTCGCTGGAGTGCTCTAAAGCGGTTTTTGTAAATCGTCCCGGTACTGTCTCACACGTTTACGATCCCCCTTACACCTGACACACCCCGTACATCTACTTTTACTACCGGGTCATTAACCGTCCGTTACCGGGTCAGCTCTCCTTGCATCTCTTCCCTTCCGAAGTGAGTGGCTGCCCACTTGTCCAACTCTACGAGCATGGCATCAAGGGCACTGTCTTCAGGTAGCCGGGGCTGGTGGACTGGTTGGCCCTCTATGTCGCCAAAGCTCACAGAATCGCTTTTAACCGCTTTGTTGGTGCTTGTGCTGTCTTGGGGTGATTTTGGGTTTGAAATTGATTCTGGCGCGTCCTGTGGGCCTTCATGAGCGTGTCCGGGTGTGCCTGTGTGGTCTTCGGCCTCGATTTTCAAAATTGCAGTGCTGACGTTCTCACTGGGGGATGAGTAGGGAGCTGGTTTTTCTAGGACTTTGGTTTGTGTGGGGCTGGTGGCCTTTTGGCTGACCGTGGAATCCCGTTCGGCAATGAAGTGAGGGAGAAGGAGGGCTGTCGTTCTCCCGTAATGGGCTTGTCCTAGGCGCGTCAGCTCGTGGGGGATGTAGAACTCGGCGTCTTTGCCTATGTCCTTGTGTATATACCAGCCCCATCCGATAGCCTCTCCCATACCGTAGCGCTCAGTGGTACGACGCTGGCGGCGCGAGTCTGAACCATCCCATTCACCGCCCGCACTCTTGAGCCTCTTTTTCTGCTCTGCGGTGAGGCTTCCGAAGTAGATACCATGACAGTGGGATCGGCCCTCGCTGTCTCTCTCTATGCAGAACATGGTCATGTGCTCGACCTCGCGTCCTAGCGCACGACCCAGACGCTTCCTGATGGGGTCTTTTAGTTCAGCGGGGCTCTTAGCTGCGTCCTCCATGGATAAATTCAGGGAAAAGGCTACGTACCGCTTGCTACACCTCTCATACATCATGCCGGATGTAACCCAAGCGTACTTTTCCAAGCCTGATAAGTCTTTCCATGGCCGAAGGGGTTCCTTCCTCCAGTTGGGTGTTGAGATAAGGACAAAGGAAGGATCATACATATTTACTACAGACGAGATCATTTTCTCGTAGTCGCGTCGGGACGCTAAGCCAGACAGGACAAGGCTTTGACGCACCATCCCCTTGAGAGCTCTTGCGGCGGTTTTTGTATTTGGAAACCTTGCTCGCCAAAGCGTCCAGCGGGCTGTTTCACTGATGCTGGTTACAGCTCTGTTTGTGGCTCGCCGGATACTTTTATCAACGTTCATCCCCCCCTTGAGTGCATCCCTGATTCTGGCGATCTGCATCTTAGCAATCCGCTCGTCTCGGGATGGGGAGTCGTCGCGGTGTAGGTTGCGACGGGCAAGCGCAAACTCATTAGGCTGCGTTAATTTTGATGACCGGTCATTGAGCGCCGAGCTCTCTGATGATACTCTTTTCATAGTTAAAACCTTTTGTGCCGCCTCATTGGGCGGCTTTTTTTTACCTGCTTGCCAACGGCAAGCCCTCTTTCAAATCTCGTTCACCTCATCCCCCTGAACGCCTGTAAAGCGCGTACAGCGACAACTGACCGGTTAGGGCCGGTGTCAGTACCTATGGGGATTCCAGCGAAAAGACGCCGCGAAATGGGCGTTAGCGAAGAGGTAGGGCCGACTCATCGGCCAAAATAACAGGGTTACTTTGCAGCATGGGCGGGGCCGCCGTCAACCTGCATCACTCTGGCGGCACATCGCCCCAGCAATCGCGCTCGGCCCTGATAGCCAATATCTCCTCGTCTGTGTAGTCTCTCACAACCAGCTCCGGCAGGGCTTCGACCACCTCCGGCTCCGCTGCCAGTGTGAGTACCCGGCGCAACCCATCAGCGGCCAGCTTGCTGGCTGTGGCACACGCTGAAAGGATCTTGGCCGCTTGGTGCCTGTCACATTCACTATCAATTGTCAGGCTCTCTAACAGCTCGGCTGTCTTGGTATGGATTTGGTTGCAAAGTGCAACCTGTGACCGGACGAGGCGAGCGCCCTCCGAGGCGGCGAACTCAGAAGATAATGAGGCCCGCAATCCGGCGCGGGCCTCCTCTATCAACTCCTCCCGCATCGAGTCGGGGCGAACACCTGAACGCCCCCGGATCCGTTTCACTGTGGATAGGCTGATTCCCGTCTGCTCGGCGATAGCAACAATCGGCCATCCTGCCGCGAGAGCTGCGGCAACCTGCGCTTCAAGGGCGGGGGAGGTGCGACGCATCGCGGCCCCCCTCTATTCCGAGCGCATCACACGGGGTCAATTGCTCCCATCGGGTGATTGCCAGCTCTACAATTTGCGTGGGCGACATATTCAGAGCACTGGCCCATATCGCCACACGTTCCGCGACTGGACGGGATAGCCGTATTACTTGGACTGTTTTTTGCGGCTTCATGCTTTCCCCTCTCCATGCTCCAAACCCTGCTGCTGTTCGCAGAACATCGTCCATAAACGCGCATTCCCATTTTGATATGTCAGGGTTGCCGCCCGCTCATTGTCATTGGCTATGGGGGCTACTGCCGCCGATTGTGGGATCCTAGACAGCATGGAGACGAAGAAATCATTTTCTACTGGCACATGCATAGAGATCAGATCCACCCCGGCAGGTGATACGAGCAAGGAGCGGACGATCTCGCGCAACCCTAACACCTGCTGCAATGCGAAAAATCTCCGGCTATCCATACGCCTCGCCTCGCATAGATTACGAACAGCCCCATAAAGCCGGGTATCAATAACTCGGGCCTGATCTTCATTGGTCTTTTGAACCTCAAGGATTACATCGCGAGCCGCCACAACGTCCCCCTTATCCATCAGTTCCAAAGCGTATGAGAGCTTGCCCGCTGTCACACCATGCGCCTGTTCGAAACGCGTTTCCGGGATCATGCTTTACCTCCATTGCGGGCCAATGCCGCCGCTATACGATACGAGCCGCCAAGGCTTCCACGCTCAATAGTGCGCTGACGCTGCTTCTCGATTTCCTCCTTAACTTCCATGCGCATCCTGTCCGCCAAATCTAGATGGGTCTCACGCTCTTCAATCCAGCCGGTTTCCCCTTCACCAGTGATGATCTCGTCGTCTTCAATCTGCTCAACCGGTATACCGGCAAGCTCTGCTAAAAACGCTTTGTCCCTACCTTCCAGATAGTGCGCATCCTCACCCATCCGCTCTGCGAGCTGACGCTTCAACATTGAAACCTTCATGTATAAGCCTATAAATCTCAATAAGTTACAATGATCGCATGTTACACAAATAGATGACCGATCACCATATTATAGACAAAAAAATACCGGCGCTTGGCCGGTATGTTATTGCTTTATTCGCGTGTTGTTTGGATCGTCATTACGCTGCTTTGCAGGCTCGCTTCACACTGGCGGGTGAAATCCCAAAATGTTCGGCGGTCGCCTGGATGCTTGCGCTGTTTTCCTTCCGCCAGATAGCAACGGCAACATCATCAATGGTCTTTTCTCGCCCTAATGCTTTGCCCTCTGCCTTGGCCTTGGCGATCCCGGCCATCTGACGGGCCTTGATATTTGAGCGTTCCAGCTCTGCGACAGCGGCCAGCATGGTCAGCATTGCCTTACCGATTGGCGTGGACAGGTCGAACCCCTCCCGCAAGCTGATAATCGACACACCCTTGGCTTGCAGCGCCTCAACCGTGTGCAGAACGTCAATGGTGTCACGCCCAAGACGGTCAACGGCGGGAACAATTAGCGTATCGCCCTTCCGCACAAACTTGAACAGCTCGGAGAATTCCGGGCGCTCTAATGCCTTCACTGCACCAGATATACCCTCGTCTGCGAACCACGTTTCCACCTTGTGGATCTGCTCAATGCTGTGGCGCTGAGTCTCAACGCTCTGCTCGCCAGTGCTTACCCTTAGATACCCGATAACAGCCATAACCATTCCCCACGTGTGGCTCAAAAACTATGGCTCACAATATAATGATAGCTCATATTGAAATCAACACTTTTGAGCCACTCTTTTCGATAGGGTGTTTGGGTGGCTCAAAAGGTACACATTATAAGCCAGCGCTGAAGGGATGATCCTGCAGTTGCCTAACCTCATCTGACCGTTTTCATCATCAACCATGAAGACTAATCAACTAGATTTAGCAACATGAATTAGCGAAAAACGCTGGTCATTTATAGATTTCGCAGGAAAAAATAACGGAAAATTTCATTTAGGAAGCATACACAATAGTGTGTGTTATCTATAGAGAGGCAAGATGGATTAACTAAGACAGGACCGAGAACTGAATGCAGTTTTGCTTTTTCAACAACTCGCCATGCTCTTTGAGTAAAGAGCATGGCATGTTATCAGGATCAACTACTTGGAATGTCTTTCTTTCAAATACTTGACCGTCGAACTGCATTGACGCGAATCGATTCCATTCAGCCCCATTTGAGCACAGCAAATCGAAGAGAATCTCACCAGAGACTTCCTTCTTCTGCAGCTCATCCATAACAGATGACAGCTCTTGTAGGGGATTTTGATAGTCAGTAGCAATCACAACTGCTGCGTAGCGACTATCATCCGTCCGAATGAAATACATGGCTCTCCGTCTTAGTGAAGGTCGTCAAGGAAAGAATAGATTGTATTGGTCAGCCTGTTAACTTCTTCGAGGCTGCCGATTACCCGACTGCCATCGATCAAGCTTTCCATATGGAACAATCCATGTCGATGCTTATTGAAAAAAGAGTAAGCGTTATGGACTAAAGTCTGTTCCTCTCGTTGAGGCATCAGATGATGATAATCCTGCTTTAAAACATACGTGTTACGCGCAGGATCTTGGAGTTCATAGAAAGAACCCACGGTTCTTTCTCGAGTCACTTCAATCCCTCTATCGGCTAGAAAACTCTTGACAGCCCCCTCAAGCGATCTCAACTCAGGGAATACTAACATTGAGTAGTCTGGCAGCTTAGGGGCGGAAAGCCTAACACACAGACTGGACAAAAGTAAGGCACTTGTCACTTTTGGTAAGCGTTCAACAGACTTTGGAAGTTTTGTCCGTAAAAATTCCATCGCGATCTCCGGCCTAACGATCTCTGCCTTGCCGCCATCTTCTGTACGACTCAACACATACTCTAAACCAGCCAAATCTAACAAAGATGACATCAGATAAATTAGCCGTCGATAACATGACAAAGGGCGGCCTTGTATCTGTAAAGTTCGGGTATTTCTGTGATGAGTAACAACTATTTGATCTTTATTGATTTTTGAGCTGATTCGCCACTGTGCTTGTCGCTCTTCATTCCTAGTAATTTCTACTTGGTAATCTCCCTCACTGCATTCAGGGACTTCAGAGATAATCGGCTCTATCTGATCTTGAGCAACCCCCCTGATAGACATATTAACTTGTTGAAACTCATCAGGATGAATTGTCTCAAACAGTCGCTGTGCTAAATCGAAACCAACCTGTTGATTTTTACCAACTTTATAGTTAAGTGTAGACGTTCCATTTTTATTGAAGTAGACATCCAAAGTCGCATCGACCATACCAACTTTGCCAATGATCACACGGTAAATTTGTTTCTCCGGCAACATCCCCCTACTTCTGAGGCTAAGGGAATGCTCAGTAAGAAACTCATCGATTACAGGTTCTAAGCATTCACGATTGAGATTGAGTTCCTTGAAAGATGGCAGCTCAGTAGACATTGTGTGCAGTCCATGAAGAAAGTGTGAGTCTGATGCTACCAACCGCTTCTGTTTCAAAGCAATCATCAGGCTACTAAAGCATGAACTCAATCATTGAACATGCATAAAAGGGAGTTGAACCGGCGTCCAAAATTTGGTGTCATGGTGAAGGGTCACAGAAATGATTCGCTGGAACAGGTCATCTAACCGATTGATCTGAAATGATAAACTAAAGATTGGTTGTCACCTCCCCCCAGCTCCACCAAACGTTTGGAAAGGGCCATCTCGCAAGAGGTGGCCCTTTTTTTATTCCTCTGTTTTCAGCAAACACCCAACCGCACAATCTCGCCGCTTATCCCGTTACGTCTCGCAACCAACTATCAACGCTGGCATCAGGGTGATGGTCATGGCGATGCTCATGGTGTCACCGCGCTGCAGCAGACGCAGGCCGGGGTGACCGGCCATGTGGTGGGCATTGGCGGCGTGGCTCTGAGGCTCGAGACAAACAAAACCGCTCGTTTCATCCGGCTGATAGAGCATCAGGAAAGAAGCGTCGCTGACCACCTTCAACCGCTGCTGGCGGGCGGGGTGCACCATCTCGGCCGTACCATGCCAACCACCGTAACAGTGGTTGAGCCACCCTTGCGGGCGAACCCACTGGCGAAAGTCGAGGTGGGGCGCAAGCCTGCTCGACCAGTCGGTCGGCAGATGCTCCGGCCCCTCCTGCCAGACGCCGCTCGCCAGAAAGCGAATCTTGGTCTGCTCGTCGCGCCAGAAGAAGGGATGAAAACCGGCGCCGTAGAGACAGGGTGCTTCCCCCAGATGCGTCAGACTGATGCGTGCCAGCAGGCTCACCCCCTGCAGCCGATAGTCAATCTCGGCCAGATAGTGAAAAGGGTCGCATTGGCTGGTGAGCTGCAGCGTCACCGAACTGGCAGAGTCCGCCACCCGTTGCCATGGCTGCAACCAGCCATCGCCATGCAGAAAGAAGTCGGGATCTAGGGGACTTTCTGGCAAGCCATGCTCCTCCCCCCACAACTCAACACAGTTGCCTGCCACCCGGTTGGCCAGCGGCACCATGGGAAAGAGGGCGCTTTCGCCGGGATGACAAGATGCACCGGGGTTGGTGCCGCGCAGCAGCGGGCGCCCCTGCTCATCCTCCAGCCCCAGCACACAGGCTCCTTGGGTTGAAACCCGCATCCGAAGATGCGGGTTGCTCAATGTGTAAACCGTCATGCCGAGGCGCTCGCCTTGGTCGGCGTCAACTCCACCTTGCCCTGGGCCAGCTGGGCTTCCAGCGCCTCCAGCGTTACTCCCTTGGTCTCGGGCACCTTGCGGTAGATGAAGATCAGCCCGGCGAAACAGATAAGGCCGTAGAGCAGGAAACTGCCAGCAGCCCCCAGCCCGGCGTTGAGCAGCGGGAAAGTGTAGGTCAGCACGAAGCAGGCGATCCAGAGCGCCAGGGTTCCGGCCGACATCGCCAACCCGCGCACCCGGTTGGGGAAGATTTCGGAGAGCAGCACCCAGGTGACCGGTGCCAGGGTCAGGGCATAGATGGCGATGGCCGCCAGCACCAGCAACAGCACCGGCAAGCCCAGCACGCCGCTGGCATAGGCCGCAGCCATCATGCCATAGATGATGGTGAGACCAGCCGAGCCAATCAGCATCAGCTTGCGGCGGCCAAGCTTGTCCACCATGGGCAGCGCAATCAGGGTAAACAGCAGGTTGATAAGGCCGGTGGCGACGATGGACTTGAGAGTGCTGTTGATATCAAACCCGGCGGAGGCAAAGATCTCCTGCGCGTAGTTGAAGATGACGTTGATGCCGCACCACTGCTGGAACACCGCCAGCACCATGCCGATGATGAGGATGGGGCGCACCGAGGGCTTGCCCAGCTCCGCCAGCGATACCTTGTGCGCCGACTCCCCCACCAGAGTCTGGCGGATCTCGGCCAGCGTCTGCTTGGCATAGGCATCCCCGCCAATCTTGCCGAGCATGCGGGCCGCCTGCTCATACCGGTCATCTTTGGCCAGCCAGCGCGGTGACTCCGGCACGAAGAACATCAGCACCAGAAACGCCAGCGCAGGTACCAGTTCGGCCCCGAACATCCAGCGCCAGCCGGACTGGCCGTTCCAGGTGGCCAGAATATCGGCCTGGGTGGCGTTGCTCGCGACCGGATCGGCGATCATCAGGTTGACCAACTGAGCAGCCAGCACGCCGATGACAATGGTGAGCTGGTTGATGGCAACGAACTTGCCCCGCTTGTCGGCCGGGCTGATCTCGGCGATGTACATGGGCGAGAGCGCAGAAGCCAGACCGATACCGATCCCCCCCACGATGCGATAGACCACGAACAGATCGAAGTTGCTGGCCGCAGCCGTGCCCCATGCCGAGATGGCAAACAGGATGGCGGCCAGGATCAGCGGCTTCTTGCGGCCGAAGCGATCCGCCGACCAGCCGGAGATGGCGGCCCCCAGCACACAGCCCACCAGCGCCGAGCTCATGGCCCAGCCGGACTGGGCCGGGTCGGTGATAGAGAAATAGGCCTCATAGAAGGGCTTTGCCCCGCCGATGACCACCCAGTCGTAACCAAACAGCAGGCCACCGCAGGCGGCCACCAGGCAGATCATCCAGACGTAGCCCATGTTGAGCCGGTGCGTATCCGAGCGATGTTGAGTGTGTTCCATGACTCATCCTTATTATCTTGTCGATTGTAGGGTGCAGTGGCGCCCCGTACCGTGGCGGGGCGCCCGTTGTTGTTATGGCTGTGATGGATTGAGTGACAGCTCACGGCAGATCAGGGCAAACAGCTGCCCCTTGTCGTGGGCCGGGTTGAGAGTCAGCAGCTCGCGCAGGGTCTGGGCACATGCTTCACGCTGATCCAGCCCCAACTGGCCGAGGGCCCGGACCAGCAGGCAGTGCTGACGGTGTTTGTGCTGCGGGTCGTCATCCAGCACGATGAGATCCGGCAGCGAGACGGCGAAAAAGTCCGCCTCGACCGACTCGCCCATTGCCTGCTCGGCCCAGCCGACCATCCCTTCAAACAGACGCTGCGCCTCGGCAACCCGTCCAAGACGAGCCAGCGCCATACCCTGATAGAAGAGATAATCCACCGGCTGATCGTTGTAGTAGCGGCTGGCCCCGAGCGATCCTTGGCCCAGACAAGCCTGTTGCAGGCACTGGGCCGCCAGACTCTGGTTGTCACAGGCCAGATGGCAGAGCGCCAGCAGGAAGTGGATGTCATTGTCGGTTTGTCCCACAAGGCGCCCCTCCCCCAGATTGAGGGGATAGTTCAACGCCTGTTGCAGCAACGGAATAGCCTGCTCGTGGCGTCCCTGAGTCATCAACACCAAGGCACGGCGCTGCTGGTTGATGAGGTACTGGCCGGTCACCTTGCCCTCGCCCCCCTCCCAGGGGTGGAATTCGCGCAGCCGCAAGATCTCGGCCGCCGCATCCAGCTGACCGGTAATGTGATAGAGGCTGAGCAGTTCGGCGGTCAGATCGTCGCGCTTGAGGGCGACCGCACGGTGCGCCTCCAGCAGCGCCAGCCGCTCTGCAGGAGCCATGGCACAACGCTTGTGCAGTTGATCCAGCTCGAACAGCAGCCGCGCATCGTCCGGCTTGAGGGCAAAGGCCCGGCGCAGACACCGCTCGGCCGCCGCCATATCACCCGCCTTGTTGAAGTGGTGGATACCGAGGTTGCGCCAGACCGGGGCAAAGTCCGGTGTCTGTTCGCACACCTGCTGCCACAGGGCAATCGCCTGCACATAGTTGCGCTTGCTGTAGTGGAAGCAACCCAGCAGGTAGCTGGCAAACCAGCTGTGTGGCAGTTGCCCCAGCATGGCCACCTCGCCAAGGGTATTGGGGAAGCGCACCTTGCGGCCAAACGCCCGCTCGGCTCGCGCCAGCAGGGCATCCTGCGCCTCACCTTCCGGCAACAATGCAGCCTGGAACAGCAGCGGCAGGGTCTCCTCCATCGTCAATGTTGAAAGCAGTTGCTGCGCCAGCTCGGGGCGTCCCCAGCTCAGCAGTTCGCTGACGAGGAAGCAGAGGTTGGTGCCACGCCCGTTGCAAAGATGTACCAGCGCGTCGCGATCGGTGCTCTGCTCGCTTGCCAGCCAGCGCAGGAAGGCCAGCTGATAGTGGAGTGGATAGCGGACTCGCTGTTCGTCGATATAGGAGATGGCTGCCTCCGGCTCACTAGACTCCAGCAGGGCCAATCCCTTGAGAGCGATGGCGCCGTAGTGGGTGCCGTTGACGGCGAGACTGCGCTCGACAAATTGCAGTGCCTGCAAGGCGTCGCGGCGCACCATGGCGATACGGGCCAGCCCGAGGAAGCCGCCATCGCGGCAGTTGCCACTCCAGGTCGCCTTGTAGAAGTCATCAAAGGCTGCATCGAACTGGCCGAGACGCTCTTCGATATGGCCGCGCAGCAAACTCGCCTTGCCACATTGGGGATTCTTGTTGAGGCGATGGGCACGGGTTAGCGCCTGATTAGCGTAAACCAGCGCCTGCTCGTAATTGGCACGGTTGTACTCCAGCGTTGCCAGTGCCAGGTTGCAGCGATAGTCGCCGCTATCCAGCTCCAGCCCCCGCTGGTAGTAATCAAAGGGCGAGCGGCTGGCGTGCAGATACTGCTCCAGATGCTGGCCGATGAAGTAGAGCTCGTCGACCGAGTCGAGATTGACGGCGGGTTCCGGCGCGGTAGCGGGATCCGGCAGGGCTTCGCCTGCGGGTTGATGCTCGAGGTAACTCAGCACGCACTGACCCTGCTCATCCAGCAGACGGGCCTGCAAGCGTCCCTCGCTGGTGATAGCGAAAGGCTCAAGCCAGGCCTGACCCGGCTGCAGATCCAGAGGTTGCGTAAACAGCACGCCCCCCTCGTCGCTTACCTCGAAGCTGCCCCCGAGAAGTGGCGCTACTGCATAGACCCCGCAGACGAGCCCGTCATTGCTGCGCTCCAGCTTGATGGCGGCGCGGGTGTTGGCGTTTTGCAGAGTGCCCAGGGTGTTGTAGGGCAGGAAGTTCTGCACAAACACCTTCTCCTCCCCCGCATCCAGCCAGGTGAAGTCGGGCTGGTTGTCGGTGTAGACCCCGGTCATCAGCTCGATATAGGGGCCGTTGTCGTCGGTCAGGTTGCGATCCCAGGCCAGACCGAAGTCACAGTTGCCCCAGCTCCACTGCTTTTTGCCCGGCGAGACGTGGTGATCCGCCACATGCAACAGGCCCCCCTGTTCGTCATGACAGTAGGCGCCGACAAAGTCGTAGTCGGACTTGTCCGCCATATAGGAGGTGGGCACCGGAATGTTGCGGTAACGGGAGATATCGACCCCGGCGGAGTAGTCCACCTTGTAGTAAGTGCCACGGGCGATGGGGAAGGCACTGACGTCGCGCTTGCCGTGGTCATAGACGGCGGTGACATCGGGCGGGAAGACGCTCTGGTGGGCATCGCCCCCTTTCACTGCCGGGTTGGACCACCAGAGGAAATGGCGCGGCGTATCGTTGCCGTTGAACACCTTGCCGGTGATCTCGATGAGCGCCTTGTCGGGATAGAGGGTGAACCCCGCCATCACCTGTAAACCACGCATCGGCTCCACCTCGCCCAGCCAGACGGTCTTGGCGCCACCCTCCTGCTCCGCGATGGTGAAATCCACCGGCATGAAGGTGGTGGGTCTGTGGTGCTGCGGCCAGTTGAACTCGATGCCGCCGGAGATCCAGGGTCCCACCAGCCCCACCAGCGCGGGCTTGATCACTTCGTTGTAATAGACGAAATCCCGCTGCATCACCTTGTCGTAAGCACGGTGGATGCGACCGCCCAGCTCCGGTAACAACATCACCTTGATGAAGTCGTTCTCCAGCCAGACCGCCCGATAGGGCTTCATCTGCTTCTGGCCGGTAAGAGTATCGATCACCCCATAGGGATAGACGGCCCCCGAGGAGCCCTGATAGACCCGCTTCTCGAGAAACATGGGGTTGGGATCTTCGGCGCCCACCTCGTAGGTCGGCAGGGTGATGGTTTCGACCCAGACCTTGACATCAGCTCTCATCAATCTCGCCTCACTTAATACTTGTTAGTAAAAATTTCAGTGAGACCAGATTAGAATGGTTAAACCACCATTAATTGCCTAAAGATCACGCAATATAGTAAGCGGAGTTTAGTGAAGTGATGAGCACAGGGTTGAACAACCAGAAGGTACGCCACCACAACAAGCAGGTGCTGTTGGCCCTGCTCTATCAGCTCAAGGAAGCGAGCAAGTCCACCCTGGCGCGCCATTGCGAGCTCTCCATTCCGGCGGTCAGCAAGATCCTCGACGAGCTGGTGGCCGAGGGGGCCATCAGCCACAGCGACCAGAACCTCTCCCAGCGCGGCATCAATGGCGGCAGCTACCGCATCGCCAGCGGTCAGGGGGCAATCCTCTGCCTCAATATCAGCCCCACCAGTCTGGAGAGCATTCTGGTGGACAACCTGATCACCCCTCTCGACGACTACGCCGGCCAGAAAATTGCGCCGCAAACCCCGGACGAGCTGCTGCGCCTGATCGAGGCCTGCTACTACCAGCACAAGCGCCGCCACAAGGGGCTGGCGATCCGGCTGGCCATCGCGGTACACGGTCAGGTCAACCCGGCCAGCGGGGTATCACAGACCATGCCCCAGGCCCCTTGGCACGCGCCGGTCGAGCTCAAATATCTGCTGGAGGAGCGCCTCGGCTGCGAGGTGATAGTGGACAACGACTGCATCATGCTGGCGCTGGCCCAGAAGTGGCAGGAGGAGGAAAACGTCGGCGATTTTTGCGTCATCAACGTCGATTACGGCATCGGTTCAGCCTTCATCATCAACGGCCAGATCTACCGGGGAGCCCTGTTTGGTAGCGGCCAAATCGGCCACACCATCATCAACCCGGATGGCAGCGCTTGTGCCTGCGGCCGTTACGGCTGTCTGGAGACGGTCGCCTCCCTCTCGGCCATCAAGAAGCGGGCCAGGGTCTTTCTCAAGCAGCAGGGGGTGGATCTCGCTGCGCTGGCGGAGAGGCGTGTCGGCACAGCCCAGTTGCTGGCACGTTACCAGCAGGGGGATCCCATGATCCGGGCCATGGTGGATGAGGGTGCCCGCGCCATTGGTCTGAGCCTCTACAACTTCCTCAACATCCTCAACATCAACCGTATCTGGCTCTATGGCCGCAGCTGCGGTTTTGGCGAGGAGTGGCTGCAGACCATCATCCATCAGACCGGTGCCAACCCGTTCGACTGCAGCGACGCCGTCAACGCCACCCACATCCGCTTTGGCCAGCTCAGCCGCGCCCAGCAGGTGATGGGGATTGGCTATCTCTATGTGGAACGTGCCCTGGCACAGCCTCGCTAGCCTGTTTGCGCAAGGGCTGGCTCAGACCCGCGCCTGCTGGCAGGCCCAGTCGATGAAGGCTTGCGCCTTGGGGTTCTGGCAATTGGGCAGGGTGGCGATGTAGTAGCGCTGGGCGCAGCGCACCGCCATGTCCGGGAAGGGGGCCACCAGCTCGCGCCGTGCCAGCCGCTTGCTCACCAGGTTCTGGCGTCCCATGGCGATCCCGGCGTGATTCATGGCGGCGATGATGGCAAGATCGGAGCGATCAAACCCCATGCTGGCCCTGCATGCCGAAAGCGACACGCCGGACTGCTCGGCCCAACTGGACCACTCGTCGCCGTCGGAGTCATGGCCCCAGGCTTGCCGATCATGGAGCAGGCGGCAGTGCGCCAGGTTGGCCGGGTTGCCGAGCAGCCCGTGCTGTTCGGCATACTCAGGGCTGCACACCGGCACCATGTACTCGTCCATCAGCGGATGGATGGCGAGCCGCGCAGGCGTCTTGTCGTCGAAATAGAGGGTGAGATCGATGCCGTAACCATGCAGGTTGATGTTCTCGTTGCCGGTCATGATGTTGAGCTCGATCTGGGGATGCAGGCGGGAGAAATCCGCCAGTCGCGGCACCAGCCAGCACTGGGCGATAGAGGGGCGCGAGTAGACGGTCAGGGTGCCCGACAGCTCCTGATGGCGGATCTCCAGGATCTCCTGGTTGATGAACTCCAGCGATGACTTGAGCGCCCAGAACACCCGCTGCCCGTCTGCCGTCAGCGCCACCTTGCGGTGAAAGCGCTGGAACAGCTTGAAGCCGAGATCCTCCTCCAGGGCGCTTATCCGGTGGCTCACCGCGCTCGGGCTGAGCGCCAGCTCGTCGGCCGCCAGCGCAAAGGAGCCGTGTCTGGCTGCCGCTTCGAAGGTGTGCAGCCTGGCCAGCTGATAGCCGTTGAGCAGCTTGTTTCCCGCAACACTGCTTCTCGCCACATAGTTCTCTTCGCCGTACATATGCCCCCCCTTGCAAAACCGGCACCGATGATACCGAAAAAGTGGCCCGCTGCATCAGCTCACACCACGCAAAACCACCTTCACACCATAAATGTGATGAATGTGGCACCTTTGCATCAACCCAGCTCACCCAAGCTGCCGATTTCATCATTTGTCAGGGAACCTGCATTTTCATTCAATAGCGCCAACATCATTCCCATGACAGAGGCACGCCATGAATTCAGAAATGTGGATCGTCGGAACCCTGCTGACCAGCATACTGCTGATCGTCGTCACCATAGTGAAGGGCAAGGTCCACCCCTTCCTCGCCCTGCTGCTGGCGAGCTTCTATGTGGGCGCCCTGATGGGGATGAACCCGCTCAAGATGGTCAACGCTATGGAGGAAGGCATCGGCGGCACGCTGGGCTTTCTGGCCGCCGTCATCGGCCTTGGCACCATACTCGGCAAGATGATGGAAGTGTCGGGCGCCGCCGAGCGCATCGGCCTCGCCCTGCAGCAGTGCCGCTGGCTGTCGCCCCAGGTGACCATGGTGCTGGTCGGGCTGGTATGCGGTATCACCCTGTTTGTGGAGGTGGGTGTGGTGCTGCTCATTCCGCTGGCCTTCTCCATCGCCCGCAAGACCAACACCTCGCTGCTGACCCTGGCCATTCCGCTCTGTACCGCCCTGATGGCCGTGCACTGCATAGTGCCACCCCACCCCGCCGCCCTCTATGTCACCAATCAGCTGGGTGCCGATGTGGGATCCGTCATCGTCTATGGCCTCGCGGTCGGGTTGTTTGCCTCGCTGGTAGGCGGCCCGCTGTTTCTGAAGCTGCTGGGCAAGCGGGTACCGTTCAAGGAGGTGCCTACCGCCTTTGCCGACATCCAGGCCCGCAGCGAGGACGAGCTGCCGACCTTGGGCGCCTCTCTCTTCACCGTGCTGCTGCCTATCCTGTTGATGCTGGTCAAGACGGTAGCTGAGCTCAACATGGATCACGCCAGCCACCTCTATACCCTGCTGGAGTTTATCGGCAACCCCATCACCGCCATGTTCATCGCCGCCTTCACCGCCTACTACGTGCTGGGGATCCGCCGGCGCATGCAGATGGAAGGGCTGCTGGACCAGACCGAGCAGTGTTTCTCCTCCATCGCCAACATACTGCTGATCATCGGTGCCGGCGGCGCCTTCAACGGGGTACTCAAGGCCAGTGGCCTTGGGGACGGCCTGGCCACCATTCTCTCCCAGCTCGACATGCATCCCATCCTGCTGGCCTGGCTGGTGGCCATCGTGCTGCACGCCGCCGTGGGCTCCGCCACCGTCGCCATGATGGGGGCTACCGCCATCATCTCCCCCATCATGGTGCACTACCCGAACATCAGCCCGGAGATCATGACGCTCGCCATCGGCTCCGGTGCCATTGGCTGCACCATGGTGACCGACTCCCTGTTCTGGCTGGTCAAGCAGTATTGCGGCGCCACCCTGAACGAAACGCTCAAGTACTACACTACCGCCACCTTTGTCGCCTCCCTGATGGCGCTGGCCGGCACTTTCCTGCTCTCCTGTATCGTGTAACGAGGCCGAGAACACCATGAAACACATCGATGTATCACAACTCACCCAGCAGTTTCCACTGCTGCAATCCCTGATCGCGCTGGAGCCGGTCAGCTGGTTCAACCCCAAGGCCACCACCCTGGTGGAAGGTCTTCCCTATGTGGGGCTCGATGGCAGCGATGTGGCGGATGCCTCCGCCCGCCTGGCCCGCTTCGCCCCCTACCTGTGTGAAGCCTTCCCCGAGACCCGCGCCAGCAAGGGCATTCTCGAATCCGACATCGCTGCCATCCCGGCCATGCAGCACACCCTGAATGCCCGTTACGGGGTCGAGGTGAGCGGCAGGCTGCTGCTCAAAAAAGACAGCCATCTGCCCATCTCCGGCTCCATCAAGGCACGCGGCGGCATCTACGAGGTGCTGACCCATGCCGAGCAGCTGGCCATCAAGGCCGGTCTGCTCTGCGAAGAGGACGACTATCGCAAGCTGTTCACGGACGAGTTCCGCCACTTCTTCGGCCAGTACAGCATTGCGGTGGGCTCCACCGGCAACCTCGGCATGTCCATCGGCATCATGAGCGCTCGCCTCGGCTTTCGCGTCACCGTCCACATGTCGGCTGATGCGCGGGAGTGGAAGAAGCGCAAGTTGCGCGAACATGGTGCCATCGTGGTGGAATACGCCGAGGATTACGGGGTCGCGGTGGAGCAGGGCCGCAAGGAGGCCGAGCGCGATCCCGCCTGCTTCTTCATCGATGACGAGAACTCACGCACCCTGTTCCTCGGCTACGCGGTAGCCGGTGAGCGGGTGAAAAAGCAGTTTGATGAAATGGGGATTGTGGTGGACGCCGACCATCCGCTGTTTGTCTACCTGCCTTGCGGCGTCGGTGGCGGCCCCGGCGGGGTGGCCTTTGGCCTCAAGCTCGCGTTCGGTGACCACGTTCACTGCCTGTTCGCCGAGCCGACCCACTCCCCCTGCATGCTGCTCGGGGTCCACACCGGCTTGCACGATGCCATTGCGGTGCAAGACCTTGGCATCGACAACCTCACTGCGGCCGACGGCCTCGCCGTGGGGCGCGCTTCCGGCTTTGTCGGCCGCGCCATGGAGCGGCTGCTGGCAGGTTTCTACACCCTTAGCGATCAGGAGATGTATGACCTGCTCGGACTCTTGGCCCGCGCTGAGCAGATCAAGCTCGAACCTTCTGCCCTGGCCGGCATGGCAGGCCCGTGGCGCGTCGCGGCCAACCTTGAGTGGCAGGCCGGTCAGGGGCTGGATGCAGCAAAAATGGCTCGGGCCACCCACCTGGTATGGGCCACTGGCGGCGGCATGGTGCCCGCCGAGGAGATGGAAAAGTACCTGGCCAGCGCCCGCCGCTGATCTTTTTTTCAGCCATAAAACCCGCCAGACTGGCGGGTTTTTCTCGTGTGGGATCAGCAAGATGGCGCCGCTGTTCGCCCCCTTGTAAGCCAGACGGCCAGACAGCTGGACACCCTGAATTGCCGACAATCCCCCCAAGCTGGTTATTTTGTGATACGATAGTGGCCGTTTTTTGACATCTGCACCCACGTTGGCGCCCTGATCCGGCGAGATCGCGACCCAATCCGTCGATCACAACCATCACGGGCATGCAGAAAAACCGTGGCCTGATGGCCCCGTCCGGCACAAAGCCTGGCGGCGGTCAGCAAGACACACGAGATAAGGAGATCGGGCAATGAAACAATATCAAAGCTGGCTGGGACAATATCTGATGAGTCGCCGCGATGGGGATCACGCCATGGCATCCGAACTCGCCAGCTCCATCTGCGAGTTCTGGCAGGCCCAGGGAGACGAGGCCGAGTTCAGCAAGTGGCAGCAGATCTACCAGCAGCACGTGGAAAAAACCACCTGACCCATTGGGTGCCCCCCTCGGCACCCGCCCATCACCCATAAAAAAACCGGCGCTCATGGCGCCGGTTTTGCATTTCAGTGACCCGTATTACATCTGGTCGACCATATCCTGGGCGAACTGGGAGCAGGAGCGCAGGGTGGCGCCTTCCATCAGACGCTCGAAGTCATAGGTGACGGTCTTGTTGCGGATCGCCGCTTCCATCCCCTTGATGATGAGGTCGGCCGCCTCAACCCAGCCCATGTGGCGCAGCATCATCTCGGCGGAGAGGATGAGGGAACCCGGGTTGACCTTGTCCTGACCGGCGTATTTCGGCGCGGTGCCGTGGGTCGCTTCGAACAGGGCCACGCCGTCACCGATGTTGGCACCCGGTGCGATGCCGATGCCGCCCACCTGGGCCGCCAGCGCGTCGGAGATGTAGTCACCGTTCAAGTTCATGCAGGCGATGACGTCATACTCGGCCGGGCGCAGCAGGATCTGTTGCAGGAAGGCGTCGGCGATGACGTCCTTGACCACGATGGTCTTGCCGGTTTTCGGGTTCTTGAAGGAGCACCAGGGGCCGCCGTCGATGAGCTGGGCATCGTACTCTTTCTGGGCCAGGGCATAGCCCCAATCCTTGAAGGCACCTTCGGTGAACTTCATGATGTTGCCCTTGTGCACCAGGGTCACGGAGTCGCGATCGTTGTCGATGGCATACTCGATGGCGGCACGGACCAGACGCTCGGTACCGGCCTTGGACATGGGCTTGATGCCGATGCCGCAGGTCTCGGGGAAGCGAATCTTCTTCACGCCCATCTCGTTTTGCAGGAAGGCGATCACCTTCTTGGCTTCGTCGCTGTCGGCTTTCCACTCGATGCCGGCGTAGATGTCTTCGGCGTTCTCGCGGAAGATCACCATGTCGGTCAGATCAGGACGCTTGACCGGGCTCGGGGTGCCCTCGTAGTAACGAACCGGACGCAGGCAGATGTAGAGATCCAGCTCCTGGCGCAGGGCCACGTTGAGGGAGCGAATACCGCCGCCGACCGGGGTGGTCAGCGGGCCCTTGATGGCCACGCAGTATTCACGAATGAAATCCAGGGTTTCGGCCGGCAGCCAGGCACCTTCGCCATAGACATGAGTCGACTTCTCGCCGGTGTAGATCTCCATCCAGGCGATCTTGCGCTCGCCTTTGTAGGCTTTCTCGACCGCGGCATTCACCACATTCAACATGGCCGGGGTCACGTCCACACCGATGCCATCCCCTTCGATAAACGGAATGATCGGATGGTTGGGAACCTGCAGCTTGCCGTTGGCATCGACTGTGATTTTCTGGCCCTGGGTCGGGATAACTACTTTGCTTTCCATCGGCATCTCCTAACTTCCGTTTGTTATCAATCTGTAAGTTGCGCGCGGCCATCTTAAGCCCATCCATTTGCAGAATCAAATGGCGAGCACGCATGTCAGCCCATAGTCGCGCACTGGATCACAATGCGTCCCTTCTGCCTGCTCCGGATCCGAAGCAGCCCCGCCGGAGCCTGACTCGGACAGGCTCCAGCAGCATCCCTGCTTATCCCGCCAGCCCCTGCGGCTGGCTGAGTGCCCGGTACTGGGAGGGGGTCAGCCCGGTCTTCTGCTTGAACACCCGGCAAAAATAGTTCACATCGCTGTAACCACAGCGGCTGGCCACCTCTTCGAGGCGAAAGCGGTATTTCTTGAGCATGAACTTGGCCCGATCGATGCGCACCCAGCTGATGTAATCGGCCAGGCGCATGTGCCCCTGCTCGCGAAACAGATGCGACAGGTGGCTGACCGAGACGTTGAAGCGATGGGCGATCGAATCCCGGCTGATGGGGCGGTGAAAGTTCTCCTGGATATAGATGCAGATCCCGTGAAACAGCTCAGCCCCCCGCGGCCGCTCGAAGGTGGACTCGGCCAGCAGCTGGCGCACGCTGGTGAGCAGCGCCTGCAGCAGGTGATTGTCGGTGGGGGAGCGAGCGGGATCCTCGGTCAGCACGTTGAGCACCGCCAGTATGTGTTCGTTCACATGGCCGGCCCGGGCCATGATGCTGTGCTTTTGCACGTCAAAGAAATCGGGGTCTTCCCGCCGCTTGCTCACCAGACTGAAGCCCAGCTGACGCTTGCCGAACAGCAGGCTCAGCACCGAGCAGTCGGTGGTCCAGAGCGGCTTGTTCCAGCCGTTGGGAGGGATGTAGAGCGCCTGCCCCGGGGCGATGCAGATCTCCTGGCAGCCCTGCTCCCTGTCCCAGATCTGGTTGCGGTACTCGCCGCTGAACACCAGCTCGAGGCGGGGAAAGTTGACCTGATAGCTGAAACCGGGCGGCACCCCCTGATCCTGGGCGAACCAGATCTGGTCGAAGGGGGCCTGCTCGTGGAGGGCGCCATCGAGCAACTGGCTGAAGACAAGAGACATGCTGATCCTGATCAAGAGAGAGGCAAGCGGTTGCGGTGCCCGCGACCGCCCATGTTATAGTCCGGTCCACGGCAGCAATGCCACCCTTTTCTGCACCCGATTTTCTGCACACCAAATGAGGCATCCCTTATGAGCAGTCGCGATCTGCCCTCTTTTTTGTCAATGCAAAATCCGATTCAAGGCTACGACTGGGGCAGCCATGACGCCCTCACCACCCTGTTCGGCATCCCCAATCCGGCGGGCAAGCCCCAGGCCGAACTGTGGATGGGTGCCCACCCCAACGGCTGCTCCGAGGTAGTGCTGGCCGGACAGGCACAAAAGCTCTCGACCCTGATAAAGAGCGCCCCCGCCGCCGTGCTGGGCGAGGCCACCCAGACCCGTTTTGGCAACCTGCCGTTCCTGTTCAAGGTGCTGTGCGCCGAGAAGGCCCTCTCCATTCAGGTGCACCCGAGCAAGGCGCAGGCCGAAGCGGGCTTTGCCAAGGAAGAGGCCGCCGGCATCCCGCCCAAGGCCGCCAATCGCAACTACAAGGATCCCAACCACAAGCCCGAGCTGGTGTTTGCCCTCACCCCCTATCAGGCGATGAACGGCTTTCGCGCCATCCCGGCCATCCTGGCGCTGTTCGAGCGGGTCAAGCTGCCCGCCCTTGCCGAGCTGGTCGCCGCCCTCGCCGCCAGCCAGAACGAAGCGGGTCTGCAGCACTTCTTCCACCAGCTGCTGGTGCTGGAAGGAGCGCGCAAGGAGGAGGCACTGGCGGGCCTGCTGGCCTTTGCCGCCGCCCATCAGGATGAAGAGACCTTCGCCCTCGTCACCAGCCTGGCCGCCCAATACCCGGGGGATGTGGGGCTGTTCTCGCCGCTCTTGCTCAACGTGGTGACCCTGCAGCCCGGTCAGGCAATGTATCTGGACGCCTGCACCCCGCACGCCTATGTGCGCGGCACTGGCCTCGAGATCATGGCAAACTCCGACAACGTGCTGCGCGCCGGGCTCACTCCCAAGTACATAGACGTGGCAGAGCTGTTGGCCTGCACCCGCTGCTTGCCCAAGCCGGACGACCAGATCCTGCTGGCCCCCCGCATGGAAGGGGCGGTGCAGCACTTCGAGGTGCCGGTACCGGACTTCACCTTCAGCGTCTATCCGGCGGGCGAGCACCAGCTCACCACCACCAGCGCCGAGATCCTGTTTGCCATCGACGAGGCCGTGATCCTCAAGCGCGGTGACGACACCCTGCGCCTCGAGAAGGGGCAGTCCGCCTTCATCCCGGCCGCCACCGGCCGCTACCAGCTGCTGGCCGAGGGCCGGGTCGCCCGCGCCGGCAACCGCTGCTAAGCCGATTCAAATCGACCCACGACCACAAGGGCCATCCAGGATGGCCCTTGTTTTTTGACGGTCTCAGCCACTACGCCGCCCTGCCTTCTGCCGACAAATTTCTTGATGTGCGGCATAAATTCATCAGATCCTGCTGTCGTCCTCTGCCGGGTTGGCTATCATGCCCGTCTGGCTATCACTGCGCCTTGACCCTCGCCGAGGCCACCACGGTCACCCGGCCCCCGTTCAGGAAGAACATCATGAAAGGCTACTGCGGACTATCCGTTTTACTGCTGGCGCTGCTGGGCAGCCCGGTGCATGCCGCCTGTGACAAGGAAGTGGCGCTCAGGCTGGCCAAGGCGTTCTGGAGCGAGCACAAGGATTTCTATTACGCCGACCCGGCGCCGCTCAAGGCGCTGCTCACCCCCGACTTCTTCGCCGTGCTGAGCAGCGAGGCCGCCTGCAACGCCGACGGCGAGGTGTGCGCCATCGATGCCGACCCCTGGATCAATGCCCAGGATGGCGAGGTAAGCGAACCCGTCAGCTTCACCCTGGCCAACGCACAAGAGCAAGGAGTAACGGTCAGGATGCAGTATCTGTTCGCCCTCTCCGACAGCCAGAAAGAGCCGCAGACGGTCAGCCTTCATTTTCAAAAGAGCGGCGACAATCGCTGCTACCTGATGGATGACTTCATTCCGCCCGGCGACGGCTCGCTCAAGCAGCGCCTGCGCCAATGGCAGAGCCACAACGCCATCGAGCCGCAATAAAAAACCCCCGCCGTGCTGGCGGGGGTTTTGCATTCTGCCGGGCCGCGCGCCTCAGCGCCGGGCTGGCCACGGGGTCACTCCTCCACTGCCTCCGGCTGAGGTTCTTCAGCGCGGATCTGCTGCAGCTCTTCGACCCTGGCCTGCCATTTGTCGTGGGCCTGTTTGCGCTCCTGTTGCTTGAACTCTTCGCGCATGGTGTCGATCTCTTGGACCAGTTTTTCCATCGGGATGTCTCCTTACATCTGGGTGAACATGACAAGTAAAACGGGTTGACGGCACACTCCGCATCAAGGGCGTTGGCCTGTCGGTTCATCAGGTTTGACTTCCGGTTTGCCAAAACTGTCCAACTAAATAAACGATTGGATATGCAAAAAGCAATCTAAAAAATGATTAAACGTCTCCCGGAAGGCCATCAAAAGGAGGTCAAAACCGCCTCTTTCCGCTCTGACCAATAAAATACAAAACATTAATTATCAAATAGTTAAATGCACATCACTACAAATCTGCACACCCTTTTCAATCGGCCGATTATGCACTGATTTTTCATCCCCTCATTCTTGCGTTTCCTGCCACCCCGCCACCATGAGCATCCCCCAAAGCCAGGCCACCACTTTTGCCGACCGGCTCACAATTTTCTCGCCTGCTCGAGCGCACAAATCTCCATCCCGTCGTCTGCCGACAGCATTCAGGCTCACCACTTATTGGTCATCAGTCGTACTCGGATTAAAAATAACCTTCTGTTTTAAAATGTATTTCTATAAAAATGAGATCGTTCATTCAGGCAGGACAAAATGCGAGCAGGGTCACAGGCAGGCACCGTCGGCACAAAAATCCAGTAAAGGGCACATATGTCCGATTTCGGCCGAGGCACTTGGGAGAAACAATAGGCAGGTCAACCCGTTGCACCACAGTTTCAACAGGACCACTTCCATTCGGACGGCACCAGCCAGGAGAGAACCATGCTCACCACCCTGATAGATGAAGGATTGATCTGCCTCGATCTTGCGGCCCGCGACAAGCAGGCGCTGTTTGTCGAACTGGCCGCCAGGCTCAAGGCCAGCGGCAAGATAGCCAGTCAGGATCAGTTTGTCCGCGACCTCTGGGCGCGGGAGGAGCTGGACAACACCGGTTTCGAGCAGGGGGTCGCCCTGCCCCACGCCAAGAGCGAGGCGGTGCGAGAACCCGCCATCGTGGTCGGCATCAGCCGCCAGGGCATCGACTACGGCGCCGAAGATGGCGAGCCCTCCAAGCTGTTCTTCATGATTGCCTCCCCGGCGGGCGGCGCCAACCACCATATCGAGGTGCTGGCCGAGCTATCCACCAAACTGCTGGAACCCGGTTTCATCGCCAGCATGCAGGCAGCCACCAGCCGCGCCGAGGTACTCGCCTTGCTGGCCGCAGCAGGGCCGTCCGTAGCCCCTGCCGCCCCTCAGCCGCAACCCACCCAGCCGGCGGAGCCGCAGGAGCGCGGCATCAAAGCCCAGCTCAACACCCTCAAACAGCACTTGCTGTTTGGCACCTCCCACATGATCCCCTTCATCGTCGCGGGGGGCGTCTTGCTGTCGCTGTCGGTGATGATCAGCGGCAAGGGCGCCGTGCCCGAGGAGGGCGTGCTCAAGGACATGGCCGACATGGGCATCGCCGGGCTCACCCTGTTTACCGCCGTGCTGGGCGGCTACATCGCCTACTCCATGGCAGACAAACCGGGCCTGGCCCCCGGCATGATCGGCTCCTGGATTGCAGTGCAGCAGTTTCACACCGGTTTTCTCGGCGCCATCCTGGTGGGCTTTATCGCCGGCCTCATCGTCAACCAGCTCAAACGCATCAAGCTGCCGGACTCCATGAGTTCGCTCGGCTCCATCTTCATCTATCCGCTCATCGGCACCTTCCTGGTGTGCGGCATCGTGATGTGGGTGATCGGCGCCCCCATCGCCGCCATGATGGAAGGGATGAACCACTGGCTCTCCGGCATGGCGGGCTCGGGCAAGGTGATGCTGGGGGCCATCCTCGGTGGCATGACCGCCTTTGACATGGGCGGCCCCATCAACAAGGTGGCCACCCTGTTCGCCCAGACCCAGGTCAACACCCAACCCTGGCTGATGGGCGGGGTCGGCATCGCCATCTGCGTGCCGCCGCTCGGCATGGCGCTGGCGACCCTGCTCTCACCGCGTCGCTACAAGAAAGAGGAGCGTGAAGCGGGCAAGGCAGCCGCCATCATGGGCATGATCGGCATCAGCGAGGGGGCCATTCCGTTTGCCGCCGCCGACCCGGTGCGGGTCATCCCGGCCATCGTCGCTGGCGGCATCGTCGGCAACATCACCGGCTTCATGATGCACAGCATCAACCACGCCCCCTGGGGCGGCTGGATCGTGCTGCCGGTGGTGGAGGGCAAGATGGGCTATATCCTCGGCACCCTGCTCGGCGCCCTGACCACGGCCCTTATCGTCAACCTGCTGAAAAAGCCGGTCAGCGACACCGAAGAGAGCAACGAGCGCCAGGAGGAATACCAGATCATCGAGGCGGAAGGGGAAGCCGAGGTGCTGGCCATCACCGCCTGCCCCTCCGGCGTGGCCCACACCTTCCTGGCCGCCAAGAGCCTGCAAAAAGCGGCCGCCAAGGCTGGCATCAAGCTGAAAGTGGAAACCCAGGGCGCCAACGGCATCATCAATCGCATCAGCGCCAAGGACGTGGCCAACGCCCGCTGCGTGATCTTTGCCCACGATGTGGCCATAAAGAACAAGGAGCGCTTCGCCCATATCGAGGTCATCGACGTCAAGACCCGGGAGGCCATCCACAACCCGGAAGGGCTGCTGGCCCGCACCCAGCCGGGGCGCCAGGTGGCCTGACAACGGCACTTGAGAATACCTACGACAGAAGGGGCCAAGGGCCCCTTCTTTTTATCCCGGTATCAGATAACAGCAGTCCTTCTTCATCTGGCGCCCGAACGGGGATAGCGACTTCACCCTCAGGATCGATAAGATAGGAGTCATATTGTGCCTTCGCCGGCTTGGCGACCGCACCTGGACGGAGCCTTGCAAAACATGGAATTGACGGACGTACTGCTCACCCTGGCGGGTCTGGTGACCGCCGGCATCATTCTCAAGAATCGCGCGGTGACCCAACCCGACTGGGACAAACTGCCCACCCTGCCCGAGTACCTCGCCCGCCATCCCGAATGCACCACCGACGATAGCGAAAACGCCAGTTGCTGTGCCTGCGGTTCGCACAAGGTGCTGTTCAGCCCGCTGACCGGCGCCGGCGATTACCGTTTGCGCCACACCTGCCTGGCCTGCGGCAAGGTGCTGTTTCGCAGCCGCGCCATTCTCTGACAGAATGCCGCCGCCATGCCATTACTGTACGCCTCCTCCTTGACGGCTTAACCTTCATCACTACCAGACCCAAACAGCACGAAGGGATTTGATGACACCAGATCTGGATCTGAACACCCTGCGCAGACGTTGGCTTAAAAAACATTTGCAAGAACTGCGGGCAGCAAAAAATGAGGAAGAAGAGAAAGGAGGCATACTGGGATTCGTCGGTATTCTATGCGCTCTGATCCCCTTAATGACGGCGACTGTGTACTTTGTGGGAATGCGCTATTACCAAGGTTACCTGGGGCAATTCAGACTGGACTCAACGGAGTTTTCTCCACCCGCCGACAACACACTTTTTACCGGTTTCTATCTGCTTATCCAGCTGCTTTTACCCTACGTAGTCCCAGTAATCGCTGCGCTAGGAACGCTTTTTCTTACTCTCTTTGCCATGTTGTTTACTATGAGGTGGCGTCTGACTCTCTCTTGGTGGGTGATCCGTTTCTTTGTCCTAACCCCTCTGGTACTAAAGGGAGGAAAAATCGCCAATAACTACCCGGCCCCCTTAACCTTCAACATCATGATCTGGTTGCAGAGTTCTATTTTCAAACTCGCTATTTTCATCGTCCCTCCCTTGCTGGTCATCATTGCCTCTGAACATCTCAAACCCATGGGCGAAGAACTTGCCCAAAAACAGATAGACCAGTTAGAACAAGACAAATGGCCGCAGACTGAGGCCCATAGTCAGTCTCCTCTGCTGGGGGATGAGCCCCATATTCGCATCGCCTGCAACGCTTCCCACTGCGCTTATCGCCTCAAGGGGGGTGATACCCTGATCCTGCGCTTCGATCAGATAGAAGAGACCCGCTATCGGCCTGACAAGGCCGCCTCGAAATAGCAACCGCCGCCCAAGGGCGGCGGCGCGCTATCTGGCCAGCAGTTCTTGCAGTGCGCTTATCAAGGCGTCGAGGCCTTTATCTACTTTTGAGCGAGGGCAGCCGACGTTAAGGCGAAGATAGCCTGTGCCTTCGGGGCCATAGGTGTCGCCGCGCATGATGGCGACCCGGTATTTTTCCACCAGCAAGGTTTGCAGCGCATCCATCCGTTCGGTGTTGTCGATGCCAAGGCCGCTCAAGTCAATCCAGGCGAGATAGGTCCCCTCGGGCACCCGATAGTCGATGGCGGGGAAGACTGCATTGAGCCGCGCCGCCACCTGGGTCAGGTTGTCATGCAGATAGCGTTTAAGGGCATCGAGCCAGGCACCGCCGTCCCGATAGGCGCTGATATGGGCCAGCACCCCGAGAATGGGGGGCGATGAGAGGCCGTGGGCCGCCTTGAGCCGCTGCAGATAGCCGGCCCGCACCTCGGCGTTGGCAATAAAGGCGTAGGCGCCGCCAAGAGCCGGAATATTGAAGGATTTGGAGCCCGAGCTCACCAGCGCCCAGCTCTCGTCCTCTGCCACCTCGCTCCACGGCAGGTAGCGGGCAAAGCTCACATCCATATGGATGTCGTCCGAGATGACCTTGACTCCGTTCCGCTGGCAGATGGCGGCCATCCGGCCGAGTTCATCCCGCGTCCAGACCCGGCCGGTGGGGTTGTGGGGGCTGCAGAGCAGCAAAATCCGACAATCGGGGCGAGCGGCTTGCTGCTCAAAGCAGGCCCAGTCGATCTGGTAACTCCCCTCTGTTTTTTTGAGCGGGCAAGGCAGCAGCACCCTGTCGTTGGCGGCCAGCATATTGCCGAAGGCGTCGTAGGCGGGGGTATGCACCAGCACGCCTTCGCCCGGCGCTGACCAGAGGCTCACCAGCTGGGCGATGATGTAGATGACCGAAGGGCCGTAGACCAGGTCGGCTGGGTCGAGCTGCGCCCCGTAACGGCTGGCGAACCAGTTGCTCACCGCCCCCTTGAAGTCGTCGTGATTCCAGCGGCTGTAGCCAAAGACCCCGTGCTCAAGGCGCTTGGCCAGGGCTGAGCGAATGCAGGGGGCTGTCTCGACATCCATGTCGGAGATGGTAAAGGGGAGCAGGTCGGCGTGGCCAAAACGGTCAGCCACATAGTCCCACTGGGTGCAGTAGGTGCCGTGGCGATCGACGACGCGATCAAAATCAAAGGAGTCGGTATTGGGCATCTCTTTCTCACCAGTAAAACAGCAATGAACAAGGGGGCATGGCGCCCCCGAGGTAGGGTAACAGAGGGCCGGATCAGGCCCCCATCAGGCTCTGCAGCTGGTTTTTCACCAGATGGACCTGAGGCCCGATCACCACCTGCAGGTTGTGCTCGTCGAGCTTGATCACCCCGATGGCGCCGTTCGCCTTCAATACCTTGTCATCGACCCGGCTCATGTCCTGCACCGACATCCGCAGGCGAGTGATGCAGTTATCGAGCGCCAGAATGTTGTCGGCGCCGCCCAAGGCGTTCAGGATCACCTCGCCGTTATAGCCGCTGTTGCCTGCCTTCTTGCCCGCGGGCTGGGCAGCCTCGCTGGCTTCAATCTCGCGGCTCTCTTTTTCACGGCCAGGGGTTTTGAGGTTGAAGCGCACGATGGCGAAGCGAAACACCCCGTAGTAGATGGCAAACCAGATGGCGGCTGCGACCGGTACCAGATACCACTTGGTGGCGGTGCCCTGCAGCACGCCGAACACCAGAAAATCGATGAGGTTGCCGTCGGTGTTGCCGATGGTGACGCCGAGCAGCCCCATGGTCATAAAGCCGAGCCCGGTCAGGATAGCGTGAATGACGTAGAGTACCGGCGCCACGAACAGGAACAGGAACTCCAGCGGCTCCGTGATGCCACCGATGACGCAGGCCACTACACCGGAGACCAGCAGCGCCTTGATCTTGCCGCGATTTTCCGGGCGGGCGCAGTGATACATGGCGAGCGCCGCCCCCGGCAGGCCGCCGAGGAAAGCCGGCATCTTGCCCTGAGAGAGGAAGGAGGTGGCCGACACCGAGAACTGGGTGGTGTCGGCGCAAGAGAGTTCGGCGTAGAAGATGTTGAGCGCGCCGCTCACCTCGTTGCCGCACACCAGCGACGTGCCGCCCGCCTCGGTAAAGCGAATGAGCGCCACCAGAATGTGGTGCAGGCCGAGCGGCAGCAGCAGCCGCTCGCCGGTACCGAACAGGAAGGGGCCGAAGGGGCCGGCGTGGGAGATGAGCGTCCCGATGCCGTTGATGCCGGCGGCAAACCAGGGCCAGACCAGAGGCACCACCAGACCGACCACCCCCAGCACGATGGCGGTAATGATGGGCACGAAGCGGGCGCCGCCGAAGAAGGCGAGTGCATCGGGCATCTGGTAGGTGTAGAAACGGGCATGCAGCTTGGCGACGATCACCCCGACGATGATGGCCCCCAGAATGCCGGTGTCGATGGAGCTGATGCCGAGGATGGATTTCACCCCGTAGGCCTTCTCCGCCGCCCCGTCACCGATGACGTTGGCCACCGTGAGGTAGAAGTTGATGGAGAGATTGAGCGCCGCATAGCCGACGAAACCGGCAAAGGCCGCCACCCCCTTCTCTTCCCGTGCCAGACCCAGCGGAATGGCCACCGCGAACATCACCGGCAGGTAGATAAAGGCCACCAGCCCGACCTTGGTCATCCAGAGGAACAGCAGTTGCAGCACGGTATTGTCGAGGAAGGGCATGCTCTGCTTGACCGCATCGCTGGTGAGCGAGCTGCCGACACCGAGCAGAATGCCCGAGAAGGCCAGCAGGGCGACCGGCAGCATGAAGGTCTTGCCGAGGCTCTGCAGGAACTCCCAGACGGTGGATTTGGCGGGGGACTTGGCCATGTGTCAGATCCTTGTGAGGTGAGGGTCATTCGATACGCCTGCCCGGTACCGTTCCTGACGGATGGCGACGGTGAGCCGTATCTGGTTTTGCTGGATGATAAAACGTTTTATCAACTCACAAGTGCCGACAGGATCACAGTTCAACCGCCCTGCTGGACGCTGTTCCTCAAATTTGTGAGGCAGATCCATGGGCGCGGGATGTAACGTTTCACTCGGCAACCCAAGCGGGTATGCTGTGCACCTCGTCTCTTCGCCTTGATCGCCACCGCCTGCCTATGTCGCCCAAACCGCTGCTCGCCAACAACCCCAAGATCACCGACGTGGCCCGGCTGGCCGGGGTCTCGGTCACCACCGTCTCCATGGTGCTGCGCGGCAAGGGGCGTATCTCGCCGGCCACCGCCGAGCGGGTGCAGCAGGCGATCAGGGAGCTAGACTACGTGCCCAACAGCGCCGCCGCCAACCTGCGCAGCCAGCAGTCCAACCTGGTGGGGCTGATCCTGCGCGACATCACCGACCCCTTCTATACCGAGGTGACCGCCGGGGTGAGCGAGGTGCTGGAGCAGCAGGGCTATCTGCTGTTTCTGACCCAGTGCGGCCACAGCCCCGAGCGGTTGCAGCAGAGCATCCAGTCCCTGTCGCGCCAGGGGGTGGCGGGCATCATCTTCAACCCGGTGCGCGGCGCCGCCGCCAAGCCGCTGGAGAATCTGTTTGGCTCGGCGCTGCCGCTGGTGTGCGCCGCCCGTTCCTACTATCGGGACGACGTGGACTTTATCGGCCCGGACAACACCCACGCCGCCCAGCAGGCCACCACCTATCTCATCGAGCAGGGTCACCGCCATATCGCCTACGTCGGCGGGCGGGCGGACTCCCTCACCCGCGCCGAGCGCATCGGCGGCTACTGCGCCAGCCTGCTGCAATACGGCCTGCCCTTCAAACCTGAGTGGGTACTGGAGTGCGAGCGCACCCAGCGCAGCGCCGCCGACACCATCGCCCAGCTGCTGCACCGGCACCCCAAAGTGACCGCGGTGCTCTGCCACTACCCGGAGGTGGCCCTCGGCGCCATCTACGGCGTCGAGGCGAGCGGGCGCAGCGTGGGCAAGGACAACTACGTCGGCCAGCAGGTGGCCCTGCTCGGCTTTGACGATGTGGCGGAGGCCGAACTCACCTTCCCCGCCCTCACCTTCGTCAGCTCGCCGGCCCGTGACATCGGCCGCCAGGCCGCCCTGCGCCTGCTGACCCGATTGCAGCAACCCGAACTCGCCCCCACCCGCCATCTCATCATCCCCAGCCTGCAAAAGCGGGCATCGGCCTGAGTTCGCTGGGTGGCAAGCCCCCTCTTCACTTTTCCTGCGCCTTGATCCAGCGTCGATAGCGGGCGTTGCCAAGCAGGGTCTGCCACTGCTGGCAGGCCAGCGCCAAGGCGGGTGCGATCTTGGGGCGGCTCGGCTGGCCGCGCCCCAGCCGCCGCAGCTGGTATTTCACCATCGCCATATAACCTACCGAGGCCAGCACCTTGTTGCGCCAGGGGATGGGCCGGAGCTCGGCACTTGCCGCCTGCTCACGGTGCCATCTGGCGGGCAGATCCGGGGCGATTGCCAGCGCAGTGGCCATGCCGGCGACCGCCACCCCGCTGCCAAGCACCTGCTCCACCACCGGGTAGCGGCGAATTCCCCCGGTCACCATCACGGGCATATGGGCAACAGAGACGATCTCCCGAGCGAACTCCAGAAAATAGGCCTCCCGCGCCAGAGTCCGACCATCGCGGGCCTGGCCGTGCATGGCGGGCGCCTCGTAACTGCCGCCGGAGAGCTCCACCAGATCCACCTCGAGCGGGTTGAGCATCTCCACCACCGCCTTTGCATCCTCGGTGCTGAAGCCGCCACGCTGAAAGTCGGCGGAGTTGAGCTTGACCGACAGTGCGAAGCCGCTGCCCGCCTGCTGGCGGATCCCTTCAACTATCTCCAGCAGCAAGCGCGCGCGATTCTCAAGGCTGCCGCCCCAACGATCGCGGCGCTGGTTGGTGAGTGGCGAGAGGAACTGGCTCAGCAGATAGCCGTGCGCGGCATGGATCTGCACCCCGTCAAAACCGACACGCTGTGCCAGCAGCGCCGTGTTGATGAAGCGCGCCTTCACCTCGGCAATGTCGGCCTCGCTCATGGCTCTGGGCGGAGAGAACTGCCTCGAGAAACGGCCGAGCGCCATGGGTACGGCGGAAGGGGCCAGGGTGGGCTGCCCCAGCGCCGCGGGCATCTGGCGACCGGGGTGGTTGATCTGCATCCAGATCTGGGCGCCCCCGCTCTTGGCCGCCTCGGCCCAGGCACTGAAACGCCCGGCCAGCGCCGGGGAGAGATCGTCGGAGTCGAGTACCACGCCCCCCGGCCCCGTCATGGCGTGGCCGTCCACCATCACATTGCCGGTGATGACGAGGCCGGCGCCACCCTCTGCCCAGGTACGATAGAGGCGGATTAGCGCCTCTGAGGGGGCATGGTCACGGTCGGCCATGTTCTCTTCCATGGCTGCCTTGGCGAGACGGTTGATAAGCTGGCTGCCATTGGGCAGGGTCAGGGGAGTAAATGGGTTCATGGCGATCTCCTCATAGTGAGGGCCCCACCATAAGTTTGAAGCTGACTTGAAGGTCAAGCCCCTTTGTCGGGATGCCGTTGCGATAGGGGAAATGCTATCCACCCGACCCCCCTTGCTCAGGGCCGTTGACATTCAAGTCGGCTTTAATCTTAGAATCCCCCTTGATCCCGCCCTTCGTCCATGACAGTGGGCGGAGCCGCCAACCCGTAGCCCAGGAGACAAGATGAAGATCGGTGAACTGGCCAGACAGACCGGCATGGCGGCCTCGGCCATCCGCTTCTACGAAGCCAGAGGCCTGCTCAGCAAGGTGCGGCGGGGTGCCAACGGCTATCGCGACTACCCGCCCGAGACGGCGCAGTTGCTGACCATCATCGCCCTGGCGCAGCAGGCGGGCTTCTCCCTCGACGAGATCAAGCAGCTGGTGCCGGCGGATATCAGCACCTGGCAACATGCCCCGCTGCTGGCGGCGCTCAAGGCCAAGGTGAGCGACATCGAGGCGCTGGAGGCAAGACTTGCCCACAGCAAGCAGCAGTTGCAGGCCCTGATCGGGCTGGTGGAATCCAAACCCGACGAGATGCCATGTGAGGAGAACGCCGCCCGGGTATTGGCCAGCATGGGTATCACGCCCCCGCAGCAATCCTGAGCCAAACCGCCCCCTCTCGCGCAGCCCCTTGCTTAAGGCACATTGCCCCTTCAGCGGCGCCGGCACTATACCTAACAGTGCGAGGCCGGCGAGACCCCGCACAGGCATCTCTGCCCCGGCTTGCCGTCCGCGCAGGGAGGATCACGGCCCCGCCCGCCGTCTCTGCTGCAAGGTGAGCCATCATGTCATCACACCAACCCACCGGGGGCAAAAGCACCTCCCCGCTGCCGCTGGAGAACTTTTCTCTGGTGCTGGGCGGCCCACTCTATCAGCTGTGGAGCCGCGCCCATCTCGGCAATGTGTCATCCCACCTGAGGCTGCGCATCGTCACCCTGAGCGCCTTGTGCTGGCTGCCCTTGCTGCTGCTCAGCGCCTGGGAAGGCACCCTGCTTGAAGGGGTCACCGTCCCATTCCTGCTGGACATCGAGTCCCAGGCCCGCTTTCTGATCTGCGTGCCCCTGCTGGTCTTTGCCGAGCTGATCGTCCATCAGCGGATCCGGGGCATCATCGCCCAGTTTCTTGAACGCCAACTGGTGCCAGACGCCTCGCTGCCACGCTTTAATCAGGCCATAGGCAGCGCCATGGCATGGCGCAACTCGGTGGCCGTCGAGCTCGCCCTGCTGCTGTTTGTCTTCTCCAGCGGCTACTTCATCCGCACCAACACCTTCGTGCTCGATGCATCCACCTGGTACGTCACCCAGAGTGACGGTCAGGATCATCTCTCCTTCGCCGGCATCTGGTTTTTCTGGATCAGCATCCCCATCACCCAGTTTCTGGTGCTGCGCTGGCTCTACCGCATCCTGATCTGGAGCCGGCTGTTGTGGCAGCTCTCCTGCCTGCCCCTCGCGCTGATCCCGACCCATCCCGATCGCAATGCCGGCCTCGGCTTTCTCGGGGCCTCGGCCTATGCCTACTCGCCACTGTTGACCGCCTTCGGAGCCCAGCTGGCCGGTTATGTGGCCAACCGCATCCTGCACGATGGCGCCGTGCTCACCGCCTACAAGCCGGAAATTGCCCTGCTGGTGGTCGTGGGGCTGTTGCTGGTACTCGCCCCGCTCACCGTTTTCGCAGGTCAGATCATGCGCACCAAACGCCAGGGGATGCGTGAATACGGCGCCCTGGCGGCCGAATACACCCGCGATTTCGAGCGTCGCTGGCTGCGCAGCCAAGACCGGGATGGCGAAGCCCTGCTGGGAGCCGCCGACATCCAGTCCCTCGCCGATCTCGGCAATGCCTACGCTGTGGTCAAGGAGATCCGCCCCCTGCCCTTTAGCCGGGACACTTTTATGCAGCTCATCCTGGCCACCCTGATACCCTTCGTGCCGCTGCTGTTCACCCTGTTCCCGTTCGAGGTGATGCTGGATCGGGTGATCGGGATTATTTTCTAGGGGCCGGCCTTCACCATATGCGGGGACAAGCTCCCCGCATTCTCGACAAAGCTCACATGCGTGACTAATGGCAGATAAGTCTTCTGGTCTGATTGAAGCCCGCGTAGCTATGATGGCGCCATGAGGAATGCAGGTGGCCACAGGGTCACCGCAGGCAAAAACATATGCCCCTCTCTTCGTAACCAGCCAGGGATCATGCAATGAGTGGATTGGATCGTCACGGCCAGCCATTGGCCAATTACAACGCGGCACGTAACCGCGACAAGCAGCTAAACAATCTGATGGGTATTTTGGATGGTATCGTGGCCGACAGCGCCATCGATGAGCAGGAGATGCTCTATCTGGACATCTGGCTCAAAGAGAGCGCCAGCCTCAACGGCTGGATCTTTTGTGAACTGCGGGAGATGGTGGCCGACGTCCTGCAAGACGGGCAATTGTGTGAAGCAGAGAAGCTGCACTTGATGAGCGCCCTTCCCCGCCTGATGGAAACCTATCGCCATCTACCCGGAGTCGACTTCTATTCAGAAGAGTCAGACAAGTTGTTACTCGAGGGACTCTGCCAGGGCTTGATGGGAGACCAAACGCTTTCTGATGATGAGATCCACTACCTGAACTGGTGGATGAAACAAAACAGCATGCTACGAGCCCACTATCCCGGTAAGCAGCTTTATCAGACCGTGGAGCGGATCCTTCAGGATGGCGTTATCACTGAAGAAGAGAGGGAAGAGTTGCAGCAACAATTGCTGCTGTTTGTCGGCAATCCTTTCGAGCAAGGGGTTGTCACGGGTATGGCGACCAAGCTGGCCATCAGCGATACCGAGATCGATACCTTGCATGGTTGCAGTGTCTGTTTTACCGGTATGTTTCTTTCCGGTACACGCCGGCAGTGCGAGGAAACAGCCCTGCTATTGGGTGCAACTCCCCAAGACGCTGTCACACAAAAACTTGATTACCTCATCATCGGTGAGCTCAGTTCACGGGATTGGCGTTTCTCCTCATATGGCAGAAAAATCGAAAAGGCCATGCTGCTGCAGGAGAAGGGACATGCGCTGCAGATTGTCACCGAGGAGGCTTGGCTTGCCCATGCCAACACTCTGCACGAGTCGACTTGAACCTTACATCACGGCGAGGGCTCACGCCCGCGCCTTGATAATTCATTCCTTCTGCTAGCCCACAGCATGCCAAAACGTGAGCCTGCTCACTGCGTTGGCAAGGAGAGATTGAGAGCCAAGTGGAGAGGAATATGATGGGCACCCACTCTCTTCACGAGCCCCTTTATGAGCAACCCGCACGACCAGAATCCACCGAGTGAAATCCATCGCTGTGACAAATGCCGGGAGCGCACCCGCCATATCGTGGTGCTGGTCGCCCGCGATCACACTCAGGACATCATGCCCAAGGATCCGCGCAAAGCCTTCTGGCAAGCCTTTCGCTCCAGCAGCCTGACCAACGCGGTATTCGGCCAGACCCTCGCCTATCAGGCTACCCATGTAAAGCACCTGATCTGCGAGCGCTGCGGCGAGAAGTTTCTGGAGTATTGAGGCCCAGAGGACGGTGCACTACGGACCGTCAGAGCGGGATAAAAGAGAAATAAAGATGAAGTTTGTCGAGATGGCCCCCGGTCAACTGCCGCTGGCGCTGCTGCTGGAGGCCGATCCCGCAGAGCAGCGCATTGCCGCCTATCTGCCCGGCGCCTGGGGCTTTGCCGCCCTGGCGGGCAACGAGGTAGTGGGCGCCTGCGTGGCGGGTCTGGTGGGGGAGCAAACGGCCGAGCTCTTCAATATCGTCGTTGCCCCCAACCACCAGCAGCAAGGCATCGGATCCCGCCTGCTGCGCTTCGTGTTGACCAGCCTGGCCGGGAAAGGGGTACACCGCGTCGAGCTCGGTACCGGCAGCTTCGGCCACCAGCTCACCTATTACCAGCGCCACGGCTTTCGCGTCGATGCCGTCATTAAGGATCACTTCCTTATCCACTATCCGGAGCCCCTGATGGAACACGGCATCCAGCACAAGGACATGCTGCGGCTCTACCTTGAACTGGGCTAGGCTATCCCTACCCTCAGCAGCCTGTAGCGCCCTGGGGATAAATGGTGGGGGGATCAATTTAGCGTCGCCACATCTCATCGAAAGCAACGAGAGCCATATCGATCGCCATGACACTGGTAAAGGGATGAATGCAGGATGCAGACAAGAAAAGCCAGCCCAGATGAACTGAATGCCATCTTCTGGATGGGCTTTGATGCTTGGGGCGAAGGACTGTCACCGACTGAATATCTGGCGAACTGCCACGCCAGTCAAAAATACCGCTCCGGTGTGTGGTATGTCCTGATTGTGGACAATCAGCCTGTCTCTTCCCTTATCGTCTATCGGGACCGGTTTGGCCTTGGCCAGGGCTGTTTTGGCATAGGTTCACTGGCAACGACACCTGCGATGAGGGGGCAAGGATTTGGTGCCCATCTGCTGCGTGGTGTGACAGGCATGCTGCTGGATAGTCCCGATGCCGTCGCCACCTTCCTCCATGCAGATATCGACCATCACTTCTACGAGAGGCTGGGGTATAGGCGCATTCCGGGGGGTGATTGCATGTATTTCTCTCATAGGCGGCCACGCTATGTCGACGAACCGCCAACCTACTTTTAATCCGCTCCCAGCGTCATCACCTCTACCTTCCAGCCTCCACACATTCTGTGACCAAACAAGCGGTGCAATTCACTTCGTTCATTGCACCATACGGTACTTGATACGCACCTCTGCGATTAACAAGGACGTTATGTTCAAGCTTGAAACAACACATCTTATACTGCGCGATATGCAGCCAACTGATGAGGCGGCATTTGTCGTTATCTCGCAAGAGAGCAAGTATCAGCGGTTTTACAGCGAATCAGATTGCGACCCGGATAAATATCGGCAGCTCACCAAGCTGTTTATCGAGCAGGCAAATGAACACCCTCGCACCGCCTATCAATTGGCCATCGAGTACAAGGCAACCGGGAAATTTATTGGCACGGTCTGCCTGCGTCTTGAAGCAAATAATCAGGCATCAATGGGCTGCGGCATGTCCCGGGAGTATCAGGGTCATGGCTTAATCAATGAAGCAGCGCATGCCTTGCTGGATTTTGGTTTCCGGACCTTGGCGGTACACCGGGTCTATGCAGAAACCATCAGCCGGAATCGCGCTGCGATACGGTTATGCAAAACGTTGGGCATGAGGCAAGAGGGATATTTTCGCGAACACCGTTTCTTCAAAGATCAGTGGTGGGATACCGTGGTGTTGGCCATCCTCCAGCGCGAGTGGCAACAAAGTTCGTCACCAGCCAATTAGGCATATAAAGAGCGCTCATAGATGCAACGAATTCTGATTATTGGCAACTCGGGATCGGGCAAGAGCTGGTTGGCGGCTCGATTGGCTGAGGGATTGACTATCCGGGAGGTCAATCTCGACACCATTGTCTGGCAGCCGGGCGGCTTTAACCAAAAACGGCCCCAGCATAAGATTGACCATGCCATTCAGACACTTGCTCAAGAGCCCTCATGGGTGGTCGAAGGGGTATTTGGCGCCCTGGCCGAGCAACTGCTTGATGCCGCCGATACCCTGCTATTTCTGGATCTCGACTGGTCTGTATGCCGTGATTCACTACTATCACGCGGATCACAAAGTGCCAGGCAACGGGATGCAGTGGCAGCCGAAGAGAGCTTTCAACAACTGCTGGTATGGGCATCGGAATATGGGCAGCGAGCCAGCAAAAGCTCCTGCCAATCCCATCGCGAGCTGTTTGATCGATTCCCAAACGCCAAGCACCGTTTCACGACTCGGGCAGAGGTAAATAGCAATCTCACTCAACTGACCACTCATAGCTAACGGGGTAGCCCGTAGGTTCGAATAGCGGAGCGTATTCGGACGTTCGCGTTATCACCTCTCTCTTTTCGGCCATCCCCTCTCTTGCCTCCCCTCCCTGCCCAAACAAGCGGTGCAATTCACTTCGTTCATTGCACCCTACGGGGCCAATGCCTGTGCTTTCACTCGCGCGTTGTGGTGGGCTGTCTGGCACCAATGGCTCAACCCATTTCTCCACCTTTCCCCTCGCCTGTCTCCCCTTACCAAGCGCCCCGTCACCGCCATTTATGTGCACCAGCTCACACCCCGCCCGCTCTTTTCACCTCACAAATTTACAGCTCCTCACTGATTCTAGGCCGGATAACATCACTCTCCATCATAAAAACATGTTGAAAGAATCAGCACCAAGGCGCTGATTTTAAAAAATAAAAAATAACTTATCGATTCAATCCAGACCCATTTTATCAGCTGGTCTGCTGTGCGATCGGGGTCACACTCGAGGCGATAGCGCACAAAAATCCAGTATTTCGCAGTTTTGTCCGATAGGTGCGCAGCTCAGCGGGCGGGATAATAGTGGGGTCACTTTTGTCTGCATCTCCTGGGCGATAGCCCAGGAAAAGATGCCAACAGGCTCCGGCCAGGAGCAGGGAGAACGCCATGATCACCACCCTTATCAACGAGCAGCTGATCGCGCTCGATTTAAAGGCCACGCGCAAGGAGGAGGTCTTCACCGAGATGACCCGCCTGCTCGCGGCGCAAGGCAAGGTCAGCGACGAGCAACAGTTCATCAAGGACCTGTGGGCCCGGGAAGAGCTGGACAACACCGGCTTTGAAGAGGGCGTCGCCCTGCCCCACGCCAAGAGTGCGGCAGTGAGCACCCCGGCGGTGGCCATCGGCATCAGCCGCGCCGGTATCGAGTACGGCGCCGAGGATGGCAAGCCCTCCCGGCTGTTTTTCATGATTGCCTCTCCGGCTGGCGGCGCCAACCACCATATCGAGGTGCTGGCCGAGCTCTCCGCCAAGCTGATTGAAGAGGGCTTTATCGATGCCCTGCTGGCAGCCAAGACGCCTACCGATGCGCTGGCGCTGCTGCTCGAGAAGAAAGAGCCGCAAGTGGCCACCCCGGCCGCCGACAAGGGGCTGATCATCGGCGTCACCGGCTGCCCGGCCGGCATCGCCCACACCTATCTGGCGGCGGAATCCCTGGAGCGCGCCGCCAAGGAGCTGGGCTTTGAGGTGAAGGTAGAGACCAACGGCTCCATCGGCGTCAAGAACAGCCCGACTGCGGCCGAGATCGCCCGCGCCAGCGCCATCGTGGTGGCCTGCGACAAGCAGGTGGACATGGCCCGCTTCAACGGCAAGCCGCTCATCAAGACAGGCGTGAAGGCCCCCATCAAGGATGGCAAGGGGCTGATTGAGCAGGCGCTGAAGGCCCCCGCCTATGTGGCGGACAAGGATGAGCGCAAGAGCGAGGAGAAGAGCTCAGGCGGCAGCTCGGATCTCTACCGTTATCTGATGAACGGCGTCTCCCACATGATCCCGTTTGTGGTGACGGGGGGTCTGCTGATCGCCCTGGCACTGGCCATCGGCGGCGATCCGACCCCGAGCGGCATGCAGATCCCGGCAGGGAGCATGTGGAACCAGATCCTCAACGTGGGGGTCGCCGCCTTCACCCTGATGATCCCCATTCTGGCGGGCTACATCGCCTACGCCATCGGTGATCGTCCGGCACTGGCACCAGGCTTTATCGGCGGCTGGATCGCCAACAACGGCAGCTTCTACGGCGCCGACGCCGGTACCGGCTTTATCGGTGCCATCATCGCGGGCCTGTTGGTCGGTTATCTGGTGCGCTGGATTGCCACCCGCCACTACCACAAGATGGTGCAGCCGCTGGTGCCGATCCTGATCGCCCCCATCGTCGGTTCCCTCTTTATCGCAGCGGTATTCATCTTCATCATCGGCGCCCCCATTGCCGACATGATGACGGGTCTGAACGCCATGCTGCTCTCCATGAGCGGTGGCAGTCTGGTGCTGCTGGGGATCGTGCTGGGCGGCATGGCCGGCTTTGACATGGGTGGCCCGGTCAACAAGGTGGCCTTCCTGTTCTCGGTGGGCATGATCGCCTCCGGCCAGACCCAGTTCATGGGTGCCATGGCCTGCGCCATCCCGGCCGCGCCCCTTGGCATGTCGCTGGCCACCGTACTGGGTCGCAAGCTCGGCATCTTCGACGCCACCGAGATTGAAGCGGGCAAGGCTGCCGGTGCCATGGGCCTGGTGGGGATCTCCGAAGGTGCGATTCCATTCGCCGCCCGTGATCCGCTCGCCGTCATCCCGGCCAACGTGCTGGGCAGCATGACCGCTGCCGTGATGGCCTTCCTGTTCGGCATCACCAACAGCGTCGCCCACGGTGGCCCCATCGTGGCCCTGCTCGGCGCCGTCAACAAGCCGCTGCTGGCCCTGCTCTGCATGATCTGCGGCGCCATCGTCACCGGCGTGGTCGCGGTTGCCCTGAAAAAACTGCGGGTCAAGAAGAGTGACGAGGTGACCCTGGCCAAGGCCGCCTGATCCCCGTCCAACCAAGCCTCCCTGCTGGGAGCGACCAAACCGGACGAGGCCACCTGCGGGTGGCCTCCTCTTTTGTCGGGTTCGAGAGAGCCCGTCCACCTCTGCTGTACGACGCCGGCTTGTGATCCTCTTCACGCTTCGCGGCCGGATCCCGCCAAACTAGGAAATTTTCCTACCCCCCCTAGGGATGGCTCTCACGCCATTTGCAGCGCGCCTCATTAAAGTCACGCTACCTGATGTCGTTACCCGACCCGCGCCACGGCGCAAGGGACGGGCATGGGTTCAATCGACAGGGGCTCGCCGCGCACCGCGCCCGCTTCCTGTTGTTCTTTCCGTGGCGTGACCTCCAACTCCAATCAAAAAGGGAGGAACGCGGCGGAAACAGCGTCTATCTCGCAGAGGATGAACGAAGATGTTTAAACTGCTCGAACAGGTCCGGGTCCCCACCCTGAACCTGCCGGTCGAAGCCCGGCGCAAGCTCTGGTTCAAACCGTTTATGCAATCCTATCTGGTTGTGTTCATCGGTTACCTGACCATGTATCTGATCCGCAAGAACTTCAACATTGCGCAGAACGACATGATCCAGGAGTACGGTCTCTCCATGACCGAGCTCGGCATGATCGGCCTTGGCTTCTCCATCACCTACGGGGTGGGCAAGACCATCGTCTCCTACTATGCCGATGGCAAGAACACCAAGCAGTTCCTGCCGCTGATGCTGATCCTCTCCTCCCTCTGCATGCTGGGCTTCAGTGCCAGCATGGGCGGCACGGGTTTCAGCCTCTACCTGATGATCTTCTTCTACGCGGCCAGCGGTTTCTTCCAGAGCTGTGGCGGCTCCTGCAGCTACTCCACCATCACCAAGTGGACGCCCCGCAACAAGCGCGGCACCTACCTCGGCATGTGGAACCTCTCCCACAACGTGGGCGGGGCCGGTGCGGCCGGGGTGGCGCTGTTCGGTGCCAACTACCTGTTCGATGGCAACGTGCTCGGCATGTTCATCTTCCCCTCCATCATCGCGCTGATCGTCGGCTTCATCGGCCTGCGCTTTGGTAGCGATTCGCCGGAAGCCTATGGTCTGGGCAAGGTGGAAGAGCTGTTTGACGAAGTGGCCAGCGAAGAAGATATCGCCACCGAAGAGCAGCAGCTGACCAAGTGGCAGATCTTCGTCAAGTACGTGCTGATGAACAAGGTGATCTGGCTGCTCTGCTTTGCCAACATCTTCCTCTACGTGGTGCGCATCGGTATCGACCAGTGGTCCACCGTCTATGCCCACCAGGAGCTCGGTTTCTCCAAGGAAGTAGCCATCCAGGGCTTTACCTTCTTCGAAGTGGGCGCTCTGGTCGGTACCCTGATGTGGGGTTACCTCTCGGATCTGGCCAACGGTCGCCGTGGTCTGGTGGCCTGTATCGCGCTGGCGCTGATCATCGCCACCTTGGGGCTCTACCAGCACGCCACCACCCAGTTCATGTTCCTGGGATCCCTGTTCCTGCTTGGCTTCCTGGTGTTCGGTCCGCAACTGCTGATCGGCGTGGCCGCCGTGGGCTTCGTACCCAAGCAGGGCATCAGCGTGGCCGATGGCGTCAAGGGCACCTTCGCCTACCTCATCGGTGACAGCTTCGCCAAGCTGGGTCTGGGCATGATTGCCGACGGCACCCCTATCTTCGGCCTGACCGGCTGGACCGGCACCTTCGCCGCGCTGGACATGGCCGCCGCCGCCTGTCTGGTGCTGATGGCCTGCGTCGCGGTCGCCGAAGAGCGCAAGATCCGCCGCATCAAGCGTGAACTGAAAGCAGCTACCTTGGCCACCCAGTCCGTCTGAACCAGCGCGAGCTCAAAGCTGCCACCCTGGCCACCCAGTCCGTCTGAGCCCCGGCATCCGCCCAAGCAGACCGGGCAGTCACTGCCCGGCAGCACGGTTTCACTCCGTAGTGAGCATTCGGCCCGCCCTCTGGCGGGCCGTTTTTTATCCTCTCTTTTCCCCACTTGTCCCTTTTGGGGCCACAAAAGCGCTCACCCCTTGCCCATCCCTTCAACAGAGCGCAGTCGGGATCCCATTTTTGCCTCCGCCCCTTTGGCAAGGCCGCCCCTTGGCGCTATCTTGTTGCCCCACCCAAACTTGCCGTGAGAGCCCATGAAGATCCTCGCCGTCACCGCCTGCCCCACCGGCATCGCCCACACCTACATGGCCGCCGAGGCGCTGCAAAAAGCCGCCGACAAGCTGGGGCTCAAGATCAAGGTCGAAACCCAGGGGGCCATGGGGCTGGAGAACATCCTCACCGCCCGCGACATCGCAGGCGCCGATCTGGTGCTGATCGCCTCCGATATCGAGATTGAGCAAAAAGATCGCTTCCTCGGCTGTCCCATCCACCAGGTCGCGCTGGAGGCGGTGCTGCTCGATGCGGTGGCCGTGCTCAAGGCCGCCGCCCCCGGCGTCTGAATGCTGATCCGCGAGATCTCCTTTCACTGCCGGCTGGGGCTCACCATCACCCAGGCCAAGCAGTTGAGCCGGCTGGCCGGGCTGTTCAAGTCCCATATCCAGTTCATCAACGTCACCCGCCATCAGGCGGTAGAGGCGACCAACCAGCTCTCCCTGCTCACCCTGGCCACCCAGCCCGGCGATCTCTGTCTGCTGCTGATCGAGGGGCTAGATGCCGAGCTGGCCCACATGGCCTTCACCTGCTGGTGCGTGGAGCTAGGCCAGCCGCTGGGGCGCCCCGGCAGTGCCACCCTGGCCGAGCAGCGCCTGGGCCAGGCGCTGCCCGACTATTGCTTCACCCTGGCTCAACTTGGCCATGCCACGGCGCCCCTCGACAAGGGCCAGGCATTGGCGGTGCTGGTGGATCTGCTGCCCGCCGCGCTGATAAGCGACAGGCCAGCGCTGGAGCAGGCCATCGCCGCGCGCGAGCAACTGGCCGCCACCATCATCCGGCCCGGGCTCGCCATGCCCCACGTCATCTGCCCCGCCATCCGTCGACCCGCGCTCTCGCTGCTCAGCAGCAGCGAGCCCATCGAGTGGGGCTCCGCACTCGGGCCGGTGCAGACCCTGATTTTGCTGGCAGTGCCCACCGGTCTGGCTCCCGAGCAGTTGCGCCCCCTCACCCGGCTGGCCCGCGCACTGATGGACGAGCAGGTGGGCACCGCATTGCTGCACGCCGGCTCCGCCCCCGCCCGTCAGGCCATCGTCATCGACGGCCTGCTCGGCTGAGCAGCTGGCCTCCCGTCCCCGTCGTTCATGCCCGCGACAGCCCCCTGTGGTACACTCGCCCTTCCCCTGTTTTTGGTATGCATGCGATGAAATCAACCCGCCCCCGTCTCTCCCTCTCCCCCCGCCCTGACACCGAGCACAAGGCCAAAGGGCCCGCCATGACGCGCCCATCCCAACGCCGGGAGGCGCAGCACGCCATGAGAGACAAGGAGGGCGAGCGCAAACCGGCCCCCGCCCCGGCCGATCGCAAGCTGCTGCTGTTGAACAAGCCCTACATGGTGCTCTGTCAGTTCACCGACGAGGCGGGCCGCGAGACCCTCAAGGATTACATCACCGAGCCCGGTATCTATGCCGCGGGCCGGCTCGACCGGGACAGCGAGGGGCTGTTGCTGCTCACCAACGACGGCAAGCTGCAGGCGCGCCTCACCCAGCCGGGAGAGAAGACCCCCAAGACTTACTGGGTGCAGGTGGAAGGAGTGCCAAGCGAGGAGAAACTGGCTGCCCTGCGCGCCGGAGTGGAACTCAACGACGGCATGACCCTGCCCGCCGGGGCGCGCATCATGGAGGAACCTGCCGTGTGGCCACGCAACCCGCCCATTCGCGAGCGCAAGGAGATCCCCACCTGCTGGCTGGAGATCAAGATAGTGGAGGGGCGCAACCGCCAGGTGCGGCGGATGACCGCCCACATCGGCCACCCCACCTTGCGCCTTATCCGCTACGCCATCGGCGACTGGACCCTCGACGCGCTGGCACCGGGGGAGAGCCGCGCCCTGCCCGCCCCCGAGCTGGCACCGGCCCCTCGGCCAACTACCACGCAAGGGAAAGCACGGGCATCCGCCAGGCCGCAAGGGACAGGCAGCCACAACGCACCGCGAGCGGCTCGCCGCCCCCTGCATCAGGGCCAAGAGCAGGCACCCGGCCAAGGGCGGGGCAACCGCGAAGCCGAGCCGCGCCCCGGCCATCGCAGCGGCGGGCGCACCACCGCCCGTCGCCCGGCCCGTAGCAAGCCGTCGGAATAACACGCGTAAGCCATTTGGCCTGCGTGTCGTCACCTGAACAGCACACTTGAAGCGAGCGCCCCACCGGGGGCACAGCCAACCAGACAAGGAGTCCCTATGAGCGATCACCCACCGCTGCCCACCCGCCTCACCGTGGCCGCCCTGGTACACTGGCAGGGCCGCTTCCTGCTGGTGGAAGAGGAGATCAAGGGCCAGCGCCGCTTCAACCAGCCCGCCGGCCATGTGGAGCCGGGGGAAGATCTCATCCAGGCGGCCTGCCGCGAGCTGAAGGAAGAGACCGGGCTCACCGCCGCCCCCACCGGCTGGCTCGGAGTCTATCTCTACAAGCCGGCGGACAGCGAGGCCACCTTTGTGCGTACCGCCGTCATCTTCGACCTTGAAAAGGCGCCGGGTCAGCACCATCCAGAGGATCCTGACGGCGACGTGCTGGCCTGCCACTGGCTCACCCTGGCGGAGATCGCCGAGTGCAAACAAGCCCTGCGCAGCCCTCTGGTGTGGCAGTGCATTCAGGACTACCTGGCCGGCACCCGCTTGCCGCTGTCGGCCCTCAAGGCCTTCATCTGAGAGCCGTTGGAAGCTCTTTTTGACGCGATCGGGCCGAGACAAGAAAAACGATTTCCTGCTGCCAGGTTCCTGATGGGAACGGCGGCATGGATATGTGACCGGGGGCGCGAAATTCTGGTAGAATACGCCCCGTTTAAACGAACTGGTAACTTCGACTAATGACAGACAACAGCCAAATCAAGGTGATCGTCGGCATGTCCGGCGGCGTGGATTCTTCCGTCTCGGCCTACCTGCTCCAGCAGCAGGGCTATCAGGTCGAAGGCTTGTTCATGAAGAACTGGGAAGAAGACGACACGGACGAGTACTGCTCTGCCGCCCAGGATTTGGCTGATGCCAGGGCCGTCTGCGACAAGCTGGGGATGAAACTCCACACCATCAACTTCGCCGCCGAGTACTGGGACAACGTGTTCGAGCACTTCCTCGAAGAGTACAAGGCAGGCCGTACGCCGAACCCCGATATCCTGTGCAACAAGGAGATCAAGTTCAAGGCGTTCCTGGAGTTTGCCGCCGAAGAGCTGGGGGCCACCTACATCGCCACCGGCCACTATGTGCGCCGTGACGACAGCACCGGCCGCCCGCGCCTGCTGCGCGGCCTGGATACCAACAAGGATCAGAGCTACTTCCTCTACACCTTGAGCGAAGCTCAGGTGGGTCAGAGCCTGTTCCCGGTTGGCTGCCTGGAAAAACCCGAGGTGCGCCGCATCGCCGAGCAGCTGGATCTCATCACCGCCAAGAAGAAAGACTCTACCGGCATCTGCTTTATCGGTGAGCGCAAATTCAAGGACTTCCTGGCCAAGTTCCTGCCCGCCCAGCCCGGTAAAATCGAGACCGTGGATGGCAAGGTGATCGGCGAGCATCAGGGTCTGATGTATCACACCCTGGGCCAGCGCAAGGGGCTCGGTATCGGTGGTCGCAAAGATGCCACCGAAGAGGCCTGGTATGTGGTCGACAAAGAGGTGGAGCGCAACGTGCTGGTGGTGGCGCAGGGTGAGCATCCCCGCCTCTACTCCGATGGCCTCATCGCCAGCCAATTGCACTGGGTGGATCGCACCCCCATTCGTGCGCCGCGCCGCTGCACCGTCAAGACCCGCTATCGGCAGGAAGATATTCCCTGCCTGATCCAGCCCATCGACGATGAGACCATCCGGGTCATCTTCGACGAGAAGCAGGCTGCGGTCACCCCGGGTCAGTCCGCCGTCTTCTACGACGGGGAAGTGTGTCTGGGCGGCGGCATCATCGAACAACGTTTCAGCCATCCGGTCTAAGGGCTGGGCGCTCACGAGCGTCCGCGCTGTACTCCCTTCTCCCTTCTCGGGAGAAGGGTTGGGGATGAGGGGGTAACCACCCTCACCCTGACCCTCTCCCTGAGGGAGAGGGGACAAAGACAAAACAGCACAAGGCAGCGATACATGATTGGCAACTTCCAGGCCGGCTCATGGCATCGGCCGATGAATGAACAAAACAGGGCTGTGAAGATATGAGCGACAAATTTCAAGGCCGGATCATGGCCTGCAGCGGATATCTGCCAGTGAATGAACAGAACAAGGCCGCGAAGATATGAGCGACAAATTCCAAGACAGAACCATGGCCTTTGCCGGCATCTGCCAGGCCGCCTATCTGGTGCAGAAGGTGGCCCGTGACGGCAGCTGCGACGAAGCGGCCCTGCGCGAGAGCCTCTCCAGCATTCTGGTGACCAACCCGAGCCAGCCGCTCGAGGTGTTCAACAACACCCATCTGGCCATTCGAGACGGCTACCGCGCGCTGGTCGAGCAGCTGGGAGCCGACGGCAGCCAGAAGAATGCCGAGTTGACCCGCTACGTGGTGAGCCTGATTGCGCTGGAGCGCAAGCTGGCCAAGCGCAAGGACATCCTCAACATGCTGGGTGAGCGGATCAGCCAGATTGGCCGCCAGCAACAACACTTCGATCTGCTCGACGAGCAGATCCTGGCCAACATGGCGAGCATCTACAGCGATCTCATCAGCCCCATCGGGCCGCGCATCCAGGTGGCGGGTACCCCGCTGTTCCTGCAGCAGCCGCTGGTGCAGCACAAGGTGCGCACCCTGCTGCTGGCAGGCATCCGGGCCTGCGTGCTGTGGCGTCAGCTCGGTGGCAGCCGCACCCAGATCATCTTCGCTCGCAAGAAGATGGTGGAGCTGGCCAAACGTTACTAATCATCGGCTCGCGCGCAGGCCGAGGGACGACAGCAAGGCGGGCAGCCGCACATCCCCTTGCTGACACCCTGGGCCCACGCATGAGTGGATACGGATCCCCCACACCAATCATCAGGAGTTCACCCCATGGAGCTGTCCGCGCTGACTGCTGTTTCCCCGATTGACGGTCGTTATGGCGACAAGGCCGATGCCCTGCGCCCTATCTTCTCCGAATTCGGCCTGCTGCGTTTTCGCGTCGAAGTCGAGGTGCGCTGGTTGCAAAAACTGGCCAGCCACGCCGGGATACCGGAAGTCCCTGCCCTGAGCGCGGCCGCCAGTGCCCTGCTCGACGGCATAGTCCAGAGCTTCAACGAGCAGGATGCCGCCCGCATCAAACAGATCGAGCGCACCACCAACCATGATGTGAAAGCGGTGGAGTACTTCCTCAAAGAGAAAGTCGAAGTGAACCCGGAGCTGGCCGCAGTCAGCGAGTTCATCCACTTCGCCTGCACCTCGGAAGACATCAACAACAACTCCCACGGCCTGATGCTGAAAACCGCCCGCGAAGAGGTCATCAAGCCTTATTGCGAGAAGCTGATTTCCGAGCTCAAGCGCCTGGCTCACGAGTATCGTGACATGCCGCTGCTCTCCCGTACCCACGGTCAGCCGGCCACCCCGAGCACCATGGGCAAGGAGATGGCCAACGTCGCCTACCGGCTGGAGCGCCAGTACAAGCAGATCATGGCGGTGGAGATCCTCGGCAAGATCAACGGCGCGGTCGGCAACTACAATGCCCACATCAGCGCCTACCCGGATGTGGACTGGCACCAGTTCTCCGAGGAGTTCGTTACCTCCTTGGGTCTGACCTGGAACCCCTACACCACCCAGATCGAGCCGCACGACTACATCGCCGAGCTGTTCGACGCCATGGCCCGCTTCAACACCATCCTGATCGACTTCGATCGCGATGTGTGGGGCTACATCTCCCTGGGCCACTTCAAGCAGCGCACCATCGCCGGCGAAATCGGCTCCTCCACCATGCCGCACAAGGTCAACCCCATCGACTTCGAGAACTCCGAAGGCAATCTGGGTCTGGCCAACGCCGTGTTCCAGCATCTGGCGAGCAAGCTCCCCATCTCCCGCTGGCAGCGGGATCTGACCGACTCGACCGTGCTGCGCAACCTTGGTGTGGCGGTGGGCTACTCCCTGATTGCCTATCAGGCGACCCTCAAGGGCATCTCCAAGCTGGAAGCCAACGACTCAGCCATGGCTGCCGATCTGGATGCCAACTGGGAAGTGCTGGCCGAGCCGATCCAGACCGTGATGCGCCGTTACGGCATCGAGAAGCCCTACGAGAAGCTCAAAGAGCTGACCCGTGGCCGCCGCGTCGATGCCGAAGGGATGCGTACCTTTATTGACACCCTGGAGTTGCCGGAAGCCGTCAAGGTCGAGCTGAAGAAGCTGACCCCGGCCAACTACATCGGCGACGCCCAGCGTCTGGTCGATCTGCTGAAATAAGCGAATAAGTGACACCACCGGGGCCCTGTGCATGATCTGCAACAGGGCCCCGGTTATTTTATGTGGCACCCTATACACCCTTTGCAAGAGGTCTTGCCCGAGGCCAGCCACCGCCTCCGGCAAGACCTCTCTTGACCTTTGTCGAACCCTTTGACGAGAAGATCTATGTACCAACTCAATCTGGATATCGCTCACTTCCTCGAGCACTACTGGCAGAAGCGCCCACTGCTCATCAAGGGCGGCTTCACCGACTTTCAGGATCCCATCAGCCCGGACGAGCTGGCGGGTCTGGCCATGGAAGAGGTGATTGAATCGCGCCTCGTCACCCGCTTCAACAACAAGTGGGAGGCTGCCCACGGCCCCTTCGAATCCTACGATCACCTGGGTGAAGAGAACTGGACCGTGCTGGTGCAGGCCTGCAACCATTGGGCCCCCGAGGTCAACGAACTCGCGCTGCCGTTCCAGTTCATTCCGGGCTGGCGTTTTGACGATGTGATGGTGAGCTTCTCCACCCCTCACGGCGGGGTCGGCCCCCACATCGACAACTACGACGTCTTCATCACCCAGGGCCAGGGCAAACGCCACTGGCGCGTCGGCGATGCTAAACCCTTGAACGAGTTCGCCGCCCACGCGGCCCTGCTGCACTGCGAGCCGTTCGAGGCGATCATCGACGTCATCATGGAGCCGGGCGATATCCTCTACATCCCACCTGGATTCCCCCACGAGGGCTACGCCATCGAGCCGTCCCTGAACTTCTCGGTGGGCTTCCGCGCGCCGGATGCCAAGGCGCTTATCTCCTCCTTTGCCGATCACCTGATCGACAACGAGGTGCGCACCGAGCGTTACGGCGATGCCGACCTCAAGCCCCGCGCCCGTCACGGCGAGATCCAGCCCCACGAGCTGCACCGTCTGCGCGAGCTGATGCAGCAGGCCCTCGATGACGAGACCCTGTTCAAGGAGTGGTTCGGCACCATGATCTCCGAGGCCAAGCACGATCTGGACGTCAATCCGGTGGAGCCGGACTACAGCGCCGAGGAAGTGGCCGACCTGCTGACCCAGGGCGAGCCCGCCATCAAGGTGCCGGGCCTGCGCACCGTCTGGTTCAGCGGCGAGAGCCAGCAGTGCTATATCGATGGCGAAGCCTGGACGCTGCCAAGCGAGGATGCCGCCGCCATTTCGCTCTTGTGTGACAAGGACATGGTCACCCAGGCCGACATGGTGGAGCTTGCCGATCAGGCCGGCTTCCTGCAACTGCTGACCCGGCTGGTCAACCGCGGCTACTGGTTCTTCAGCTGAGCTGACGGACAGAGATAAAAAAGGCGCCCGAGGGCGCCTTTTTCACAGATATAGACCATTCATGCCTCGAGCGGCGCTTCGTCAGGCAGCTCGTCAAACAACGGGTGGTAAAGCACTTCGCCCTGCATCCCGGTCAGGCCGCCTTCCTGCAGCTCCATCGCCATGAAGCAGTCGGCGGGCACTTCGTAGATGCAGTGCAGGCCGAACTCGCTGGCGGGGCGAAAACCGAAGCGGCTGTAATAGGTCGGGTCACCCAGCACCACCACCGCCTTCCAGTCCATCTCCAGCGCCGTGTCCAGCCCCTCGCGTACCAGATCCGACCCTATGCCCTGCCCCTGCCAATCGGGATGGACCGCCACGGGCGCAAGACCGAGCCAGGGCCCTTCCATGCCGTTAATGGTGATCGGGCTCAGCATCAGGTGCCCCATGAACTCGTACTCCTCCTCCTCGACCATGGTCACCACGGCGGCGCCACATTCGCGCAGGCGGTTGACCAGTTCGGCCTCGTCGGAACGGCCAAAGGCGGCGCTCACCAGGTCATAGACCGGCAGCATGTCGCCGGGGCGCTCGGTTCTCAGCATACAGCGTTACTCCTCGTACAGCAGAGCGGGCATTATTCCACAAACTGACCGCCGCCCTGAGCACCTTTGTCGAGAAATGGGAGGGTGGACTCAGGAAACCGCGCGGCCAGCAGGCGCAGCACGATTTGCAGATCGCTCGGTTGCAGGGTGGTGATGGCCGCCCGATAGGCCGCAAACAGCTCGGCATCCGTCTGCTCCAGCCAGCTCAGCGTCTGGTCTGGTCCGCGATGCCAGCGTCCGGCCAGCTCGTCGATGAGGGTGGGCAACTCCACCAGCAGCCAAAGCTGGTGATAACGGCGACTGACGCCATTCCCCTGTGTGTTCTCGCCGCTCGCCCGGCGGGCCAAGGTGCCCAGCCAGCCGAGCCGCTGACGCCGCTCCGCCAGCGTGAGCGGAGCCGGCCCCTGGCGCTGCAGGCTGGCCAGCTGCTGCAGATAGGCCAGCCCCTGCTCTTCACAGTCCTTGAGCAGCAGCCCCCGGTACAAGTAGAGCTGGTCCGGCTCGGCCTGCGCCAGCGCCGCCTGATCGTGATACTCCACCGCCAGCGGCCCGTCGTCCTCCTGCTCGGGCAGGGAGTCGACAGCCAGTCCGCCCTCTGGCTCCGGCCGCGCCAGAAAGAGGGCCAGCCGCCTCGGCTCACCCTCCTCAGCGCCTGCTTGCAGGATGGCCGCCACCACCCGTTCGTCGGCCAGCAGAGGGGCCAACTGCCGTTTGAGCGGGGCCGCGAGCGTCTGGCTTCGCTCCAACTGCCAGTAGCTCACCTCGCACGGCGGCTGACCACTCAGCTCGCGCCGACCGCAGTAACGCATACCCAGCTTGGCCATCACCCGGCCGGAGGCCAGATTGCCTGGCATATGGCGGGCGGTCAGCACCGGCAGTTGCAGCCGGTCAAACGCAAAGGCCTTTACCAGCCGGGCGGCCCGGGTCGCCAGCCCGCGATTTTGCCAGGGCACGCCCACCCACCAGGCGAGCTCGCCGTTCCAGTGCAGCGAGATCACCCCCACCAGCGGCGCCTGGCCCTCCCCTACTGGCAGGGTCAGCGCCCAGCTCCAGCCCAGCTCGAGCGCCGCCTTGCGCCAGCAGCCGGCCAACCAGTCACGGGCCGCCTCCGGCGGGTAGGGATGGGGGATGTTGAGGGTGTAGCGGGCGAGCGCCGCATCGCTGCAATAGCGCACCACGTCGGCCTCATCGCACGCCAGCAGGGGACGCAGTTGCAGGGCTGGCCCCGACGGCGAGGCGGGCTCGGTCAGCACCGGCACCGTCAGGCGGCGGGCCAGCAGGCGGTTGAGCACGGCGCCCAGATCGTCTTGCGCCGTCAGCGTCAGATCGGCGCCCTGTAGCCCCAGCGTCAGCAGCCCCTCCTCCCGGGCCAGGGTCAGCAGGGAGGCCGAGCCGCTGATCAGGATCTGGCGGCTCGGATCCCTCGCAGGCTGGGCAGGCAAGTCACCATCCAGCCAGGCGGCCAGCAGCGCGCTGGCCGAACGCACGCCATCGGGCGGACAACAGGACCAGAGTCCGCCGGTGTCGCTCGGCAAACCCTCATCGACCTTGCTCTGCAGCAACAGCCAGCGGCCGCCCTGCCGTTGCCAGGCTTGCAGCACCGGCGCCCAGTGGGGCTGCCACAGGGCCCGCTCGATCAGCAGCTCCATCAGCCGGCCTGGCAGGCAGCCGGCAGGCTCAGGTGACGGGGATGCGCCTCGATACGGGCGATCCAGTCGCGAATGGCTGGCCAGCCCTGCAGCGAGAAGATCCCCTCCTCCGCCACATGGGTGTAAGCGTAAAGCGCAATGTCGGCGATGGTCGGGGACTCACCGCACAGGTAGGGACTCTGCTTGAGCTGCTGCTCCAGCACCGCCAGCGCCTTTTCACCGCCGGCTTTGAGCCCGTCGAGGCGCGCCTCCTGAGACTCCGGCCGCCCCAGATAGTGCACGATGAAACGGGCTACCGCGATATAGGGCTCATGGCTGTACTGCTCGAAGAACAGCCACTTGAGCACCTCGGCCTGCTGGCGCGGCTCGGTCGGCCACAGGGGCGAGCCCTGCGCCAGATAGAAGAGGATGGCGTTGGACTCTGCCAGGGTATCGCCGTGGGCCAGCTCCAGCACCGGGATCTTGCCGTTGGGGTTGATGGCCAGAAAATCGGGGGTACGGGTCTCCCCCGCCAGCACATCCACCGGCACCCAGTCGAGGGGCAACTCAAGCCAGCGGGCCAGCAACCAGGGCTTGTAGCAGTTGCCGGACTTCAGATCGCCATACAGACGCATACAGACTCCTTGTCAGCGGCAGCGGGCACTCAGGGCGCCAACCGCTCGATGTGCCAGCCTTCCCCCTCGCGGGTGTAGTAGAAACGGTCGTGCAGGCGATGCTCGCCCCCCTGCCAGAATTCGACCGTGTCGATCCGCACCCGAAAACCACCCCAGAAGCTCGGCAGCGGCACTTCGCCATTGGCAAACTTCTGCTTGAGCTCGAGGAATTTGGCCTCCAGCACACCGCGCGCCGAGATGCGGGTCGACTGCTGAGAAACCCAGGCGGCGATCTGGCTGTCCTTGGGGCGGCTGTGGAAGTACTTCATCACCTCGAAGGTGCTCATCTTCTCCACCCGGCCGGTCACATGCACTTGTCTATCCAGCGTGTGCCAGGGAAACAGCAGGCTGATGCGGGGGTTGCCCTCCAGCTGATGCGCCTTGCGGCTGCCCATGTTGGTGTAGAACACCATGCCCTCTGCATCGTAATGCTTGAGCAGCACGGTGCGCTGCCAGGGCTGGCCGTCGGCATCGACGGTGCCCACCACCATGGCGGTGGGATCGGTCAGCTTGGCCTCGCACGCCTGGGCCAGCCACTTCTCGAACAAGGCGAGGGGCTCGGCCGGCAGATCGGCCCGGTGCAATCCACCCCGGGTGTATTCGCGGCGCAGATCGGCTACATCCATCATCTTGATTTTCCTTCTCTCTTTGCCGCCCATGCGGCCATGCGTGCTGGCATTGTGCGACGAGCACGCCATGGGTACAAGCCTTGTGACCGGCAAATGGCGGCTGCAAAAAAGAGGGAGGCTCACGCCTCCCCCCTTGGTATGTCCTTCACACGCTCTTGGTACGCCATGCCCGCCGGCAGGCTTATTGCTTGCCAGAGGCAGCGGGACAATGCGCCAGCATGCGCCGGTTGTAATCCGCCGCGTAGGCCGCCAGCTTGGCCTGGGCCTCTTCCTGCCCGGGCTTGATGACATCCCCCAGGCCATCGAGGTAGCGCACGCCGCAGCGCGCCTTGGCCGAGGCCTGCTGCTCCGGCGCGATGCCGGGCGCCACCTCGCCGCGCCCGGCCCGCACGATCAGCCGGTAATCCTGCTTGGCCAGACTGGCGCTGACCGCCTGCTCCAGGGTATCGGCGTCCGCCTGGCAGCCGCCAAGCAGGGACACCAGCACCAGCCAGCCAGCCCTCATCCGCGCCTCCGTTGCCAACCCAGCAGGGCCAGCGCCAGAGTCCAGAGACCGAGGGCGCCACCACCACCGCCGCCACCGCCCGAGCTGCCGCCGCTTTGGACGACCGGCAGCTTGGCCGGACTGATGGCGAAGAAGATGTTGTCGCTGCAGGCCACCTTGAGGCGTGCGGCGCTGGCCAGATCCGCCGGCAGGGTGACGGTGGCGGCGCCACTGTTGGGTTGGCTGACCGCCAGATTGCTCCAGCTGGCCCCCTCATTCTGGGTGATGAACAGGTCTACCTTGCTGCAGCTGATCGGCGCCAGCGTGGTGCCGGCCACATCCCAGCTGACCGCCTGGCTGGCCCCCGGCGTCAACGCCACCCCAAGCGGGGCGGTCAGCCGGAAGGCGCTGCCGGTGTTGACCACCTGGACCTTCATGTCGTCGCTGGCGACACCGCCCTTGCCATCACGCACCGTCAGCCGGAAGTTGAGATCCCGGTTGGTGGTGGGCCAGGCCTCGCCCTTGGCGAGCATGCCCGAGAGCAAGGAGGGCAGGCTCGGCAGGATCCGCTCCGCCGAGCTGGTGGGGGAAACGAAGCGAAACAGCGGCCGGCTGCCGTCGTCCACCATGGTGGCCGGGCTGCTCGATTCCGTGCCCAGGTCGATCTGCTCCCAGGTGTAGGTCAGAGGATCCCCGTCCAGATCGGCGCCAGCCCCCTTGAGCACGAACGGCGTGTTGGCCGGGATGATGCGGCTGGCCCCGGCCGCCGCCTGGGGCGCATTGTTGACGAGGTTGAGGGTGGTACCACAGGCCGGCACGGTCGCCATGTGCGCTCGCATCTGCTCGATGGACTTGCTGTGGAAATAGGGGTCGCTGTGGGGCTGGATGTTCTCGTCCCCGCAGATCCCGGCATAGGCCATGATGGAGGTACCGCTGCCCGGCTCCCAGGCTTGGGTCGCCTCCCGATTGCCGCTGCCACAACTGTTGGTGGTGCCGTTGAAGGTGTGGTCGGCGCCGAACTGGTGACTGATCTCGTGGGCCACGTAGTCGATAAAGAAGGCATCCCCCACCGGGGTGGCTGAGCCGGTCATGCCCTGCGAACGGGTGGCGGTACAGAGCGCACCGAGATTGGCCAGCCCGCCGCCCCCGGTATTGACCACATGGCCAATGTCGAACGGTCCAAGCGGCGCGCTGGGCAGGGTCTGGGCATTGGCCTGCACCACGCTGTTGATGTCGACGTCGGCATCACCATTGGTGAAGGGATCGCTGGCCGGATCGGTAAAGATGATGTTGTCGTTGCCGCTGGCCAGCTGAAACTCGGCCCCCACGTCGCGCTGGTATACCTCATTGACCCGGTTGAGCAGGGTGGCGATGGCCGCGGTGGCCAGCACCTTGGAGCCACCGTGGAACTGGGTGTACTCCCCCGCCGCCGAAATGGCGATGACGTAACGCTTGCGCACGTTGCCATCCACCTGCACCTTGTGCGCCAGCGCCCTGCTGGCCTCGCTGCCGATAACCTTGTCCGCGTCCTCCTCCAGCCGGCTGTAGGCATCCTGCTGGTAATAGACGGCATAACCGTCGGCATTGCGCAGCGGGTCGACGAACACCGTCTTGCCCTGATGGGTGAACATGGCGTGAAAGCCCAGCGGCCCCAGGTCAAAACGTCCCGTCTCTACCGGTGCCGCCGGGTTATGACCCTTGAAGGTCAGGATCTCGGGGAATTTGGCCGCCTGATCGGCAGGCAGCAGATCATAGGCCTCGAGGGTGAAGGTCACCTCTCCCCCGTCGGGCAACGGCAGGGTCAGCGCACGGGCCCCGGCCTGCAGGCCGGCAAAATAATCGATGGGCACCTTGGCGACCCGAAACTGGTTGGCCCGCACTTCATAGCCGTCGGCGGCGCTGGCGCGCGCCACCACCGTGTCCCACTCCTTGGCCGCAAGGCCACCCGAGCTCATCAGGCTGGCTACCACCAGCGCCAAGGGAGAAAATTTCATCAACTGCATCTTTTTAGTCCTTTTAAATGCACTCACCCAAACTGCAACTGGCATCATTCGCCTGCCGCCCTGCTTAGTCCAGCACCACCTGACGGATATTCCCCGAATGGGGAGTGTTGCACCAACCCTGTCTAGCCCCTATCATTGCGCGGATTTATCAGTTTTTGAGCCGCGTCACCATGACGACGGTTCGTCTTTATCTGACCAAGGTTAATCTCATGCTCAAATCCCCACTGTTGCCCCGTTTCGGGGACCTGGTCGTTGCCATTGTTGACGATGTGCTGGGCCAGGGTCTCACCCTGGATCGCGCCTATGCCCGTCACTTCTCCGGCATCGAACTCAAACCGCAAGAACAGGCAAGGATTGCCCTGGTCACCGGCGATCTGCTGCGTCGCCTCAGCCTCTATTGCGCCCTGACCGGCATCCAGGTCCGTCAGGCCGAGAAGAACGTCTGGCCACTGCTGCACAGCTGGCACGCTTTTCACAAGATAGCCCAACCCAACCATCCGACGCTGGATCGCTTCAATGAAGAGGCGTTTCGTCGTCGTCTGACCGAAGCCAAGAAGAACCCGGTGCTGATGGATGGTTGCCCGACCTGGCTTGAAAAACTCGGCAGCGAGCAACTGGGCGAAGCCTGGCCTGCCGAACGTGCCGCGCTGGCCTGGATGCCCAAGCGTTATCTGCGGGTGAACAGCCTCAAGTGCACCCGTGAAGAGCTGCAGGCCGCACTGGCCAAAGAGCAGGTCACCACCATTCCAGTGGAAGGGGTCGACTCAGCCCTGCAAGTGACCTCGGATGCCGCCCTGTTTCGTACCAAGGCCTTTGCCGATGGCTGGTTCGAGCAGCAGGATGCCGGCTCCCAGCAGGTTGCGGCCGCGCTGGAAGTGAGCCCCGGCATGCGCGTCATCGATGCTTGCGCCGGTGCTGGCGGCAAGACCCTGCATCTGGCCGCCATGATGGAGGGCAAGGGCCGCCTGCTGGCGATGGATGTGGAAGAGTGGAAGCTGGAAAACCTCAAGCAGCGCGCCCGCCGCGCCGGGGCCCACAACGTGGAAACCCGGGTGATCACCAGCAGCAAGACCGTCAAACGCCTCAAAGAGAGTGCCGATCGCGTGCTGCTGGACGTGCCCTGCTCCGGCCTCGGCGTGCTCAAGCGCAACCCGGATGCCAAGTGGCGCGACACCGCCGAGCGGCTGCCGGTACTGGTTGCCCTGCAGGCGGAGATCCTGCAACGCTATAGCCAGATGGTGAAGGTGGGTGGTCTGCTGGTCTATGCAACCTGCTCCATCCTGCCGGAAGAGAACCGTCAGCAGGTGGACAAGTTCCTCGCTGCCAATGAAAACTACCGTCTGCGGGATGACCACACCGTCAGCCCGGCCGCCACCGGCTTCGATGGCTTCTACATGGCACGCATCGAACGCATCGCCTGATGCCTGTTGTAAGATAAAGTTGTGAAATAAAAAAGGGGAGCCAGCGGCTCCCCTTTTTGCATGATGCAGATGCTGCCTTATTCTGCGGTGGCGTCATCCTGCTTGTGTTTGGCGGCAGTTTCCTTGATCAGGGTCTGCAGCTCGCCAGCCTGGAACATCTCGATCATGATGTCGCAGCCACCGACCAGCTCACCTTCCACCCACAGCTGGGGGAAGGTCGGCCAGTTGGCAAACTTCGGCAATTCGGCGCGGATATCCGGGTTTTGCAGGATGTCGACGTAAGCAAACGGCTCGCCACAGGACATCAGGGCCTGGGAGGCCTGGGCAGAGAAACCGCAGCTGGGTAGCTTGGGGGAACCCTTCATGTACAGGATGATGGGGTTTTCAGCCAGCTGCTGTTTGATCTTTTCAATAGTTTCCATAGGTGCCTCACTAGAGCGATTTCGGCGGCCATTCTACTGCAATCCGGGCAGACCACAAACTGGCAAACCACCTCGGGTGCAAGAAGTGATGAATCAATACGCCGCAGCTTGATCCGGATCATGGCGAGAATCAAGAGTTGTTAGCCCATCTTTGATGCTGGTACAATCGATGGGCTTTGGGCCATCTGGCCCCCTTATTTCAAGAACAATTCTTTTCAAGATAGAAAAGAGTACGCAATGTCTTGCAACCGTCGCCTTCGCACGGCCAGCCAATGGAGAGTAGAAAATGGCATTCGAACTTCCCGCTCTGCCCTATGCAATCAATGCTCTGGAACCGCACATCTCCCAGGAAACTCTGGAATACCACCACGGCAAGCACCACAACACCTATGTGGTCAACCTGAACAACCTGGTGCCGGGTACCGAGTTTGAAGGCAAGTCTCTGGAAGAGATCATCAAGACCTCCACTGGCGGCATCTTCAACAACGCCGCCCAGATCTGGAACCACACCTTCTACTGGCACTGCCTCTCCCCGAACGGCGGTGGCGAGCCCACTGGCGCCTTGGCCGATGCCATCACCAAGGCCTTCGGCTCCTTCGCCGAGTTCAAGGATGCGTTCACCAAGTCCGCCATCGGCAACTTCGGTTCCAGCTGGACCTGGTTGGTGAAAAAGGCTGACGGCTCCCTGGCCATCGTCAACACCTCCAACGCCGGTTGCCCGCTGACCGAAGCCGGTACCACTCCGCTGCTGACCGTTGACCTGTGGGAACACGCCTACTACATCGATTTCCGCAACCTGCGTCCGAAGTACATGGAAACCTTCTGGACTCTGGTCAACTGGGAATTCGTGGCCAAGAACCTGGCTGCCTGATAGCCCCGTTCTTGCCAAAACGCCCCGCTCTTGCGGGGCGTTTTTTTATGCCTGTGCAACAGCAGAGACGAAAAAGGCGCCCGCAGGGGCGCCTTTGTTACGTTACTCGAGCCGGATGCGCTGGCATCACTGGTCGATTTCATCCAGATAGTCGTCCAGATTGCTGTCATCTTGCTTCTCCTGCTGCTCTTGCTTGAGCTCGGTCTGACGACCGGTCACCTTGTTCTGGTTGTACTGCAGATAGAAGTCCTTGGTCAGGGCATAAGGATCGAGCGCGTTGTCGATGATCCGCTCCTGATCGATCAGCTTGGAACGGGTACCCAGACCATCCAGCGCCCAGTGCACCACCTTCAACGGGAAAGTCAGCAAGGCATAAGGGAAATACAACGTATCCACGGTATCCCCCACCAGCTTGCGGGTGGTGGTCGGGCCGTACACCGGCACCATCAGGTAGGCGCCATCACCGATATCGGCACGACCCAGCACGGTATTGAGCTCCAGCTTGTTGCGCGCCAGGCCGGCATGCTTGGCCACATCGAAGATACCCAGCAGACCCACTGTGGTGTTGAGGGTGAAGCGACCCAGGTTGGTGCCCGCCCCCTTCAAATCGCCGGTGATGAGATGGTTGACCATGCTGCTCGGCTCGTTGAAGTTTTCCACCAGGTTTTCGATGCCGTCCTTCATTCCCTGCGGAATATAGCGGGCATAGCCGTGCACCACGGGACGGGCCACATAGGGCTCCAGCACATCGTAGTTGACGGCCCACATGGCCCGGTTGGCGCCCTGAAACGGGTCACGACCATCGCTGGCCGTGCTGGTCGCACCAGGCCGGCTCGGCGTCTCCTTGAGGTCAAGGCTCTCGGGCCCCTGCTTGGGCGGGCCGCCAGCACAGCCGCCCAGCAACAAGGCCACCATCAATGCCCCTACACGCACATACATATGGAAGTCCTAGCTTTTTATTGTGATTAATCTGAATTATAGGCAGCCCGGCCCCATCGAGGAGCCGGGCCAAAGGCGTATTAGAGGGCGTGATCGATGCGGATGTCAATCGGCGCTGAAGGAATCGAACCGGTCGCGACCGGAACGGAGACACCTTCAAACGCCCCTTCCTTGTTCATGACGTTGCCGCCACGGGAGAGGCGCGCCTTGAACTGCAGCTCGGGATAGGCGGCCAGCTTGTTGCCTTCCATCATGGCGTCACCGTCCCCCAGCGACAGGGTCAGCGGGAAGTGCGGCCCCGGGATGCGCTTGACCGCGATGGGCATGGGCGGTCCGTTGGGGATCACCGCAAACACGAACAGATGGGCATCTTCCGGCAGTGCAATGCCATCGGCCAGCGTCACCTTGAGCGGGAACTCGCCGGCCTTCACCTCCAGTACCTGGTCAGAGGCCACGTTCTGCCCGCTCGCCTCAGCCGGCACGGTCGCACTGGCCATGCCGCGCTTCTTCAACTGCTGCTCGGCGTAGTCGATGGAACGCTCCACCATGGTGTAACGGGTCGAACCCTTCTCCATCAGCGGCAACATCTCGCGCCAGCGTTGCAGGGCGGTCTTGAAGTCCTCTTTTTGCAGCGCCATGAAGGCGTAGACGGAGCGCGCCTCGATATTGGCAGGATCCTGGGCAATAGCCACCCGCAGCAGCTGGTCGGCCTGCGCGTCATCCCCTGTCATCATCAGTGCCTGGGCGTAGGGCACCGCCACCATCGCCTTCTGCGGGGCCAGCCCGTAGGCCCGCTCCAGCGCCTCGCGGGCCATCTCGGGATCATTGCCATCCAGTGACAGCCGACCCAGCAGCAGCCAGCCGCGGTAATCGTTCGGCTCGTCCTTCAGGCGGGTACGCAGGGCCAGGGTGAAGTCCAGCAGATCCTGCTCGGTGACCTCGGCGTCCCGCTCCACCAGGATGCGGTTGCTGAGCTCGCCCAGCCGACTGTTGGCATCCTGCCAGCGGCTGACCTCCTGCCAGGAGCCGAGCTTGTAGTAGAGCCCCAGGCTCACCACCACCAGCACCAGCACACCTGGGATCCAGATCATGCTCTTGCCGCCGCGGGCGGTCTGCTCCACGTCGGGGATGTCGTCCAGCAGGCTGCGCTGCAGCTCGATCAGGGTGTCCTGCTCTTCCGCCAGCACCCCTTGCTCGCGCTCTTCCCCGATCTCCAGCAGACGCTGGCGATAGAGCTGTTTGTTGAGGGCCGAGCGGCTGATGCTCTGCTTGCCCTCCCCCCGCCACAACGGCAGCACCAGCGCCAGGCTCACCAGCGCCAGCAGGGCCGCGATCACTATCCAAAATGCGGTCATTGTTTCTCTTCCTCTTTGAGCAGGGCAGCCAGACGACGCTGCTCCTCCGCGCTCAGGGCGCTATCCGCCGGCGTAGCAGCCGCGGGACGACGGCGACTGCGCACCACCACCATGACGACACCGATGACGATCACCAGCAGGGGGCCGAGCCAGAGGATCAGGGTCGACGCCATCAGCGGCGGGTTGTACAGGATGAAGTTGCCGTAACGGGCGACCATGTAGTCCACCACTTCCTGCTTGTCCTTGCCCTCGCGCACCATCTGGTAAGTCTTGTCACGCAAGTCCTTGGCCAGGCCCGCGTTGGAGTCGGCGATATCCTGGTTCTGGCACTTGGGGCAGCGCAGCTCCTTGGTCAGCTCGCGAAAGGTCTGCTCTTGGGCGTCGCTGTCAAAGGTGTAGACATCGATGGCGGCCAGCGCCTGGCCTGCCCCGCCCAGTCCCGCCAGCAGCAGCAGGGACGCAATAAACATTCTCATCAGGCTCTCCCTCACTTCATGGCGTCATAGATGGGTTTGAGGGTGCTGGCCCACACCTCGGGGTTGACGTCCCCCACGTGGCGATAGCGAATGATGCCCTGACTGTCGATGAAGAAGGTCTCCGGCGCGCCGTAGACCCCCAGATCCAGCCCCAGCATGCCGTCGGGATCATAAAGATTGATCTGGTAGGGATTGCCGAGCTCCGCCAGCCAGTTGATGGCCTTGGCCCGTTCATCCTTGTAGTTCATGCCGACGATGTAGATCCCCTGCCCCGCCAATTGCTTGAGGTAGGTGTGCTCCCCATAGCAGGTCGGGCACCAGGTGGCCCAGACGTTGAGCAACATGGGGCGCCCCTTGAGGATGCTCCTGTCATGCTGTTTATTGAGGTCATAGATGTCCTGCAGGGTGAACACGGGCACCTCCTTGCCCACCATCACGGACTCGAGCTTGGTGGGATCGGAGTAGAGCCCCTTGAACAGAAACACGGCCCCCAGCAGAAACACGATGAAAGGGATCAGAAACAACCAGGTCTTCTTGCTCATGCCTTGGCCTCCTCGTCACGACGACCGAAACGGTAGCGCTTGTCCAGCATCGCCAGCACGCCGCCGATGGCCATGAAGACGCCGCCGAACCAGATCCAGCGCACGAAGGGTTTGTAGTAGATCCGCACCGCCCAGGCGCCACTGTCGAGCTGCTCGCCGAGCGCCGCGTAGAGATCCCGGGTGAAACCGGCATCGATGGCCGCCTCGGTCATCGGCATCCGGGTCACCTTGTACATGCGTTTCTCCGGCTTGAGCAGGGCGACCTGCTTGCCGTCCTTGTGCACTTCCAGTACGCCCTTGAAGCCGTCGTAGTTGGGGCCGTTCTTCTCCTTGATGCCGGTGAAGACGAACTCATAGTCGGCAAACTGGACCCGATCGCCGGCCTGCATCCGCAGATCCTTCTCGATGCTGTAGTTCTGGGTACAGGCGATGCCGATGATGCTGACCGCAAGGCCCACGTGACCCAGGATCATCGCCCAGTGGCTGTTGCCAAGGCGGCGCACGCCGACGGCGAAGCTGTGCTTGTGGGTGGCACGCACCCAGGTCTCCTGCACGCTGGTCACGATGATCCAAGCGCCAAGCCCGATACCGAGCGCAGCCCAGGGCTTGAATTCCTCGGCCAGCAGCAGCGGCAGCAAAATGGCAGCGGCCAGGCTCAATACCAGTGCCAGCACCACCTTGCCCTTGAGCTCGCCCAGCTCCTGACGGCGCCAGCGAAACAGCGGGCCAACCCCCAGCAACAGGGCGAACGGAATGATCAGCCAGCTGTAGATGTGGTTGAAGAAGGGAGTACCGATGGAGATGCTGCCCAGCCCCAGCTCCTTGTGTACCAGTGGCAGCAGGGTGCCGAGCAGCACGGTCAGCAGACCCGCCACCAGCATGATGTTGTTGCACAGCAGCAGGGTCTCGCGGCTCCACAGTTCGTGCTTGCCGTGGCTTCTCACCTGGGAGCCCTTGAAGGCAAACAGCAGCAAGGATGAACCGATTACCGCCAGCAGGAAGCCCAGAATGAACAGGCCGCGGGTCGGGTCGGAGGCAAACGCATGCACCGACACCAGCACGCCGGAGCGCACCAGGAAGGTACCCAGCAGGCTCAGAGAGAAGGCGGAAAGCGCCAGCAGCACGGTCCAGGCCTTGAAGGTGGCGCGTTTTTCACTCACCGCCAGCGAGTGCAGCAGGGCGGTACCCGCCAGCCAGGGCATGAAGGAGGCGTTTTCTACCGGATCCCAGAACCACCAGCCGCCCCAGCCGAGCTCGTAATAGGCCCACCAGGAGCCGAGCACGATGCCCAGGGTGAGGAAGACCCAGGCAGCCATGGTCCAGGGACGGGACCAGCGCGCCCAGGTGGCATCAAGCCGACCTGTCATCAAGGACGCGATGGCGAAGGCAAAGGCCACCGAAAAGCCCACATAGCCCATGTAGAGCATCGGCGGGTGGAAGATCAGACCCGGGTCCTGCAACAGCGGGTTGAGGTCGCGCCCATCCACCGGGAAGTAGGGCAAGGTACGAATGAAGGGGTCGGAGGTAAACAGCACGAAGGCGGTAAAACCGACCGAGATGAGGCCGAGCACGCCGAGCACCCGCGCCACCGCGTCGAGCGGCAGGCGACGGCTGAACATGGCAACGGCCGCAGTCCAGCCTCCCAGGGTCAGCACCCACAGCAGCAGGGAGCCTTCATGGGCACCCCACACCGCGGAGATGCGATAGGCCAGCGGCAGCAAGCTGTTGGAGTTGGTGGCCACGTACTGCACGGTGAAGTCGTTGTCGATGAAGGCCCAGGTCAGGCACAGGAACGACAGCAACAGCAGCAGGAACTGGGCATAGGCGAGCGGACGGGCCGCCGACATCATGCCAAGGCGCCCCCATTTGGCCCCGAGCAGCGGATAGCTGCCCAGCAGCAGGGCGGTGGCGAAGGCCAGGATCAGTGAAAACTGTCCCAATTCAGGGATCATGGCTGAACTCCTTTCAAATGAGCCGCAGCACGAACCTGTAAACCGGCTTGAAAAGGTGAAAACGGTGCGAATGCTGCCGGGATCATTGCTTGCTCCCCTTCAGCTGCGCCTCGGTATATTCCGGCTTGAAGTGCATGCCGTTGGTGGCATCGGCCACTTCCGGCGGCATGTAGTTCTCATCGTGCTTGGCCAGCACCTCGAAGGCGGCGACCGTGGTGGCATCCTTGAGGGTGCCCTGGGCGACGATCCCCTGCCCCTCGCGGAACAGATCCGGCAGGATACCGTCAAACTCGACGGTCACCAGATGCCCGCCGTTGTCCACCAGCTTGAAGGCCACCTTGAGGCTCTGGGGATCCCGCTGTACCGAACCCGGGACCACCAGACCGCCGATGCGCAGGCGCTGTCCCTCTTCCGGCTTGATCTTGTCCGGGCCCTTGCCCTCCACCAGCTCGCTCGGGGTATAGAAGAGATCGATGTTCTGGCTGAGGGCATAGAGCACCAGGCCGATCACCGCGGCAAGCCCGGCACTGATCGCCAGGATGATGGTGAGGCGTTTCTTGCGTCTCGGGTTCATAGGGTGTTCTCCATCTGCTGGGCCGCCTTGCGGCGGGCCTCTCGCGCCTGCTTGTTGCGCAGTTCACCGAGCAGGGCACGGGTTTTCATACGGGTGGAAATGACGATGCCGACCAGGCAGAGCAGGGTCAGACCGAAAGAGAGCCAGACGTAGAAGGCGTAACCGCCCATCGCCAGAAAGTCACTGAATGAGGCAAAGTGCATGCTTACTTCTCCTGCTCGGCTATCTCTTTGACCCAGGGGCGGTGCCACTCCCGCATCAAGAGCTCGTTTCGAAAACGCATCAGGGAGAGGGCCCCGAGGAAGGCGGCAAAGGCCAGGATCATGATGAGCAGCGGCCACAGCATCTCGGGGGAGATGGAGGGCTTGTCAAACTTGGTGATGCTGGCGCCCTGGTGCAGGGTGTTCCACCACTCCACCGAGTAGTGGATGATCGGCAGGTTGATCACCCCCACCAGCGCCAGGATGCCAGCAGCGCGACCGGCCAGCACCTTGTCGCTGAAGGCGTTGTAGAGGGCGATGACGCCGAGGTAGAGGAACAGCAGGATCAGCTCGGAGGTGAGTCGCGCATCCCACACCCACCAGGTGCCCCACATGGGTTTGCCCCAGGCGGCGCCGGTAAACAGTGCGATGAAGGTGAACACGGCGCCGACCGGCGCGACCGCGGCCACCGTCATGTCCGCCATCCGCAACTGCCACACCAGACCGATGAAGGCGGCTACCGCCATGGTGGAGTAGGCCCCCATGGAGAGGATCGCGGCCGGAACATGGATGTAGATGATCCGGAAGGAGTCGCCCTGCTGATAATCCGCAGGTGCAAAGGCCAGCCCCCAGAGGGTGCCGATGATGAATGCCAGCAGGCTTGTCACGGCAAACCAGGGCAGCAGGGTCCCTGCCAGCTGGTACGCGCGCTCGGGTTTAGCGTAAGGGTGCAACCATTTCCACATAGCTCACAAAACCTTTCTGTTATTAATATCGTGGCGAGGCCTACCATACCCACTGCCGGAAAACATCACATCCCCCGAAAGCAATAAGCAGCCATCCTCTTGATCTATCTCAATTATATTTTTTATAACGGCCCTTCCATGGCCACTTTTTCAGACGCTTTCGTCAATTCACGCTGACTCGCAGCGCCGCCGAGACCGCCAGCGGGGTCAGGGTCAACGCACCGGCCAGCATGGCCCCCAGAATCGCCAGCTGCCCCGAATAGGGCAGCCCCATCCCCGCTGCATCGATGGCAGAGGTGGCAAAAATCAGTACCGGAATATAGAGCGGCAGGATCAGCAGGCTGAGCAGTACCCCCCCCTTGCGCAAGCCGACCGTCAGGGCGACGCCGACCGCCCCGAGCAGGCTCAGCACGGGCGTCCCCAGCGCCAGGGTGGCGACCACCGCCAGATAGGTGTTCATGTCCAGCGACAGCAAAATGGCGAGCAGCGGGGAGATGAGCAGCAGTGGCAGGCCGGTCAGCAACCAGTGAGCGATCACTTTGGCCAGCGCCAGCAAGCCCAGCGGATGGGGCATCAGCATCATCTGCTCCAGCGCACCGTCGCCGAAGTCGTCGCGAAACAGCCGCTCCAGCGACAGCATGGCCGCCAGCAGGGCGGCCACCCAGATGATACCGGGAGCAATGCGGGCCAGCAGCTTGGGCTCAGGGCCGATCCCTAACGGAAACAGGGTGATGACGATGAGGAAAAACCAGAGCGGGTTGAGGATGTCGGAGCGCTGGCGCAGGGCCATCAACAACTCGCGGTGGATCAGGTGCATTACGGCGCGCAACATCAGAACTACTCCTGCAGCAAGGGCGTGAGAGAGAGGGTCTTCAACCGTCCCTGCATCAGGGTCATGTCCTGATGGGTGGTGAGGATCACCATGCCCCCTCGTTCGGCGTGGGTCAGGAACAGCCGCTCCAGCACCTTCACCCCCTGCTTGTCGATGGCGGTGAACGGCTCATCCAGGATCCAGAGCGCCGGCTTGTCACTGAGCCACAGGCGAGCCAACGCGACACGGCGCTGCTGGCCGGCGGAGAGCTGACCGGTGGGGTTTTCTTCAAACCCGGCCAGACCGACCTGGGCCAGTACCCGCCACAGATCCACGCTGGTATCGGCCGCATGGTGCAGTTTCTGGTAAAAGGCGAGGTTTTCGAGCGGTGTCAGGGCAGCCTTGACGCCAGGCTGGTGACCGAGATAGAGCAGATTGGCGTGATATTCATCGCGGCAACTGCGGATATTTTCACCATTCCAGCACACTTCACCGGCAAAGGGTTGAGACAAGCCGGTCAGCAAGCGCAGCAGGCTGGTCTTCCCTACCCCGTTGGGGCCTTCAATTTGCACCAGATCACCGGGAGCCACCGCAAAGGAGAGATGTTCAAACAGAGTGCGATCTTCACGCACGCAGCTCAGATTGTGAATTTGAAGCAGCATGAGGATGTAATCAGTGAAAAGAAGCGGCCTGCATATTAACACAGTATCGGGAAGCGTCTTTTCAAAGATGCCAATTATCAGCAGGATTTGTGGGGGAGATCCCGCCTTGAAGAGAGGGGAGGAAAATCAGGAAGGCGGATGCCTTCCCGAACATTCATGAGCGGCCTTTTCGCAATGAAATCAACAATTCAGCCTCGGCCTTAGGCAATTCACATTCATTCATGACCTCATCGAGGTCGGCACCGAGTTCCACCATCTTGGCGGCGCGGCTGTACAGGCGACGTTCCGGATCCTGCAGGGTCAGCTCCTGCTGGCGATCGTTGATCTGCTGCATGGCCCCTTCGACGGACTGCAGACGCTGGCCCATGCCGATGGCCCCGGTATGCAGCTCCATCATCTGCTTGCGCAGGCTCTCGAGCTGCCCTTGCAGCGTCTCCACCCTGGCCTCGGACTCTCGCTGGCCACGTCGGCTGCCAATTACCCCATACAGGGCCAGCACCAACGCCAGCAAGGACAACCCCAAGGCGGCAATTTCAATCATCAACACATTATCTTCCTATCAGAGGGAACCGATATCTTCCCACTCTTCATCGGAGAGCAGCTTGTTCAGATCGACCAGGATCAACAGCTGACCATCGCGGTTGCTGACACCCTGAATGAACTTGGCACTCTCTTCGGTACCCACCGCCGGGGCCGCGTCGATCTCGGAGGAGCGCAGATAAACCACCTCGGCCACGCTGTCGACCATGATGCCGATCACCTGCTTCTCCGCCTCGATGATGACGATACGCGAGTTCTCACTCACATCGCCGGAGGGCAGGCCGAAACGGGAACGGGTATCGATGACGGTCACCACGTTGCCGCGCAGGTTGATGATGCCCAGTACATACTCGGGTGCACCGGGCACAGGGGCGATCTCGGTGTAGCGCAGCACCTCCTGCACCTGCATCACGTTGATGCCGTAGGTTTCATTTTCCAGCTGAAAGGTGACCCATTGCAGCACTTCATCTTCAGCCAGATTCTGTGCAATATTGCGCTTTTCTGTCATGTTTTTATTCCTTTTATGAAAACGTCTACTGGTAAAACTAGCAATAAAACAGCCCGAGTGCAGAAGTTATCAGCGACCTTCTATGTTGACCCCGCGCTCCAGCAACAGGAGCAATTCCTTCACATGCAGCAGGGCACACATCTTCTCCTTGACCATGCCCGCCAGCCAGGGGCGTTTGCCCTCCTGATGGCGCCATTTGACCTGGTCACGATGCAATAACTCCGTTCCCTTCAGATGATGGCAGGCAAGTCCCCAAGGAGATTCACCCAGCATGATCAAATACTTGTAATCAGGCACTTCCAGATGCTGGCCGGGCATGACCCACTGCGCCGTATCCACCACGTTCATCTTCTGTTCGCGGGAAGTCATGATCCCCTTGTACCAGCCTGGCTGACCAAACAGGGAGTTCACTTCTCCCAGTTGATGAATGCCGCCAAGCTCGGTCAACGGCACCGCAAAGGTGACACCGGCAACCTCAAAAAACAGCGCCTGAAACTCCTTGCCGGTATCGATATTCTCCCAGCTGGAGGGGGCGACCTCCTCCTGTGGCGCCAGCGCAACATCGGTCTCCGTCACCACCAACGTAGCAGGATCCGCAGCTGCAGGCTCAGGCATCACCTCGGGCCAGACTGGCTCGACGGGCAGCAGGGCATCTTCTGCCTCAATCTGGAGTGGCTCGCTGACGACCTCTTCATGACTCAGCGCGTCGATTTCAAACTGAACCTGACCAACCTGAGCCAGCAATTCACTCAACTGCTCCAGCCGTTGATCCGCTTCCAGATAAGGTTGCGCCACCTTATCGACAACCGGCTGGGGCTGACGCTGCAGCTGTATGACGGGGGCAGAGTCAGGCTCGTCAGACGAATCCAGCAGCAGCGCATCATCCAGCAATAGGGAGTGGAAGTAATCATCCATGGCCCGAACTTGGGTGGTATCTCTCATGATGTCACCTCATGAGCACGCTGACGCTCTTGCGCATCAAGATAGTTGAGCAGGGTCTCATAGGCATAGGTGCCACGGCTGCTCGGCGAATAGATGGAGGGGGGAATGTGAAGCAAACTGGCATCCCGGAATTTGGTATCTATGGGTATGACGGCATTCCATACCGCATTGCCGTGCTGCTCCTTGATGGACTGCAGAGTCATCAACGAGGCACGGGTTCGCTTGTCAAACATGGTGGGAATGACGGTATAACGGAACTTCTCCCGTTTGGAGCGCTGCATGATTTCAAACGTCTTCATCATCCGCTCCAGCCCTTTGAGCGCCAGAAACTCGGTCTGCACCGGTACCAGGATCCGGTCACACGCCGCCAGCGCATTGACCATCATGACCCCCAAGACAGGCGGACAGTCGATCAGCACGTAATCGTACTGATCCTGAATACGCAGCAACGCCCGCTTGAGTACCAGCCCCATCCCTTCCCGATTGCCCATCACCCGATCCAGGGTCGCCAGGGTGATTGACGCGGGCAGCAGATGAATGTTGTCAAACTTGGTGCGCAGCGTCAGTTTATTGACGAGCTCTGCCGTTGGTTTGACCGCCTGAAACAGCTCATAAAGAGTGCCATCCAGCCGGTCGGAATCAAAATCGAGATAAGAGGTCAGGGAGGCATGAGGGTCGGTGTCAATCAACAGCACCCGCTGACCGCGCTGGGCCAGAATACCGGCCAGCGAGACCACTGTGGTGGTTTTACCGACCCCACCCTTTTGGTTGGCAACCGTCCAAACAATCACTGTATCAATCCTGCCTCGTTGTTATGCGTATGCCACCACCTGGCAGCGTGATCACCTTGACCTCTCCTGCCTCGACCGCCTGTTGCACTGCCGGTACTTGCGTCTCCGTTACAGGCTGCACCGGGGGAGTTGATACCGGAGCAGGTGGCACCCAGGCGAACTTGGAAATAGCGACCACCACCTTGCGATTCTGTAAACGCCCCTGCTCGGTACTGTTATCCGTGAAGGGAGAAAACTCCCCGTAAGCTTCATAGGCCAACCGCTGCGGCGCTATCCCTTTGGCGATGAGCGCAGTGAGCACGGCTTCCGCCCTTGCCGCAGACAACGTCCAGTTAGAACGAAAAATTTCATTATTTATCTGCTGGTTATCGGTATAGCCGCGCACTCTTACATAGTTATCGACCTGCTTCAGAATACTTGAAAGAGTATTTAGCACGGGATCGGCATTGGTACTCATGAAGGCACTGCCACTGCCGAACAACAGACCTGAGCTCAGCTCGACCGTCAACCAGTTGTCATTGAGCGTCAGCTTGACTACCCCGGCCTCGACCAGAGAACCCATGCTCTCCTGCAATTGCGTATCGATCTTCGCAAGAGTCATACCATCTTGCGCGATGGGAACACCTGAGATGGGAGCCAAAGAGGGTGAACGGGCTGTGGCGCTCTCCAAAACCGAGGAGGCGGCAGATACCTCGTTGTTCAACAACGACTTTCCCTGCCCTTCCAGCAAACCGTCGCTGCGTGGCTGCATGACGTTGAATGCCTGAGTCATACCATCGATGACCGCGCGATACTTGTCCTTGTTGACCAGTGCCACCGAATAGAGCACCACAAACAGGGCGAAGATCAGCGTCATGTAATCGGCGTAGGAAACCAGCCAGCGATCGAGATGTTCCCGACCTTGCAGATGCAAACGGTAGCGCTTGCGCATGGCTATTCTCCCTTCAGATAAGCCTTCAACCGCCGTTCAACCTGAGGACCATTTTCACCATGGGCGATTGCCATCAAGCCTTCCAGCGTCATCTCCTGAAACAAGGCGTAATGATAGTGAAAAGCCCGCAACCGGTTGGCAATCGGCAGGTATAGCAGGTTGGCAAAGCCAACCCCGTAAATAGTGGCGACAAACGCAACGGCGATACCGGCCCCCAGCGAGGCGGGTTCTTCCAGATGAAACATGGCCTGGATAAGTCCAATCACGGCACCAATGATACCTATGGTCGGACTGTAACCCCCCATGGCTTCAAAGACCCTGGCGGAGTGTTCGTTTCGCTCCTGCTCGATATCGATATCTGCTTCCAGCAACATGCGAATATCATCTATCGACACCCCGTCCACTATCATGGTGAGCCCCTGCCGGGTAAATTCGTCGCTCTCCTGATCAGCCTGGTTCTCCAACGCCAGCAACCCTTGCTGACGTGCAAACACGGCCCAGGCTTGCAGTCGTTCAGCTTGTGCGACCAGATCCCAGGCGGGAGGTAACAGCATCCAACGGGTCTGTCTTATCGCTTCCAGTAGAAACTTGCGTGGCGTCTGCAAAATGACAGCCCCCCAGGTTCCTCCTACAACGATGACGAAAGCAGGCCCGTCAAGCAGGGTGAGCAGGTTGCCACCATGCCATAACTGGGCAATGGCTATGGCTCCCAGTGCCAGGATAAGGCCGAACATGCCCATCGTTAGCGACCCAGCTCAACCAGAATTCGTTGTGCAACCCGATCCAGCGGCAGTGACTCCGTAGCGATGCCGGCTTTGGCAACCGCTTGCGGCATGCCATATACCACGCAGGAAGCTTCATCCTGTGCCCAGATGGTAGAGCCCTGCTCCTTGAGTAGACGCGCACCATCCCGACCATCCGCCCCCATCCCGGTCAACACGATGGCGAGTACCTTGTCGGCATAGGTTTTGGCTGCAGAGGCAAAGGTGATGTCGACGCACGGCTTGTAATTCACCTTGTCATTGCCATCGACGATCCGGATACGGGCACCCGCACCACGCCCCTCCAGCAGCATCTGCTTGCCGCCCGGAGCCAGGTAGGCATGGCCAGGTTTGAGCACATCGCCATCTTCCGCTTCCTTGACCCCGATCTGGCACAGACCGTTGAGGCGAGCAGCAAACGCGGCGGTAAAGGTTGCCGGCATATGCTGGATCAACAAGATGGGATGAGGGAAATCACCGGGTAATTTGGTCAACACGTTCTGCAGCGCAACCGGGCCACCCGTCGAGGTACCGATGGCCACCAGCTGATAACTCTTGCCACTGCGTTTGAAGGCAGCCGCAGGCATGGCGCGCGGCGGTTCGGCCTGACGCTCTGCCGGCCGGGCGATTGAGCTGCCCAGCGGGGAACGGGCGGCAGGTTCAGGGGCTTTGGGACGAGCAGGTGCCGCCATCAGGAAACGCTTGCGAGAAATCTCCTTTACTCGCTGCTGCAACAGGCGAACGGCTTCATCTTTGTCACGAGCGATATCTTCAAATTTCTTGGGCAGGAAATCGAGCGCCCCGGCATCCAGCGCATCCAGCGTCGCTTTGGCCCCTTCATGGGTCAAAGAGGAGAACATCAGGATCGGAGTCGGACACTTAGCCATGATCTCGCGTACAGCACTGATGCCATCCATCACGGGCATCTCGATGTCCATGGTGATCACATCCGGGCGTAGCTGGATCGCCTTGTCCACGGCCTCGCGCCCATTTTGGGCCGTATCGATCACCGTCAGCATGGGATCCTGAGTGATGATCTCACTGACCCGACGACGGAAGAAGCTCGAATCGTCGACAACTAATACCTTGACTGCCATTGTTATTTTTCTAACTCCTTGGGCCTGGGCTATCAATGTCTACGGGCATACGCCTTGAGCAGACTCGGCACATCCAGAATGAGTGCAATACCGCCATCGCTGGTGATGGTGGCTCCCGCCATGCCTGGGGTACCTTGCAACAGGCTGTCCAGCGGCTTGATCACCACTTCTTCCTGGCCAATCAGGTTATCCACGACAAAACCGATCTGCTGCGTGCCAATCTGCACGATGACCACATGACCCGTATCCTGCCGTGACTTCTTGTGCTTGCCCCTGACTAGCCAGTTGTACAGATAGAAGAGCGGGATGGCTTTTTCGCGCACTATGATGGTGAGCTGGCCATCCACCATGTTGGCCTTCTTAAGGTCCAAGTGGAAAATCTCGTTCACGCAGCCCAGCGGCAGCGCGAAGGTCTGCTCACCCACTTCTACCATCAGGGTCGGCAGAATGGCCAAGGTCAGCGGCACCTTGATTTCAAGACGGGTACCCTTGCCCCAGGTCGAATCGATATGCACCGAGCCATTGAGGCTGACGATACTGGTCTTCACCACGTCCATCCCGACACCACGGCCGGAGATATCCGAGATCTCGGACTTGGTAGAAAAACCGGGGGCGAAGATCAGGTTGTAGGCATCGTTGTCACTCATCCGCGCCGCCGTATCGACATCCAGCACACCACGGCTGATAGCGATGGACTTGAGCTTCTCAGGATCCATACCAGCACCATCATCTTCGATGCACAGCAAGATATGATCGCCCTGCTGGGAAGCACTCAGGGTAATGGTACCCTGCCGTGGCTTGCCTGCTTTCTCACGGACATCCGGCATTTCAACCCCATGGTCACAGGAGTTGCGCACCAGGTGAACCAGCGGGTCAGCCAGCGCTTCAACCAGGTTCTTGTCCAGATCCGTCTCTTCCCCCACCATCACCAGCTCGATTTCTTTCTTGAGGGTTCGAGCCAGATCACGAACGACGCGCGGGAAGCGACCAAACACTTTCTTGATAGGCTGCATGCGGGTTTTCATCACCGCACCCTGCAGATCTGCCGTCACCACATCCAGGTTGGCAACCGCTTTTGACATGTCTTCATCGTTGCTGGCAATACCAAGGCTGACCAGACGGTTGCGCACCAATACCAGCTCACCCACCATGTTCATGATGACGTCCAGCGTCTTGGTATCCACCCGTACAGTGGTATCGCTTTGTACTGCGTTGTCTGCAGGAGCAGGGGCCGGTTGCTTGGCTGGAGCAGGGGCTGGTGCCGGTTTTGCCGGTGCAGCAGCCGGTTTGGCGGCAACAGGGGCCGGGGCAGACTTGGCTGCTGGAGCTGGCGCGGCGGCAGCGGGTACTACCGCGGCCTGCACAGGTGCGGCTGGCGGTGGAGTAATACTGGTTTGCGGCCCCTGGCCACGACCGTGCAGTTCATCCAGCAGACGCTCGAATTCATCGTCATCGATTAGTTCATCGACTTCTTTTTGTACTGATTTCAATGGATTGCTTTCAGGGGCACCGCCATGTTGGCCCTGACCATGCAACTGATCGAGTAGAGCCTCGAATTCATCGTCGGTAATATCACCAGAGCTTGCCACTACCGGGCTGGCGGCAGCAGTCGGAGCACCTCCCACCCCATGCAGTTCATCGAGCAGGCGTTCGAACTCATCGGCGGAGATCTCATCGATGGACCCCCCACCGCTGACGACGGAAGACGCGGGGACGGGATCGGCAACAGGTTCCGGCATGGCTGCGGCCACCTCGACCACCTCCTCAATGGCAGGAGCCATCTCTTCGGAGGCCACATTGCCACCCGCAGAGGCGGTCAATAGCTGCTCTTCCCCTTCAGGCTTGCAGAGCTCATGCAGGTCGTGCAGGATTTCAGCGGAAGCTGGGCTTGGCGGTTCGCGATTCTGCACCTGGGCAAACATCACATTGATGGCATCCAGCGCCTGCAAAATGACATCCATCAACTCGGCAGTAACGGTCCGCTTGCCATTGCGCAAGATATCGAACACGTTTTCGGCACCGTGACAAACATCCACCAACTCGGTCAGCGAGAGAAAGCCGGCACCGCCTTTGACGGTATGGAAGCCGCGAAATATGGCATTCAACAGATTCTTGTCATCGGGTCGCTTTTCCAAGTCGACCAGTTGTTCAGACAACTGTTCCAATATTTCGGATGCTTCGACCAAAAAGTCTTGCAGTATGTCTTCATCAACTTCGAAGGCCATGCGTCACTCCATTAAAATCCCAGGCTAGACAGCAGATCGTCCACATCATCCTGACCATTGACCACATCGGAACGAGTCTCAGGGTTCATGATGGGGCCTTCAGCTTCAATCCCGCTTACAGGAAGGCTGCGAGAAGAATGCTCAGCAGATGCCTCACCAAACATAGTCAGCATTTCTATTAATTTAGTTTCAACTTCCTGAACCAACTTGATGACCTTGCGGATCATCTGGCCGGTCAAATCCTGAAAATCTTGCGCCATCAGGATTTCTGTCAGCAGTTGCCGTAATTTATCGGCATCAGATTCAGAAGCCTTAATGAAATCATCCAGTTGGTGACACAAAGACTTGAACTGCCCAACACTCATCTCTCTGCTCATCAGGGCATTCCAGTTGGGCAGAACAAGCTGAATATTGTCATTTAGTCGGTCGGCAATCGGTAGACTGGCTTCCACGGCATCCATGGTGCGATTGGCAGCCTTGTCCGTCATGTCGATGACATAACTGAGTCGCTCCCGCGCATCGGGGATTTCATGGGTGGCCAGATCGGGGATCCGGGGATCTAACCGAAAATCTTGTAGGGAATCATGCAGTTGTCGGGTCAACTGACCCACTTTGTCAAACAGGGCCGCCGCATTGGGAGCACACGCATCGGCGATGAGAGTGTCGGCCTGTTCAAATTCACCTTGCTCAAGATGGGCAACAAGCATCCTTGCCTGATCGAGCGAAATCATTGCACTCGTTTTGGCCTTCATCCCTGCTGCTCCTTAGCCGATTCGTTCAAAGATTTTGTCGAGTTTCTCTTTGAGCGTTGCAGCAGTGAAAGGCTTGACGATATAGCCATTGACGCCCGCCTGGGCAGCTTCAATGATCTGCTCGCGTTTCGCTTCGGCAGTCACCATCAGTACCGGCAGGTGTTTTAGTTTGTCATCGACGCGAATAGCCTTGAGCAGGTCTATGCCTTGCATGCCAGGCATGTTCCAGTCGGTCACGACAAATTGAAAATCACCATTTTTCAACATTGGCAAGGCCGTGTTGCCATCGTCTGCTTCGTGGGTATTGTTGAATCCCAAGTCACGCAGCAAGTTCTTGATAATCCGGCGCATCGTTGAAAAATCGTCAACAATGAGGATTTTCATGTTCTTGTCCAAAATTCCCTCCTAAATAGCCGCCAGAGCGGCTCACTTACATGATGCAGATCGCAGGTTTTGTTTTGCGGATTATGCCTTAGAGTTTTGTTTCAGTGTAGCCAGTACAAACACTTATACATGCCAATCTCTTAAACGCGCGCGTAATCTGTGCATCGCCTGACTGTGTATCTGGCTCACGCGAGACTCGCTGACGTTCAATACCTCGCCTATTTCACGCAAGTTCAGTTCTTCATCGTAGTAAAGGGAGAGCACCAGCGCTTCCCGCTCCGGCAAGCGGCCGATGTGTTCGGCCAGCGCTCCTTGAAAACGCTCGGCGGCCAGTTCATCAAACCCGTTGCTGCCCGGCTCGTCATCGGGGTGGCCAATGACATCCTCGCTGACGCCAAGATCTTCGATGCCGATGATCTTGCCGCAGGAGACATCCTGCAGCATGGCGTGATACTCACCAAGGCTGACCCCCATCTGGGCTGCGACTTCGCTATCACGAGCATCACGGCCATGGGCTTGTTCAACATTTTCGATGGCTTCGGCGATGGTGCGGCTGTTGCGGTGTACCGAACGCGGCACCCAGTCACCCCGCCGGATCTCGTCGAGCATGGAACCACGGATACGGATCCCGGCGTAAGTTTCAAAGCTGGCCCCCTTGCTGCCGTCAAAATTGCGGGAGGCTTCGAGCAATCCAATCATACCTGCCTGGATCAGGTCATCCAGCAAGACACTGCTTGGCAGGCGAGCCAACAAATGCTGGGCGATCCGTTTCACCAGCGGAGCATGACGCTCGACCAGCACATAGGAATCCTGATGACGCAAGTACGCTTGGGCTTTATTCACGGGAACCTTCCTGTGCTATGACCGGCTTTTGCAGCAAATTTTCTAGGAAAAATTCGAGATGACCGCCGGGTTGGTTAGGAATGGGCCAGCTTGCCGCCTTGTTGGCCAGCGCTCTGAACGCCAGCGCGGCCGGGGACTTGGGGAAGGCTTCGACAATCAGCTTCTGCTTGCGCACGGCGGCTCGCAGATTGGTGTCATAGGGGACGCAGGCAACCAGCTCCAGCGAGGTATCCAGAAAACGATCGGTGACCCGGGTCAGCTTGGCATAGAGTTCCTGCCCTTCACGCAAGGAGCGAACCATGTTGGCCACCACCTTGAAGCGGAAGACACCGTGCTCCTTGGAGAGGATCTTGATGAGGGCGTAAGCATCCGTGATGGAGGTCGGTTCATCGCACACCACCACCATGATGTCCTGGGCCGCACGGGTGAAGCTCAGCACCATGTCGGAGATGCCGGCCGCCGTATCCACCAGCAGGATGTCTACCTGGGTCTTCATCTCGCTGAAAGCGCGGATAAGCTCGGCGTGTTGCACCGGCGAGAGCTCGACCATGGACTGGGTGCCCGAGGTGGCCGGCACTATCATCATGCCGTACGGGCCCTCGACGATGATGTCGTCGATGGTGCATTCGCCGGCCAACACATGGGACAGGTTGCGATGCACCCGCAGCCCCAGCATGACGTCCACGTTGGCCAGGCCAAGGTCGGCGTCCAGTACCATCACCCGTTTGCCCTGGGCGGCCATGGCTCCCGCCACGTTCAGGGTCACGTTGGTCTTGCCGACGCCCCCCTTGCCACCAGACACGGCGATCACTTTTACTCGATTGTTTTGACGCATTTTGCGCAGACCACTCGCCTGATCCATATACATGTTACTCATAAAACTCCGAATCTTCGGCCTCGCCAAAGCCTGTGCCCCAGAAATAGGGTTCTTCTGTTTCCCGCTCCAACGAGCCCATGGCAGCTCCGACGAGCTGTGCCGCATTGGCGACCTGAATATCTTCCGGAACCCTTTGTCCATCAGTGATATAGCTGATGGGCAATGCATTCTGGATACACACGTTAATCACTTCGCCCAGATTCAGACTCTCATCCAATTTGGTAAGTATGCAGCCGCTCAATGGAATGCGCCGGAAATGGTCCACCGCTTCCTGCATCACCCGACGCTGGGAAGTGGCCGACATCACCAGGTAGCTGCGGATGCGTACCTTGGCATTCTTGACCAAGGTATCGAGCTGCTCGGTCAGCCGGATATCCCGCTGCCCCACTCCGGCAGTATCGATGAGCACCAGCCGGCGGTGACGGAACTGATAGAGCGCATTGGCCAGCTCCTCGGCATCCCGCACCTGCCGCACCGGGCAGCCCATAATGCGACCATAGGTCTGCAACTGCTCATGGGCACCGATCCGGTAGTTGTCGGTGGTGATGAGCGCCACCTGCTCGGCGCCATACTTCATGGCAAACCGCGCCGCCAACTTGGCGATGGTGGTGGTCTTGCCCACCCCGGTCGGCCCGAGCAGGGCAACCGCCCCACCCTGCCGCAGAATTTCGTCTTCGCTAATCTTGAGCTGGGCCGTCAACACCTCGGCCAACTGGGCCATGGCCTGATGAATGGACATATCCTCGGGGATAAGGCCAGCCAGCTGATCGGCAAAGGCATCGTCAAACCCTATCTTCTTGAGCTCCTTGATGAGCAGGGCACGCATCGGCTCGCGGCGCTCCACCTCCTGCCACATCAAGCCGGAGATCTGGTGCTCCAGCAGCTTGCGGATGCTGGCCATCTCCTTGCGCATCCCCTCCATCTCCTGATCCCGCTGGGGGGATTGGGGAGCACGGCCGGGCGCGGCGGTTCTCGTCTTCGGTTTGGCAGGCTCGGGAGCCGCTCCCCACTGCCCCTGCTCGGCCAGAGTACGGGGCGCGCCGCTGGCTGCAGCCGACGGGGCGCCGCTCTGGCCCCCCTGACCGTTCTGGGCCGGGTTCAGCTTCTGCTGGCGTGCCAGCAGGGCGGCCAGGGTGTCGGCATAATGTTCGTTCTGCTCCTGGGCCGGACTCGGTGCAGGGCGGGTCATCTGCCGTCCGGCAGACGAGATATTGACGCTCTCATCGTTCAACTGACGGCGAACCGGCGCATCTTTGGGTCCCGGAACCTGGGATTGATAATCGACAGCGGCGACTATTTCCACCCCACCGGTGACCTTCTTGTTGGACATGATGACGGCATCGGGCCCGAGAGTCTCCTTGACCTCGGCCAGAGCCGTTCGCATGTCCTTGGCAAAAAACCGCTTAATCTTCACCCGTCATCTCCGCTAACTAGTTCTGCCCTACCGCACTGACGATGCGGATTTGCTTGTCATCAGGCACTTCCTGATAAGACAGAACGCGCAATCCAGGAATGGCATTCTTGACAAATTTCGCCAGGGTATTGCGCAGTATCCCTGATGTCAGAAGCACGGCCGGTTGGCCTTCCAGTTCTTGTCGTTGAGTGGCTTCCACCAGCGAGCGTTGCATCCGCTCCGCCAGACCCGGCTCTATGCCGGCGCCATCACCACCCCCTGCCTGCAGGGATTGATGCAATATACGTTCCAATTCCGGTGCCAAGGTGATCACCGGCAGTTCGGGATCCGGGCCGGCAATCTCCTGCACGATCAGCCGGCGCAGGGCGATACGGCAGGCCGCCGTCAGCACTTCCGGATCCTGGCTGCGCGGGGCATATTCCACCAGGGTCTGCAGGATAGTGCGCATATCGCGGATTGGCACGCCTTCATTAAGCAAATTCTGCAACACCTTCACCAGGTTACCCATGGTGATGACCTCAGGAACCAGCCCTTCCACCAGCTTGTTCTGGTGCTTCCCAATCATGTCGAGCAACTGTTGTACTTCGTCATGGCCCAGCAACAGGGCGGCATGGTTGGAGAGGATCTGGCTGAGGTGAGTGGCCACCACGGTCGCGGTATCCACCACCGTGTAGCCAAGGGTCTGCGCCTGGGAGACCTGCTCCTTGGCAACCCACACCGCCTCCAGCCCGAAAGCGGGATCCCGGGTCGCAACCCCCTGGATCTGGCCAAACACCTGGCCCGGATTGATGGCCATTTCCTTATCATGGTAAACATTGGCCTCGCCGGTACTGACTCCCATCAAGGTGATGCGATATTGGTTCGGGGCGAGATCCAGGTTGTCGCGGATATGTACCGCAGGCACCAGAAAACCCAGCTCCTGGGAGAGCTTCTTGCGCACCCCCTTGATCCGGTTGAGCAGCTCGCCGCCCTGGTTGCGATCCACCAGCGGGATGAGTTGATAACCCACCTCCAGCCCGATGATATCCACCGGCATCACGTCGTCCCAGCTCAGGTCTTTCTGCTCATGGGTCTGCTCCGTGCTCGCCGGCATCAGCTCGCCCTTGGCCGCCTTGGCCGCCAGCTGTTTCTCGCGGCGCAGCAGCCACCAGGCACCGGCAGCGGCGATGGCCCCCAGACTGAGGAACGCCAGATGGGGCATGCCGGGTACGCTGCCCATCATCAGCAGGATACCGGCCGAAATGATCAGGGCTTTGGGATTGTCGAACAACTGGCCCAGCACCGCGGTGCCCATGTCCTGATCCGTGTTCTGGCGGGTCACTATGATGGCGGCGGCGATGGAGAGCAGCAGCGACGGGATCTGGGCCACCAGACCGTCACCGATGGCGAGCAGGGTATAGATCTGGGCCGCTTCGCTGAAAGTGAGCTGGTGCTGCACCATGCCGATGATGAAGCCGCCCAGGATGTTGATGAAAAGGATCATGATCCCCGCCACCGCATCCCCTTTCACGAATTTCGAGGCACCGTCCATGGAACCGTAGAAGTCGGCTTCCTGGGTCACGTCCTGGCGGCGCTTCTTGGCCTCTTCCTGATTGATGAGACCGGCGTTCAAGTCCGCATCGATGGCCATCTGTTTGCCGGGCATGGCATCCAGGGTGAAGCGGGCGCTGACTTCTGAGATCCGGCCCGCACCCTTGGTGACCACCACGAAGTTGATGATCATCAGGATCATGAAGACGATGATACCGACCGTGTAGTTGCCGCCGATCACCACGTTGCCGAAGGCTTCGATCACGTGGCCGGCCGCCGCACTGCCGTTGTGGCCTTCCAGCAACACCACCCGGGTAGAGGCGACGTTGAGTGCCAGCCGCAGCAGGGTCGCTATCAGCAACACGGTCGGGAAGGCGGCAAATTCGAGCGGGCGGCGGGTGTAGACGGCTACCAGCAGCACCACGATGGAGAGCGCGATGTTGAAGGAAAACAGGATATCCAGCATCAGCGGCGGAATGGGCAGCACCACCATGCCAAGAGAGGCCAGCACCAGCAGCGGCGTCCCCAGGCCCTTGGTCAACAGCCACTTGTACTCTTTAATTCGGCCCAATGATGCCTGGAGTTTCATCGTTTTTCTCAATCTCAAACCGCTGATGCCAGATTAAAGCAAACATCAAGCCAATAATACAAGGCATTGAAATACAATGATTTTATTTTGACTGTGTCAGAAGTTTGTCATTTGCGGAATTCGGTTGGAATGGGCAGATCCTTGGCCAGCGGGTTGGGACGGCGACCACGGCCACGACGGAACTTCTTGAGCTGATAGACATAGGCCAGCACCTGGGCCACGGCGGCAAACAGCCCTTCCGGGATCTCGTGACCAATCTCGGTGGCGTGGTAGATGGCGCGGGTCAACGCCGGGGACGGCATCACAGGGATCTCGTACTCCCTGGCTATCTCTCTGATCTTCATCGCAATTTCATCGGTGCCCTTGGCCACTACCTTGGGCGCGCTGCCCGGCTTGGCCGTATCGTACTTGAGCGCCACCGAGTAGTGGGTCGGGTTGGTGATCACCACGTCCGCCTTGGGCACATCCCCCATCATGCGGCGCATCGCCATCTCCATCTGCAAGCGGCGGATCCGCCCCTTCACCTCGGGTTTGCCTTCGCTGTCCTTGAACTCGTCCTTGACCTCCTGCTTGGTCATCTTGAGCTGGCGCATGTGGTTCCACTGCTGGAACGGCACGTCGATGGCCACGATGGGAATGAGGGCGCAGCAGAGGATGATCAGCATCCACAGCAGCAGATCCAGCGCGTCTATGATGCCGCCTGGGTAGCCCTCGAGGGAGAGATTGAGCAGGTGGTTGAACTGGCTGGAGAGCATCCACCAGGCAAACAGGGAGATGAACACCACCTTGGCGATGGACTTGACCAGCTCGACCAGGGATTGCACCCCGAACATCCGCTTGATGCCGTTGAGCGGGCTCAGCTTGCTCCACTTGGGCAGCATGGCTTCGGAAGAGAAGTTCATGCCCCCCATCAGGGTGTTGCCGACGAAGGCGGCGATGGCCACCAGCATGAACAGCGGACCGAGGGGGTGCAGCAGCTCCCGCAGCAGGGCCGGCAACATGGTCATCATGGCATTGGGATCGAACGCCTGCTCCCGATCCAGGGTAAAGCCCATGGTGAGCACCTTGACCATGGCGCCAGCCAGGCTCTCCTTGACCATCAGCAGGCCAAACACGGCAGCCAGCAGGACGCTGGCGGTACCCAGCTCCTTGGATCGTGCAATCTGCCCTTTTTCCCGGGCTTGTTGCAGTCGTTTGCCCGTGGGTTGTTCGGTACGTTCCTGATCGGTATCAGCCATGCTGACCCCCGTACAGGTCGAGGCAATCAGGCATCAAAGCTGCCTGAACGCCGTTGTTGAGTAGCACGAAGCCAACAGAGCAGACCCAGGCGGTCTGCCCCGCGCAATGGAGCCCCCAGCCTGCCGCCGGCATCTTACTGGCCCCCCAGACACTGGGTGCCGATGAGGGTGCAGCTGGTCTCCTGCACCCGCTCCCACATGCTGTCGAAATGGCCGAGGAAACCACCTATGGTCAACCAGAGGATCAGCAGGCCCGACATCATGCTGACCGCAAAGCCGATGCTGAAGATGTTGAGCTGGGGTGCGGCACGGGTCATGACGCCGAAAGCAAAGTTGATGAGCAGCAGGGCGACGATGGCAGAGAGCGCCATCACCAGCGAGGCCTGATACATGACCCCGAGAAAACCGATCAGATCGCGAATGGAGGGCAGGCTGAGGCCGCTGTCCGAGACCGGCAGGGTATCAAAGCTCAGCACCACCATGCGCAGCATGATGAGGTGACCATCCACCGCCAGAAACACCAGGGTCGCCAGCATCAGGTAGAACTGGCCCACCACCGGTGCCGACTGGCCGTTCATGGGGTCCACCAGGGTGGCAAAACCCAGGCTGGTCTGCATGGCGATGATCTGGCCGGCCATCACGAAGCTCTCCATCAGGAACTGGGTCATGAGGCCGAGCGCGACCCCGATGAGCAACTGCTGGCCCAGCACCAGAAAACTGCCGACCGAGAACAGCTCGATCTTGGGCATGGGGGGAAGCAAAGGGGCAATCATCAGGGTCAGCGCCAGCGCCAGGCTGATGCGCACACGGGCCGGTGTCAGGCGGCTGCCAAACACCGCCATCACCATCAGCAGCCCGCTCACCCGCGCCAACGGCCAGACGATGGAAGACAACCACTCCATGATGAGAGCGATTGTGTAGGTCATCCGGGCACCTTGCGGGCCATCGAGGCCGGCAACGGGCGCAGAAGGGCGCCCTGCTCGAGCGGGCCCTTCATCCCACCACCTCCGGAATTTGGCTCACCATCAGCAGGAAGAAGTCCATCAGACTCTGCAAGCCCCAGTGCGCCCCCGCCCCCAGCGCAAACAGGGTGACGATGAGACGGGGCAAAAAGCTCAAGGTCTGTTCGTTGATGGAGGTGGCCGCCTGGAAGATGGCCACCAGCAGGCCCACGCAGAGGCTCGGCAGGATCACGGCACACACCATGATGGTGACCAGCCAGAGCGCCTCGCGAAACACGTCGATAAAGGTTTCAGGACTCATGCCGTTCGCTCCTTGCGTTGCTCGCCCTTAACCACCGGCGCCCAGCCCGAAGCTGTTGGCCAGGGATCCCAGGATCAGGTTCCAGCCATCCACCATGACGAACAACATCAGCTTGAATGGCAGGGAGACCAGCATCGGCGACAACATCATCATCCCCATCGCCATCAGGATACTGGCCACCACCAGGTCTATCACCAGGAACGGCAGAAACAGCATGAAGCCTATCTGGAACGCGGTCTTGAGCTCGCTGGTGACAAACGCCGGGATCAGCACCCGCAGCGGCACGTCGGCGGGCTTGTCCACCTGCACGTTCGCTATCTCCATGAAGGTGTTGAGATCCTTGATCCGGGTCTGGGCCAGCATGAACTGGTGGATGGGCAGTTCGGCCTTCTCCAGCGCCTCCTTGGCCTGGATGGTCTCGGCCAGATAGGGTTGCAGCGCCTCGTTGTTGATGCGATCCAGCACCGGCGACATGATGAAGAACGACATGAACAGGGCGATGCCGATCAACACCTGGTTGGAGGGGCTCTGCTGCAGGCCGATGGCCTGGCGCAGGATGCCGAGCACTATGATGATGCGGGTAAACGAAGTCATCATGATGACCATGGCCGGCAGGAAGGAGAGCGCCGTCATCAGCGCCAGCACCTGCAGGGTCAGGCTGTATTCCTGGCTGCCGTCCGCCATGGTCTTGATGGTGACTGCCGACATGCCGTCCTGGGCCAGCGCCAGCGGCGAGCAGAGGATCAGGAGGGATAACAGGCCGACCAGCAGCCCACCGTGCGGCCGTGAGCCGTTAGCTTTTTTCATGCTTGCCCATCAATTTGCCAAGCTGCTGGGAGAACGCCTGGGGCTGGCTCTCGTCCAGCGGCTCTTCCAGGCGATAGAGAAAGTTGACCTGCTGCGGCGTCACCCCGAGCAGCAGTTGCTGTTCGCCCACCTTGACCACCAGCAGCTTCTCCTTGTAGCCCACCGGCAGACTGGCGATGACTCGCATCTGACCGCCCCCCATGGCGGTGGCAATCTTGCTCTTCTTGAGCAGGAAACCGAGCACCAGGATGAGGCCGATGACCATCAGGCTGGAGAGCAGCCAGGAGGTGAGGCTGGGCGGATTGGCGCCCGCACCGGGTTCGGCCAGTGCGGGGAGGGACAACAGCAGTAACGGGAACGCGCGGATCATTTGAGCTTCTTGATCCTTTCGATCTGGCTGATGACGTCGGTCAGCCGGATGCCGAACTTGTCGTTCACCACCACTACCTCACCGTGGGCGATCAGGGTGCCGTTGACCAGTACGTCGAGCGGCTCACCCGCCACCCGATCCAGCTCCACCACCGAGCCCTGGTTGAGCTGCAGCAGGTTGCGGATGCTGATCTGACTGCGGCCCACTTCCATGGCGATGGTCACCGGAATATCCAGAATGGTATCCAGCTTGCGCCGCTCCTCGGCACTGATGGGGGCATCATCCTTGAGCTCTTCGAGGGGAGCGGGCTTGGCTTCGGCAGTCACCTGCTCTTCCAGCGCGGCTGCCCAGGCGTCCGCCATCAGATCCTCTTCATCAGTTCCGCTCATCTTGAATTCCTTATGCTGCTTTCTTGACGGCCTGCCAGCGCAGATCGCCGTTTATCGTTGTTGATCTTCGATGCTGCGCTCGAGCTCTTCCAGCTCGGCCTCACCATCGATGCGTACACCGCCCCGGGTCACCAGATGCATCTCGGTCTTGACCCCTTCCGGGCGCTTGAGTTTGTCGGTGATCTTGAGCGCCACATTGTCCTTGGTCCGCCCCATCTTGGCATGGAAGGTAGGCAAGTCCTCCACGAACACCAGCAGGTTCTCCGGCATCTCCACCGGGATGATGTCGCCAGGTTGCAGCTCCATCAGCTCGCGCAGGGTGAGCTCGGTCTCCAGCAACTTGGCCCGCAGCTCCACCTTGACGTCCATGATCTCGTCGCGCAGCGCCTTGCTCCAGCGCACGTCGGTGTCACCCTTGTCGCTCTGCACGCCGGCGTCCAGCAGCTCGCGGATAGGCTCCAACATGGAGTAGGGCATGGCCACGTGAAAGTCACCGCCACCACCATCCAGCTCGATGTGGAACGAGCTGACCACGATCACCTCGGTGGGGCTGACGATGTTGGCCATGGCCGGGTTCACCTCGGAGTCGAGATACTCGAAGCCCACGTCCATCACCGGCGCCCAGGCGTCCTTGTAATCCTCGAACACCAGCTTGAGCAGCATCTGGATGATGCGCCGCTCGGTGGGGGTGAACTCGCGCCCCTCGATCTTGGCGTGGTAGCGGCCGTCGCCACCGAAAAAGTTCTCCACCAGGATGAAGACCAGTCGCGCCTCCATGGTGATGAGCGCCGTCCCCTTGAGCGGACGGAAGCGCACCATGTTGAGACTCGTTGGCACGAACAGGGTGTGCACGTACTCGCCAAACTTGAGCATCTGCACGCCGTTGATGGAGACCTCGGCGGTGCGGCGCATCATGTTGAACAGGCTGATCCGCATGTGGCGGGCGAAACGCTCGTTCACCAGCTCCAGGGTCGGCATGCGACCACGGACGATGCGGTCCTGGGAGGAGAAGTCGAACTGGGCGACGCCGGGATCCCCCGCCGCGCCTATATCTTCCTCTTCGACATCATCGACCCCGTGCAAGAGGGCATCAATTTCGTCCTGACTTAACAGATCGCTCACGCTTCACCCTTATTGCATGACAAAGCCGGTAAACAGCACTTGTTCGATAACGGGGGAAGAGACCAGGTCATTGAGCACCCGACGGCACTCTTCCAGTGAATCCTTGCGCAGCTTCTCCTTGCCCTCGAAGGTCATCAGCTGCTCGCTGGTGGCCGCACTGAAGACCCGCAGCAGGGTGCCTTCGATGAGGGGGATATTCTGCTTAGCCAGCGTCTCGTCGGCGGTGCCGCGCACCATCAGCTGGATCTTGATCTGCACCAGCCGGTCACGCTGACCACCGGAGACGTTGAACACGAAGGGGCGCGGCATGCCCACGTAGAGCGAAGGCTGGGGTGCCGCCTCTTTGGGCTTAGCATCTTTGCCCTCCCCTGCGGCCTCGGCCGCCGGTTTGTCGCCGCCGGACAGCATGAACCAGGCACCGGCCCCACCGCCACCCAGCACAATCACGGCCAGGGCGATAATCATGATCAGCTTTTTTTTCTTGCCTGCCGCCGGGTCTTTCAGCGTCAGTTCGTTATCGTCTGCCATCCCTTGTCCACCCTAGTCTCAAACTTGTTCGATATCATAAACTTACTCGGGCTGGCATCAAGCATAGAAATCAATTCCGCTGTCGTTTGTCGATTCCGTCGACAAACGCATGCCGGCGCCCGTGACCTCTGCCTCAGTTTGGCCTGTTTCAGCAAAAGATCCGCTGCCTTTTTGGCCTTGCTGGCCCTGACCGGCAAACGCCGACTGGCCCTGTGACTGCTGCTGCGGCTGTTGTTGCACCAGGGTCTGGCCCAGCTGGATGCCCTGTCCGGCCAGCATATCACGCAGCCGGGGCATGGCCTGCTCCAGCATCTCCCGGGTCTGGCCGTGCTGCACCACGAAATGGACGTTGGCCTGGCTGTCTGCCCCCATCTGGATCTGGATCTTCATCTTGCCAAGGCCGAGGGGATCGAGCTGGATCTCCGCCTGCTGCAGCTTGTCCGCCAGCATCAGATTGACCTTCTGATGCAACTGGGCCGGCGCCTCCGGATCGGCCAGCTTGAGGTGGGGCAGGTTGGCGGGCTCGCGCCGCGCAGCCGCTTCGGTGGCCGCCGGCCGGTTGTCATGACCCACCGCCTGGGGCTGGCTGTTCTGCTGGACCTGCTGGCTGCGGCTGCTCTCCGGAGTGGTGGTCGTCTCGCTGCTCTCCTGGGCACCGCCACGAGCCAGCTCTGCCACCTTCTGCTTCACGTCGACTTTCACCTCGCTGCGGGCCCTGGGCGCGTCGCTGCGCTCGGTGGCTTCCATCTGCTTGAGCCCGGCTGACAGGCTGGCCAGGGACGCTTGCGGGCCCTGCGGCTCGCTGCTGGCCAGCACCTGTTGCGGCGCCACCAGCACGGGTTCGCTGGCAGGGGCGGTGGCCGGCGCCGGTGTGCCGCTGCTGGCGGCAGGAGCAGGCTGGCCCTCGGCCTTGGCGGCTACCGGCTTGGACTGCCCATCCCCCTCGGTGGTGGTCTGCGTCGGCGCCTTGTCAGCAGCGGCGCTGCTCGAGCCGCCATCGGTGCGGGTCACCCCCTCTTCAAACGCTCTGGCTGCGCCGGGCTGAGTGGCCACGGCCTGGTGGGTGGCCTGCAGCGGAGCGGTTTTTACCGACTCTTCCTTGCCCGCCATGGGCGGCACCACAGGCTTGGCCCCCTTGTCGGCGCCCTCCAGCTGGATCTTGGTGTCATTCTCACCCTGTTCGCTTAACGTGGCGGCGGGCACCTTGCTCAACAAGGCCGCCCGCTCGGCGGTGGAGAGCTCGTTTTTGCTCCCCTTGGTCTCTTTGCCATTGCTATCGGCCTGTTGGTCGGCATTGACACCGGCACCGCTCTCCTTGCCACCGCTCTCTTTCCCGGCTCCCTGCAGCTGAGCCGCCAGGGCGGCGTCATCCGTCATGACAGCATCCGGTTGCGCGGCTTTCGCATCAATCGGCACACTGGTTTCGCCCGTGAGCAAGCTGGCAGCCTGGCGGGCCAACGCGGCGGCACTGGTCGTCGCCCCCTGCTTGTCGCTGCTGCCGGCGAGCGGCTGGGTGAGGGTGGCCGATGCCTCGGCCGACTCGGCGTCCGCGTCTTTGTGCGGCAACATCTTGCCGTCCGTCTCGACGACGGGAGCCGTGGCGACCAGATTGATGGCCGGTGGGGCCACCAGGGAGGTGTCCTGTTTGAGGGCATCCTGCAGACGCTGCAAGAAATCGTTGGGGGCGAGAGCGGGGTCGGGCTCGCTTCCCTTCTGTGGTTTGTCGTCGGCGCCAGCGGCCTCTTCGGCCTCATTCGCCAAAGATTTGGCAGCCTCGCCCTTGGCGGTCGGCACCGGCTTGTTGCTCTCCAATGCACCAGCACTCCCCTGCTCAGCGCCGGGCCGCGCCGGAGCCTTGCTATCTGCGTTGGGGGCCTTGCCATCAGCGTTGGCAACCTTGCCATCGGCTTTGACATTGACCTTGTCAGCCTGCTGCACCCGGTTCATCACCTCGGAAAAGCCGACCTTGCCGTCGCTCTGCAGGGCCCCTTCACCGCCATCCTGGCTCGCCGTCAGCACAGCGCTCTTGTCGGCAGCGACAGCGGTCGGTGCGGCGGGAGAATTGGTTAACAGTGTCTGCATCATGGTGAAGATTCCTGGCGACATTCGGCTTCGGGTTTATCCTCAGCTCCCCGGGGGAAGTGAGGCGCACACGGGATGGCAAGAAGAAAGCAAGTTACAGGCCAGAATGGTGGAAACGGCGCAGCATGGCGTACTCGTCCAGCATCTTCTGCTCCTGACGCTGGGCTTTCTGCTGCTCCCGGCCCGCCTGCTTGGCCAGCAGCAACTCCACCGCCTTGCGCCGCTGCTGGGCGGCCAGCCACTCCTCGCGGCGCAGTTCCAGAGCCTGGCGTACCTGCAGCACCCCCTCGTACTGCTGGGTGGCTGCCTGCTCAAGCTTGTTGATGAAGGCGTGATACTGGCTGTTCTGCTGGGCACCTATGCCCTGCAGGCCGCGGTCGGTCCACTGCTGGTGGTAGATCTGGCGGTACTGGTTGAGCGCGTCCTGCTGCTCCATGAAGATCTTCAAGTCCTGCTGGGCCTTGGCCAGCGCCAGCGCCGCCTGCTGTTCGGCCTCCACCAGCCGCTCCGACAACATTACCAAGCCTTTACTCATGGGCACATCTCCCTCTTATCTTCTCGTCAACGCATCAGCGGCATGGCCACCAGCTGCAGGGCCTGCAGGCCCGCATCGTAGTGAATGACCTCGCGCATGCCTTGCTGCAAGAACTGATCCAGATAGGGTTTCTGGATGATGGCGCGGTCGATGCGGGGGTCCGAGCCCTGGCTGTAGGCACCGATGGTGATGAGATCGCGGTTCTGCTGGTAGAGGGAGTAGAACTGCTTGAGGGTGCGCGCCAGCTCCATGTGTTCCGGCGAGGTCACCATGGGCATTACCCGGCTGATGGACTTTTCGATGTCGATGGCCGGGTAGTGACCCGCATCGGCCAGCTCGCGCGACAGCACTATGTGGCCGTCGAGGATGGCCCGTGCCGCGTCGGCAATGGGATCTTGCAGATCGTCCCCTTCCGTCAGCACGGTGAAGAATGCCGTGATCGAGCCCTGGCCGTCGCTGCCGTTGCCGGCCCGCTCGACCAGTGCCGGCAATTTGGCGAACACCGAGGGTGGATAGCCCTTGGTGGCCGGCGGCTCGCCCACCGCCAGGGCGATCTCGCGCTGGGCCTGGGCGTAACGGGTGAGCGAGTCCATCAGCAGCAGCACGTTGAGCCCCTGATCGCGGAAATACTCGGCGATGGCCAGCGCCGTCTCGCACCCCTTGAGCCGCATCAGCGGCGAGGCATCGGCCGGCGCCGCCACCACCACGGAGCGGGCACGCCCCTCCTCCCCCAGGATCTCCTCGATGAACTCCTTCACCTCGCGGCCCCGTTCGCCGATGAGCCCCACCACCACCACATCGGCCACCGAGCCGCGGGTCATCATGCCGAGCAGCACGGATTTGCCGACGCCGGAGCCGGCGAACAGCCCCATCCGCTGGCCCTGCCCCACGGTCAGCACGGCGTTGATGGCGCGCACCCCCACGTCCATCGGTTGATGGATCGGGCGGCGGGAGAGCGGGTTGATGCGGTGCTGGGCAAACTGCACCGTCTGGGAAGAGAGGATGGGGCCAAGCCCGTCCAGCGGCTGGCCGATGCCGTCGATGACCCGGCCCAGCAGGTTCATGCCGACCGGGATGCCGTGCTCCTCGGTGATGGGCACTACCCTGGCACCGGGAATGACCCCCTTGAGCTGCTCGCTTGGCATCAGAAACAGCCGATCGCCGGAGAAGCCCACTACTTCGGCCTCCAGCGAGCCATCCTGGGTGTCGATGCGACAGAGCGCTCCGATGGCGGCGCGGCAGCCGATGGCTTCGAGGGTCAGCCCCACCACCCGGGTCAGCTTGCCGGCCACCGGCGGTTTGGGGGCGATATCGCGTACCCGATACCCTTGCAACCGATTGAGTAACGAGCCGCTCATCCGGCCTCCTGAGATATGACGTTGAATGGGTAGAGAAAGCAGACGGGCCGCACCCTGGCGGCCCGCACGCCCTTAGCCGCGGGCATCCTGCGATGCATTGTCGCGCAGGAAGTTGCGCAGCAGCTGATCGATGCGCCCCGCGAGGGTCAGATCGATGCTGGAGAGTTCGGTGGCCAGCTGCAGATCGCCGGGGGAGAGGGTGGGATCGCTTTGCAGCCGCCAGTGGCGCTTGACGCACTCCTCGGCACCGAACGCCTGCTCGACCCGGGCCAGATCGTCCGGGTGCAGCATCAGGGTGACCCCCAGTTCGGCGGCCGGCAACAGCGCCAGCCCCTGCTTGAGCGCTTCGAGCAACAGCCGGGGCGAGGTTTCAGCCTCGTGACGGATGAGGGCGCGGGCCAGCTGCATCACCAGGGCGATGAGCTGCTGCTCCACCGCACCGTCCAGCTCCTTGAGCGGGTTGGCGAGGCGATCGATCAGCCCCTGCCAGTGGCTCATCTGCTGATCCACCAGCTCGCGGCCGAGGGCCAGCCCCTCCTCCTTGCCCTGTTCCAACCCGGCGGCATGGCCCTGCTGCAGACCTTCCAGCTTGCCCTCTTCGAGCCCCTTGGCGTAACCGGCGTCACGCCCCTCGGCCATTCCCTCTTCCCAGGCGGCCTGGCGAATCGCTTCGAGCTCCTCGGCAGTGATGCTGGGGGCCGGCTCCTCCACCGGCTCTTCGACCGGGACCTCTTCTTCCTGCCGATACCAGTCCGGCGTCAGCCCGAGGGCATTGGTCTCCACTTCGGCCTCGACCTCCATCTCGGGCCAGCCCCAGGTCTGGACCTGGCTCTCATCCCCGTCGGGTCTGACATAACCGCGCAGCTTGTTGTTGTTCATCTGCCTGCCGCACTCCTTGCCATAATGCTGCCCGGTCTGCTATTCACGCCGACGTGACCGCTCATCAGAGGAACTCCTCGCCGCCACCGGCACCCAGCATGATCTCGCCGGCATCCGCCAGACGGCGGGCGATGGAGAGGATCTCCTTCTGGGCGGCTTCCACTTCGGAGACCCGGATCGGCCCCATGGCCTCCAGATCGTCCGCCAGCATCTCGGCGGCCCGCTTGGACATGTTCTTGAATACCTTCTCGCGCATCTGATCGTCGGAGCCCTTGAGCGCCCGTTGCAGCAGATCCCCCGGCACTTCCCGCAGCATGGTCTGGATGCCGCGATCGTCCACATCGATGAGGTTTTCGAACACGAACATCAAATCCTGGATCTGCTGGCTCATCTCCTCGTCCGACTCGCGGATGGAGTCCATCAGCTGGCCTTCGATGTTGGTGTCGAGGTAGTTCATGATGTTGGCTGCCGCCTTCAGGCCGCCCATCTTGGCTGCCTGGGCACCCGCCGCACCGGCGAACTGTTTCTCCATGATGTCGTTGAGCTCTTGCAGTGCCGCCGGTTGCACCTCTTCCAGGTTGGCGATACGCATCACCAGATCGAGGCGCACCTGCTCGGGGAACTGGCTCAGGATCTCGGCCGACTGCTCCGGCTCCAGATAGGAGAGGACGATGGTCTGGATCTGCGGGTGTTCGTTCTGGATGATGCTGGCCACCTGGCGGGCATCCATCCACTTGAGCGAGTCGAGGCCGCGGGCACCTGACCCCAGGATGATCTGGTCCACCAGGTTGCTGGCCTTGTCTTCGCCAAGGGCCGCCACCAGCGCCTTGCGCACGAAGTCTTCGCTGCCGATACCGATGTTGGTGTACTTCTGGATGTCGTCGATGAATTGACGGTGGACCGCCGCCACCCGGTCGTGACTGAAATCCGACATGGAGGCCATCGACATGCCGAGCCGCTGCACCTGCTTGGGCTCGAGATGGCGGAAGATCTGGGCGGCATCCTCTTCGTTGAGGCTCAGCATCAATACCGCCGCCATCTCCATCCCGCTCATCTGATCCAGGATCTGGCGCTGACTGTCGGTGATGTCATTGCCGGTGACCTGTGTCTTGTTTTCGTCAGCCATCTTTGTTCGCTACCCATTCTTTAATGACCTGTGCGGCCAGATCCGGTTCGTTCGCTACCAGCGCACGTACCGCCTTGAGCAAGTCCTCATCACGGTGCAGATCCGGCAGTTTCAGATGGCCGTCACGTACCCCGAACACCGGCTCGGATTCAGCCTGAGCCGCCAGCAGACTGAGCTCGTCATCCCCACCCAAGACGGTGTGGTTGTCGAAGTCCAGTTCCCCTTCCGGCTTGGCATCCGGATAGAGCAGGCGCTTGAGCATGGGCCGCACCACGGTGACGATCAACACTATGATGACCAGCACGGAGGCGGCAATGCGCACCGCACGCCAGAACCAGGGCTGCTCGTAGAGCGGCGCTTCGGCCACGCTCTCAAGCTCGGGCCGGTTGAACGGGATGGCGACCACCTCCAGAGTATCACCACGGGTCACATCAAAGCCAAGGCCACCGCTCAGCAGACGGCGCAGGGTATCGAGTTCGGGCTGGGTACGGGGCTCGCGGGTCACCTTGCCATCGGCAGCGGTAGACGCCTTGTAATCCACCGCTACCGAGACGGTCATGCGGCGAATGCCACCCATCTGGCGCCGGATATGGCTGACGGTGGTATCCAGTTCGAAGTTGCGGGTCGCCTCCTTGCGGGAGCGGCCAGAAGAAGACGCAGTGGTTTCGGCATTGGGGCCGGTCGCCTGCTGCGGAATGTTGGAGGCGGCAGGCGGCTGGTTGGAGAGGGCGCCGGGCACGCCGCCGTTGCTGCCATTGGCGCTGTTCTCTTCCATGGTCATTTCGGAGCGCACCGCCGGCAAGTCCGGGTTGTAGGTCTTGCGGGTCTGCTCCTGCTGGGAGAAGTCGAGGGAGAGATCGACCTCCGCCGTATAATTGTCGGCGCCGAGCACCGGGATCAGGATGGCGTCAATTTTTTGTTTGTATTCCAGTTCCTGCTTCTGCTGCATCGCAAACTCCTTGCGAGTCTGGGCAGAGACGGGATCCTGGGAGCCCGAGTTGAGCAGGCGGCCATTCTGGTCGGTCACGGTGACGCGAGTCGGCTCCAGACCGTGCACCGCGGAGGCGACCATGTCGACGATGGAGTCCACTTCACCCTGGCCGAGGGCATTGCCCTTGAGGCTCAGCACCACAGTGGCGCTCGGTTTGCGTTCGTTGCGGGCAAACACGTTGTCTTTCGGGATGGCCAGCAGCACCTGGGCCTTGGCCACGTTCTGGAACTGCTCGATGGCGCTGGCCAGCTGGCGCTCGCGGCTCAGCTTGAGGCGCTCGCTCTCCATGCGCTGGCTGACGCCAAAGCTGGAGTCCTTGAGCAGGATGTCTTCCCCGTCACTGGTGGTGTCGGTGGCGTTGGCCAGGCCGGCACGGGTCAGCGCCAGCCGGATGCTGGAGTAGTTCTCGGCACTGACCAGCACGCTCTTGCCATCAACCTGATAGGGGATCTTCTGCTGATCGAGGTAGTCGAGGGTCTTGACCAGCTCCTGGGTGGTGTAGGTGCCAAGGGGCCGCATGTCCGGCTCCTTGCCCCACAGCAGGATGAAAACGGCGATCGCCAGACAGATGGCCAACCCCAGGATCAGGGTGATCTGACGCAGCACATCCGTGTTGGACAGAAAGCCGAGTGCTGAACTCTTCTGCTCATTCTCATCGAGGGCGGCACTGCCCTCATCGTTCATCAGCAGTTCGCCGTTTTGGTCATTAGCCACGATTTATGTCCTTATTGCTGACATGTTCATGATGTTCAGTTGCCATGGTGAGCGCGCTTATACCGGCATGTTCATGATGGTCTTGTAGGCATCGACCATCTTGTTGCGTACCTGTACCGTCGCCTCGAAGGCGATGGAGGATTTCTGCCCGGCGATCATCACCTGGGACAAGTCGACCGAGTTGTCGCCCATGTCGAAACGGGTACGCAGATCGTTGGCGGCACCCTGCAACTCGTTGACGTTGCCAAGGGCCTGTTGCAGCAACTGGCCAAAGTCGGACGTGACCTGGCGGCCGGGCTGGGTCAGCGGCGTGGCGCCGGCTTCGACCTTGAGAGCCTGCATCTCTTGCATCAGGCTGCTTGCACTAATTTCCATATTCCATCCCCAGACAAATCATTGACGCTGTCAGGGTGCAAGCAATTAGGGTGCCAACAAGTAGAAAACCACCAGGCAAGCGGGATGAGAGGGGGTAAGCAGGCCGTAACAGGCGATGCGAGGGCAGATTATTTGCCAAGTAGCAGGCCTTCCCGTCAGCCAGCAAGATGCGGGCCGACGGAACAGGCCGGAAAGAGGGTGACTAGCGGGTCAGATCCTTGTCCACCCAGTACTTGGAGCCAGAGATGTTGGCATCGAGCAGCAAGCCTTTCTCGCCGATCTGGTAGATGGCCATGCCACCGTTGTACTTGGCGCTGAGCTCGGCGCTCTCCTTGCCCGCCACGGCCCCCATCTCGGAGGTGGCCTCCCAGCCTTGGCTCACGAAGGCATCGAACCTGGCCTTGTCTTCAAACAGGATCACCTGCTGATAGAACTTGCCACCGAGCCCGGCCGCGAGCCCGGCACCGAACATCTTCATGTAGGTGTGCTTGCCGCTGGTGCGATTGACCGCCACCCCTGCCCCCTGGTTGGTGTGCAACATCAGGGAGAACTTGCGCGAGTCGAACACCGCATAGCCATAAGCCTTGTCAAACAACAGCTTGGCCGAGGGTTGCTGGTTGAACAGCCGCACCAGGGCGGTGTCGGCCATGGTATCGAGGGCAAGCCGCGCCTCGTCGGCCGTCTTGGGCTCGAGCATCTCGTCGAGCTTCTTGTCGGCCACCGTCAGCCACTCCTTGCCTGTGGCCACGCTCTTGTCGGTCCAGGCGCCGGCGGTGTTGAACGCCTCCGAGCCCCACTGGGAAACCGATGCCCAGGTCGCCTTGGAGAAATCCGTGACGCTCTGCCACGCCTCCTTGCTGGTGTCGCTCACCGCGCTGCCGAGCTCGCTTGCGGCCGCCTTCACCTTGGCCCAGTCAGCCAGGCTGGGGGTCGACGCCAGCGCCATGGCCGTTGCTATCACCAGGAATCGAATCTTCATGCTGTGCTCCACCCTTTGTGATGAGTTGATGGTCACAGTAGCAGATCTGGCCAGAGCCGGATAAGCCCAAAGGCATGAGGAGGGTCAATCAGTGACGCTCATCATGATGGGCTTCGTCCGATTGACGGCCTCGACAGGGCTACGCCCGCCGCAGCTCTCACTCTATCTAGGGCAGAACAGCAACAGGGCAGAGCGGGAGGGCGAAAGTAATGACACGGCCCGCCGTCTAGCTGGCGGCGGGCTCTCGGTATTGCTGATGGATGGCGCGAAACGCCTCCTTGTTGCACAGCGCCGCGGCGACACAGGCGGGGTCGAACTGGCTGCCGGCGTGGGTTTCGAGGTAGGCAAAGGCCGCTTCGAACGTCCAGGCCTGCTTGTAGGGTCGCTCGCTGGTGAGCGCATCGAACACGTCGGCCACCGCGACGATGCGGGCCTCCAGCGGGATCGCCTCCCCCGCCAGCCCCTCCGGATAACCCTGCCCGTCGAAGCGCTCGTGGTGATAGGCGATGATGTTCTTGAGCATGTCGGTGTGATGGATGCCGTCGAGACCAAACTCGCTGATCATCAGGGCGATCATCTCCCGTCCCTTGAGCGGGTGGATCTTCATCACCCCGAACTCCTCTGGCGTCAGCTTGCCGGGTTTGAGCAAGATGGCGTCGGGCACCGCAATCTTGCCGATGTCGTGCAGCTCGGAGAAGAGATAGATGAACTCCACCTCTTCGTCGTTCAAGGGATAACGGGTGGCCACGGCGCGGGCGATGAGCCGTGAATAGGCCGACATCCGGTGCAGGTGATTGGCAGTCTCTTCATCCCGGTAGCGGCTGAACTCCCGCGCCGTGGTAAGCGCGCCGCTCAGGGTCTGAATCGAGAAAAACTCCACTGCTATGATGGCCGCCAGGATCTGGGCGTATGCCGCCAGTTCACCGCGGATGACGGGGTCGAAGTAGCCAGGCTCCCTGGCATCGCAAAACAGAAAACCGAACAGCTTGCTGTTGAACAACAGCGGCTCGGTGTAGCTGGATTCATAACCGGCCGCCAGCAGCTTGCGGCTGTGCTCGGAGGGGGAGCCCAGCAGCGAATCCAGCGTGTCGAGCACGCGGGGCTGTTTATGTTCGGCCAGATAGCGCAGGGAGGGGACGTCGCTCAGCTTGACCTCGTACTGCACCAGCGGGGAACTTCCCTCGGTGCTGTGGGCGAAGGTCTTGAGCCTGTCCGTGTGCTGGTCATAAATCGCGATGGCCACCCGGCTCAACTTGTCAAACCGCTGCCTGAGCGTGGCGTGCACGTTCTGCATTCTCTCGCCAAATGAGCTATCCATCCCGTCCTTCCTTCCAGTCTGCCTGCAGGGAGTATAGTGACACCCGTCTTCCCGCTCTCGCAAAATTGAGTTGAAACTCAACAGCCAGCGAACTGACGGGGCAAGGGTGCCGCCATCGGCCCGTATCGGCTCAAAACGGGCCGGCCTTGGCACAATCCTGCCTCACCGGAGATATTGTTCGATTCCGCCGTGCCGGCTGTATAGTTTTTGGTTAGCCATTCCGGTAAAATCCGCGCCCTAAAACTAGAGCCACCTAAGAGTGATTGAGCGATGTCCAACACAAAACAGGCCCCCAAAGTAGGATTCGTCTCCTTGGGTTGCCCCAAAAATCTGGTCGATTCCGAGCGCATCCTGACCCAGCTGCGTACCGAAGGGTACGACGTGGTGCCCAGCTATGACGATGCGGAAGTGGTGGTGGTCAACACCTGCGGCTTCATCGACAGCGCGGTACAGGAGTCCCTGGAAGCCATCGGCGAGGCCCTGGCCGAGAACGGCAAGGTGATCGTCACCGGCTGCCTCGGTGCCAAAGAGAACCAGATCCGCGAGATCCACCCCAAGGTGCTCGAGATCACCGGCCCTCACGCCTATGAAGAGGTGCTGGGCCACGTCCACAAATACGTCGAGAAGCCGACCCACAACCCCTTCACCAGCCTGGTGCCGGCCCAGGGCGTCAAGCTGACCCCCCGCCACTACGCCTATCTGAAGATTTCCGAAGGCTGCAACCACCGCTGCACCTTCTGCATCATCCCCTCCATGCGCGGGGATCTGGTGAGCCGTCCCATCGGCGAAGTGCTGGCCGAGGCCAAGCGCCTGAAAGAGGCCGGTGTGAAAGAGATCCTGGTGATCTCCCAGGACACCTCCGCCTACGGTGTCGACGTCAAGCACCGCACCGGTTTCTACGACGGCATGCCGGTCAAAACCAGCATGGTGGCCCTGTGCGAAGAGCTGGCCAAGCTCGGCATGTGGGTGCGCCTGCACTACGTCTACCCGTACCCGCACGTGGATGACGTCATCCCGCTGATGCGTGACGGCAAGGTACTGCCCTACCTCGACATCCCGCTGCAACACGCCAGCCCGCGCATCCTCAAGCTGATGAAGCGCCCGGGCACCGTCGAGCGCACCCTGGAGCGGATCCAGAAGTGGCGCGAGATCTGCCCCGAGATCACCCTGCGATCCACCTTCATCGTCGGCTTCCCCGGCGAAACCGAAGAAGAGTTCCAGATGCTGCTGGACTTCATCGACAAGGCAGAGCTGGATCGGGTCGGCTGCTTCAAATACAGCCCGGTCGAGGGTGCCAAGGCCAACGAGCTGCCGGACCCGGTACCGGAAGAAGTACAGGAAGAGCGCTTCCAGCGCTTCATGGAGCTGCAACAGCAGGTTTCCATCCGCAAGCTCGCCCGCAAGGTCGGCAAGGAGATGCTGGTGCTGATCGACGAAGTGGACGAAGAGGGTGCCACTGGCCGCTCCGCCGCCGATGCCCCCGAAATCGACGGCCTGGTCTACCTGAACGGTGAAACCGGCCTCAAGCCCGGCGACATGGTCAAGGTCCGCATCGATGAAGCGGACGAGTACGACCTGTGGGCCAGTCTCATCGACTGATCCCCGACAAGCGCCAACAAAAAAGCCAGTCAGTGACCCTGACTGGCTTTTTTGTTGGTGCCTGCGCCGCCCGCTTCGGGTGCGACAGGCATAAAAAAAACCTGCTCCGAAGAGCAGGTTTTTACCTTATGGGAGGGAAGTCAGGTTGCTCAGGCAACCCGGCCCTTGCCCTGGATCACATCACCCCAGGCCGACTGCACCAGGCTGTTGGCCTGGCTGTCGAGCCGGTTGAGCAGGCCCATGTCGCCCGCTTCGGGGGCGAAGCTGCTCATGGCCTGGATCAGGTTGTCCACCGCCTGATGGGAGAGCGCGCTGTAACTGCGCTCGCCGTCAGCCTGCTGCTCGCCAAGCCCGATCACCAGCTGGGCCCGGTTGTCGGCGAAGTAGTTGCTGAAGGTGGCACTGCCCAGCTGCTCGAACTTGCCCTGCTCGCTGGTGCCGTCGGTATGACGGTTGACCAGCAGTTGCAGATCGTAGCCGCTGCGCTTGAACCAGAGATCCCGCCAGCTGACATCGTTGAAGACGATGAAGTCCTCCTTGCCGATGTCCTGCACCAGGTTCTCTATCACGGCGCCACTGAACACGAAGCTGTCGACGCCGGTGCCACCGCTGAACTGGTTCTGATAACCCCCCAGCACCAGCAGGTCATCGCCGGCGCCGCCATTGAGCTGGCTGAACTTGGCGACCTGATCGGCGATCAACCGATCCCGGCCGTCACCACCCCGAATGGTGGCGTGATAGCCCATCAGCTTGACCTGGTTGTTGCCATGTTCGGCCAGCAGACGGTTGTGATTGCCAAACACCATGGCAAAGTCGTCGCCCTCACCGAGCCGGATCTGGTTGTGATGACCTATGGTCACCGTGAAATCCTGATCCGCGCCGGCGTCTATCTGGTTGTAGTTGCCGGAGGTCACCAGATAATCCTGGCCGGCGCCCCCTTCCACTATGCCCTCTTCCCCGAAGATGAAGGCCTGATCGTTGCCCTCCCCCATGAAGGCACGGTTGACACGACCGGCCAGCACGGCGACATCGTCACCCTGCCCGCCGAACATCATGTTCTCCCGACCCATCATGATCCCGGTGTCCTGACCGGCACCGCCGGTGAAGATGTTGGAGGTCCCGGTGGCGTAGAAGACATCGTCCCCGCGGCCACCCCAGAAGTTGTTGTTGTCGCCGAGGTAGGCCCCCAGATCCTTGCCGTCTCCCCCCCAGTTGAAGTTGTAGTTGCCAAGGGAGACATGCATGTCGCCATCCCCCTGCAGGTGACCACTGTTGCGCAGGAAGTCGAAGGTCTGCTCCTTCATGTTGAGCAGGTCTGCCGTCAGGTTCTGCTTGAGGTTGCTGGCAAGCGCCATCACCTCCGCCTGCTTGTCCCGGTTGAACAGGGTGGCAAACAGGTTGGGCAGACTCAGCGCATTGAAGCCGAAGGCCCGCTCCTCGGTGGCGGCCGGCAGCGCCGCCGGCTTGGCGTCGTTACCCTGCTGCACCGTCAAGGTAGCGGACTTGGCCTCCTCGGGGGCCTCATCCTGCAGGCCATGGCTGCGGGCAAAGCTGCTGAGAGCATCCTCCCCCAGATCCAGCCCGGCCTTGAGCTGATCGAGCCACTTGGCCGGATCGGTCAGGCTTTTGAGCTGATCGCCACCAAACTCGGCGATGACGCCCAGCATCTCCTGCAACATAGCCGGCGCATCGATGGCCGCCCCATCGCGGGCCACCAGCTCACCACGAGCGTTGTAATCCACGCCGAAGATGTCCGCCAGCGTGGTATCGGCCCCCACCCCAGCCAGGCGCCCCAGCAACCGGTTCTGCAGCTGACGTGGCAGATCGGTCGGGGTGAAGGTAAAGGTGGTTTTCGCCTGCCCGCTTGCGGTGAACTCCTGGGTCATCAGCCCGAACAGGGAGCCCAGGTTGGTGTCCAGGATGGCCTGGATGTTGTCACCGAACACGAAGTTCCAGTTGCCCGTGGTCACCTGGATGTCGGCCCCCTGACCGGCCACGGCGAAGTTGAAGACCAGCTTCTCGTTGGCCTGGCGCAGCTTGTCCGCCCGGCTCAACGGTCCCTGTTCGCCCTGGCCGCCGCCCGAGATCCGCTTGTTGAACTCCTTGTTGAGGGTTGCCTCCAGATCGCTCTTGAGCCCGCGGCTGCTGCGCTCATGGTCGCTGTCCAGACGCGTGAGCGAGCCGTATTCGACGCTGCTGGTCTGATCCAGACCGGCCATGTCGGCCACGAACTTGTTGGCACCTGCCAGGGTCCACTGCTCCCACTGGCTGGCCACCCAATCCGGCTTGGCACTGTCACCGGCGATCTGCTGGAGGGCACCGGCAATACGGGCCGCCCCGCCAAACGGGTTGACCAGCGGCGGAGTGGGGATGGATTTTTCCAGCATCACGATGAGATCGTTGCTGCGCCCCTGGTTGAAGCTGACGTTGCGTTGCCCCACGAACAGCTGGGCCCCTTCCAGCGCCCGGTAGCCGGCGATGTCGACGCTGTGTTTGCTGTCGCCATCCCCGATGTGCACCATGACGTTGTTGTCGCCGAAGGCCAGCGACTTCATGCCGCCCGTGCCCACTTTGACCCCCAGGTTGGTGGTCCCCCAGTTGAGGGCGGTGAACTCGCCATCCCCCACGTCGACCTGGATGTTGCCCGAGTAGCTGACCGCATTGTCGGCCTGGCTCGAGGCCGTTTCCGGCTGGCGCTGTTTGTCGGGTGCGACGAAGGTCTCGTCGTTGTCGGCAATGGCGCCCCGGGCACGGCTTTCGCCCTCGCCCTGGCCCACTTTCGCCAGATCGATATCCCCTTCTGCCACGCCGCCGCGTACCCGCTCGGTGTGCACCACAGGTTCGCCGGCGTCATCCAGGGTCAGCACCACCTTGTTGGCTGCCACCTTGCGGGCCCAGACATCCGCCTCATCGCGGGTATGCTTGCGCCCGCCCTGATCGACCGCCACCTCGCTGCTGCGGGCCGATACCTGGGTACGGATCCCCTCGCCATCCAGTGCCTGAATAAAGCGGCGGGCAAAACCGGTCTGCAGGTCGTCACTCACCAGAGAGCAACCTACCAGACTGATGTGGCTCGGCTTGGTGGTCACGCCAGCCTCTTGCTGCAGGCGATCGCCCAGGCGGCGCAGATGCCCGGCCAGCTCGTCGGCGCTGTAGCCGCTGAGACGACTGTTGTTCTGCCCGTCCGCATCGCGGCCATGGCCGACCACCTGCCAGCGGATATTGCCGGCCAGTTGCGCAGGGTCGCCATACACCACCCGATAGTTGCCATCCGCATCCAGCTGTACCACCAGACTGCGGTCGGGGTGCTTGCCGGCCAGGCTGGCCGCGGCCTTGGCGGCCACCTGATCATCTTCGGTCTGGATGATGATCTGGCTGGTGAAGCGGGTCTCGCCCCCTTCGCTGCCTGGCGCCACCTCAGGTCGCTGCCACTGCTCGACCCGCTGGTTGCGAACCGGCTGATCCGCACCATCCAGCGCCGCCGGCGGCGTCCACTTCCTGGCGACATCTGCGTACTCGACCCGCTGACTGACATCGTCCGCCTGCAGGTGGAAGCGATTGTCCGCATCCACCTTCAGGGCCGGCAGCCCCAGGCGATGGGTGATGCCGGGCACAAAGCCTTCGATCCCCTTGTGGGACGCCAGGTGCGCACTGCCGTAGATGGCGACGAATTTCTCACCAGCTGGCAGCTTGCCCAGTACGTCGACGGCGACATTGTTGGCTGCCCCAGCCCGGTACATCAGGCCGTGCTCGGTCCCGCCGATGACGGGTCTGGCGGTACTGCCATCGTCCAGCGCCACGATCCGCAGCCCCCGCTCCCGGGCCCGCTCGAACAGGGAAGGCTCCAGATGCTTGCTCTTGAGCATGGTCGCCAGCTCGGGAGACATTTTACCCCCCGCCAGATAACGGTCGATCAGCGGCTGCGCCAGCTCACCACGCAGATGCTCCAGGCCGATGACGGTCACGCCCTGGGCCTTGAGTGCATCCATCTGCTCATTGACGAACCGCAGGCCGTTGACGTCGCTGCCATGGGTTTCACCAATGAGCAAGCCATTACGGTTATCCAGCAGGCGTGCCAGTTGTCCGGCCAGCGTGCTATCCCCATCCAGCTGCGCGTTCAGCGTCCGCAGGGCGTCGTCACCATAGCGGGCATCCCAGGCAGCCACATCGGTCTGTTTGCTGCTGTGATAGATGTTTTCGATCTGCTCGATGCGGCGAGACTCCAGCTCACCGAGGTAACGTCGGTCACCGAACTTGTCCAGCATGATGTGCTCGGCAGAGAGCTCCGAACCGGGTGCAGCCTGCTTGGCAGCCTCCTTGATGAAGTAGACCGCCATCTGGGCGGACTGCTCCCCCGTCAGGTCCTGCAGCTCCTGATAGGAGTAACCCAGATGAAGCACCTTGCGGGTGTCGTCCAGCACGGCCCGGCTCAGCAGCCCTTTCCCCTGGGCCTCGGTCAACCACTTCTTCAGGTCACCATGGTGTTCGCCCAGCGCGATGTGGAAGCGGGCATCAAACGGCAAATCCGCCGGCACGGCCCCCTCATATCCAGCCTTGGCCGCCAGATAGGGGTCTTGCGTTGCCCAGCGCAACACCATCTGGGTGAGACCCGGATGTTGGCCCTGCACCTCTTCGGCGGCCTTGCCGATGACAATGGCAGCCAGGTCCGGGCGGGTCTTGGCCAGCGCCGTTACCTCGGCTTGCAGCGAGGCCATCTCACCGCGATAGAGATTGCCGTTAAGCTGACTCTGCAGCTTGCTCAGCGCCGGGTTTCTGCCAGAACCTTCGTGCTTGACCAGGTAGTCGTCGATCAGATTGTTCAACCGCAATGCGGCCTCTACCTTGGCCTGCCCGCTGGCACCGTGCAGCGTGGCGAGCTGATCCAGGATCTGCTGATAAGATTCGCCAATGGGTTTGGCAAAAACCTGGGCGGCTTTTTTCAGCTCATCCGGGCTGTAGAGATCGGCAAACAGCTTGGCTGTGTGCTCCGTCACCACCGTTTTGCCCGGCAGATCCGCCATCGGACTCTCGTCAAATACCGGCAACTGCAGGATCTCCTGCAAGGTGACCTTGTTGGCCAGATCCTTGGACGGCTTGAAGCGGGCGAGCTCAGCGCCGTTCATCTCGCTGACCCTAAAGAACAGCGGCTTGCCGTCCGGCCCCGGCTCGAGGTGGTAGCCGTTGGCCATGTCCAGCCCCTCTTTGCCGAAGAAGCGGGTCATGTAACGACTGAACTTCTCGGCGGAGGAGAATTCGACGATACCGGCATTGGGATCGTAGAAGCCATAGATCCGGCCAGACTCCCCCTGCTTGGCCCAGGCCGCCATGGCGTGGCCCGGTGCATCCAGCTCCAGCAACACGGGAGCATCACTGCCCTTGGCGGTCAGCTTGGTGAGCACGGTGTCGAGGGAGATGGCATTCTTGCCCTCCCACTTCTCCTTGACGATGTCGTACTTGATGCTGCGCAGGCTGTCGTAGTTGTAGGCGGCCGGCGTGTTGGTATGGATCTCCGCCAGGCTGCCCACCAGCTTGCGGGCATTCTCCAGCTCGGTTGCCGAGTAGCGATCCGGGTTGTTGATGACCGCCGCCGCGGAGTAGAGCTTCTCCATCATGCGCCGCGCCAGATCGGGCTGCCCCTCGCTCTCCAGCTGCTTGGCGACCAGCACCAGCTTGGAGAGGGGATCGCAACGACCACCGAAGCCGTCATCCGCCAGATTGAGCAGCAACAGCTGGGGAGCCAGATGTTCTCTGGCATGCGGATCCGTGCCACCTTGTGAGGCCACGTCGCGGAACAGACGGTTGGACTGCTCAATCCTGGGCTTGATGGTGCTCTTGAGCGCCCGGTTTTCGATCTCCCAGGCCAGCGCCCCCTGCTGCTGTGGCGTCAGGCTCGGCTGGACGAACAGGTCCACTAGCTGGGTCATACTCATGTCGGGCTGGAAGCCCTCGACCACCTTGCCGGCCAACCCTTGCTGATACCCGGCCAAGAAGGCCTTGGTGGTACGGATGTCTCTGGTCGCCCCGTTGCTGCCCACCTGTGGAGCGAGCGCCTCCTGATAGCGCTTGAGATCGCGCCTGATGGCCTCGATGCCCTTGAGTGGCGCCTCAATGTCTGCAGCCGGCGGCGTGCGGTTGAACAAGTCACCCACGATCTGCTCGGCGTACTGGCTCATCAGGCGGTTGCTGGCCAGATGGCCATAGAAGGTCTGCTCGCCACTGACCTGATAACCGGCCACCGCCAGCTTGGCCCGCAGTTTTTCCCCTTCGCTGCCGAGCCCTTCGTTATCGGTCAACAGCATGATGGGCGTGCTCTTGGGCAGGCCGTCGAGATTTTTCTCCACTGAGAAACGACCGTTGATCGCCTTGGCGATCGCCCCCACCAGACCACCCGGGTTGGGCAGCTCGTGGGCCGTGATAGCCTTGCTCATGCTGGGCATGGGGCGATCGAGCAGCAGCCCGCCCACCGGCTTGCCCTGCTCGGCGGCATAACGGGCCAGATCGGCGGCAATGGGGCCGCCCATGGAGTAGCCGTGGATCAGGATCTTGCCAGGCGCCACCCCACGCTCTTCCACCAGATAGCGGAACATGGTGCGGGCATCCTGGTAGACCCCCTGCTCACTGGGTCCGCCATCGCTGGCCCCATAACCACGCAAGTTGACCGCCAGCATGTCGACGCCCTGCTTCTGATAGTGGCTGCGAACCGCATCGGCCTGCTCCTCGGCGGAAGAACCCGACCCGTGCAGGAACAGCACCACCTCGGGCTTGCCATCCTGCGGCGTCCCTGGCCGCTCGACCCCCTTGTGCAGGTAACCGGACAGACGGCCGGCATCCCCTTGCAGGGTCACCTGCTCGGCCTCGCCCTTGCTCACCGCATGGTCGAGCAGTTGGCGGGTGATGTCGCCCACCTGGCGCCGCTCATCGCGGGTACCGTAGAGGTTGTCATTGAGGAAGCGGGTCAGCGGATTGAGTGGCTGCTTGTCCAGCGGGGCCGTATCGGCATTCGCCACGACCGGGCTCTGGTCTCCCGGTTTGTGGCCACCCAGGGCCTGCAGTCCGCTCGCCTCCTGCGCTTGATGCTCGGCGGTGAGCCGGCTCCATGCCTCGGCATGGTTGGCCATTACCCACTCGGCCTTGTGGTTGGCAGAGGCCACCTTCTTGGCATTCTTGACCGGCGGCAACCCCTGGCTCTCCCGATATGCCTGATACCAGCTGTCGAAGTCCGCGCTCTGCTCGACCAGATTGTTGACTGCCGCCACTATGGTGCGACGACTGACGGGGTCGAACTGGTCGAGGGTCTTCAGCTCCACCCTGGCGGTCGATTCCGACTTCGGCACAAACTGGCTCAGCTCGTTCGGCACCTGGCGGAACTCGAACAGGATGGCCGGCTCGGGGTGCTTGCTGTCCCCCGTGGTCGCATTGTTGATGCCATGCCCGGCCACTTCGCCACCAAACTTGAAGTAGTCATAGATGTTCTGTGCCAGCGCCGGTGAATAGGCCGACTTGAGGGTCGCCAGGATCTGCTCGGACACCAGCTTGCGGTCATGGGCACTGAGCAGGGCCAACATGGCCACCGGCTTGGTTCTCGGCAGGATTTCCCAGGCATTCTTGACCTTGGGATCGGTCAACCCCTGGGCGTTGGGCGTGATCCCCTCGGCCAGCGGATCCCAGTCATTGATGTGAATGCCGTATTCCCGGGCCAGATCGGCCGTCTTGCCATAAATGGAAGTGAGGTAGGCAAACACATTCTGTGCGGTGGCCGCATCCTCCCACTGCACATTGGCCGTGTTGGACAACAGCAGATCCTTCAGCTCGGGGTGATACCAGGGTGCGGACTCCAGCAGCCGGATCTCCTGGGAAGAGCCGCTACCAAACGCCTTGGCGCTGACCGCCACGGTCGCCTGCTGGCCGCTCGGCGTCATGCCGATGGTCTGCCCCTGACCGTCACGGGCGGCACCATTGCCGGCCGCGATCACGTGGTTGGCATTGGAAATGACCAGGGTGAAACGGCCATCCTCGCTCACGAGATCGGACAGTCTGGTGTGATTGGTCTGGCTGATGTGCTGGGTGAACTCTCTGGCAAGCCAGAGCATGGCCTCCTTGCGAGCTTCCACCGCCTGCTGATCCTGCATCTCGCTTGGATAGGTCACCAGCTCGATGGTGTGGGTCTGCCACTGGTTGATCCCTTTGACATCGCTGATCCCGGCGGGATTGGTGTACCCCCCCTGGTTCATGTCCTTGGTCAGCATGAACAGCGGGTTGCCTGCCGCATCGTGCACATAGCCAAACTTTTGTGCCGAGTTCTTCGGCAACGCCACCACCAGCCCAGTCAGCTCGTTCTCGATGCCGATGGAAGAGCCGTCGAAGTGGCTGCTGAACTCAGGCACGGCCTTGCTGCCCGTGCGGGGGCCATGCAGACCGGTGAGATCCACGGCCGCCGTGGCCAGCACCTCATGCTGCTGCGCCGGTTTGGTCGCCGTGGCTGTCGCCTGCACCTCCTCCTGCACCAGGCTCGGTGCTGAGGTCGGCGTTGGAGTCGGGGCCACCGGTTGACGGGAGCCGGCATTGATCTGCAGCCGGTTGACCGCCGCCAGCGCTCCGTCGAGGGCGGACTGCTCCTGCTCGCTCAGCCCGGTGGCGGTGTCGATGGCCGAAGGCGGAACTTCATCAGGAGCCGACAAGGTACCGACGGCGGGCACATCCAGCTCGCCGGTCTGCAACAGGGGCTGCCCGGTTGCCGTCGACGGGCCGGACTGAACGCCCTGGCGGGTCGGCTTGTCGCCGCTTTGCTTGAGGCTCGCCGCATTCTGTTTGGCCTGGTTGGCCTGCAAGCCGGCCTGACTGGCCGCCTGCTCGCCGGCGAGCTGTGCCTGGCTGGCACTCGCTTCGCCCTGCTGCTGCCGCGATGTCGCCTCCCCCTGGCGAACCAGCGCGTCGAGACGACGCTGTTCTGCCTGCGCAGCCCTGTGCTGGCCCGCCGCCTCGGCGTCACCCTGCAGCTGTTCGCTGCGCTGCTGACCCGTTTTGGACTTGGCCAGCGCGCTGTCTAGCTGCTGGTGCTGCGCCTCATGGCGAGATCTGGCCTCTGCGATCGCCGTGCCGGCCGTGTTGCCGGCATCGTCCAGATCTTCCTGGACCGTGCTCAGCAGGCGGTCGGCAAAGCCGGTGCGCCAGTGCTGGCCGGACAGCTCGCTCGCCGCGTCGGACGCTCTGACCTGCTCGAAGCGACGCGCCAGCGTATCGAGCTGCGCCGTCATCTCGCGGGATTCCGCCTCGATGGCGGCACGCTGATCCTGACCATTTTGCGCCAGCTTGTGCTGATCGGTGGCCTCCAGCTGGGCCTGGCTCCCGGCAATGGCGGCCAGCTGCTGCCCCTTCTCCTGCTCGAGTCGCTGCTTGTCGGCGTCGGCACTCGCCTGATCGCCTCTCGCCCGGGCCGCATTGTCGTCTTGCGCCAGCTGGGCGCTGACCTGGCCTATCTCGGCCTTGCCAGAGGCGGTGGCCTCCACGTTGTCGAGCAGGTAGCCAAGGCCGTTGCTCTCACCGGTACCGCGGAACGCCAGGGTATTGGTACCCTCTCTGGCCGTCAGCGTCAGCGCCTTGCTCTGCCAGCTGCTGGCATCCCCCTCGCTGGCAAACACCCGCTCGCCATTCCACAACACCTCGATGCCGTGTTGCAGGGAAATATTGGCCCGGCGGGCAAAATCAAATGTCAGGTTGACGGTCTCGCCCGCCTTGAGGCCGGCAAGATCCTGGGAAATCTGGGTATTGCGGTCAGTCGACAGTTCGCTGACCCGGGCACCGTGCCCGTCGGCAGCCAGCCCGTAGGTGGCGGCGGAAAAATCGGCCTCGATCCCGTCACCGGCATGCTGCCAGCCGTGGGCGCCCCGCTCGAAATCGCCGTTGACGATGAGGTTTTCACCGCCCCTTGCCAGGCCTTGCTCATCGAGCTGCAGCGCCTTGTCCATGGCCTGCTCGTCGCGCTCGCCGGCCTGGCTCACCTTGCCGGTCAGACTGCCGGCCAGGGAGGATTTCACCTCGCTGATCTCGTCCAGACCAAAGCCGCTCAGTCCCTGCACCTCGCCCAGGCTGGCCGCTTGCGGCGCCTTGAGCGGGCCCTCTTCGTCCCCCTGCACCAGATAGTTGATGGCCTGGTTGCCGGCGCTGCCGAGCAGGGTCTGCTTGATGTTGTCAAACAGGGTGCCGAGCTTGTTGCTGCTGGTGTTGCTGCTGGCGATGGCCAGGCTGTAGAAATCGCCATTGCCGATCTTGATGGCCACGTTGTGGCGGGCATAGGCCGCCGTGATGTCCAGTCCGTCACCGATCTGGACGTTGGCATTGCCCTTGCCCTTCATGACAGCGATGTTGAGGCCGTTCCCCACCTTGGTGTTGAGGTTGTAATCACCCCACGCCAGGTTGACGGTGGTGCCATCACCCACCTTGACGTTGTTGTTGAACTTGCCGTAGGCGGCCGTCACGCTCAGACCGTCCCCTACCGTGGTGGTCTGGTTGACCTCCCCTTTGGCGAGGGTAACCTGGATGCCGTCCCCCACCCGGGTGACGATATTGGCCTTGCCAAGCAGCGCCTGATAGCCATCGCCCTCCCCGACCTGGGTCACTATGTTCGCATCGCCCTTGGCCAGCACGACCTGACGACCATCCCCTACCTTGGTGATGACGTTGGCCTTGCCCCAGGCGCCGGTGTAGCCGTCGCCGTTGCCGACCTGGGTGACCAGGTTGGCCTCCCCTTGCAGCACGGCCACTTCACGCCCATCACCCACCTTGGTCAGCACATTGGCGCGGCCCTTGGCGAAGCTGTAACGATCGCCGTTGCCGACCTGGGTCAGCAGGTTGACGTCGCCCCAGGCGCCCTGTACCACCAGCCCGTCACCCACCTTGGTGATGAGGTTGGCGCGCCCCTTGGCCAGACCGATGGTGCTGCCGGCTCCGACGTGGGTCATCACGTTGCCCACCTCGGAGATGAGCAGACCCACGGTGGTGCCGTCACCTATCTTGGTCAGCAGGTTGCCCTTGCCCCACAGCACGCCGGCAGTGGTGCCATTACCCACGTGGGTCAGCACGTTGGCATCGGCCTTGGCGATGGCGCCGAGGAAGTCATCCCCCACCTTGGTGATGATGTTTGCCTTGCCCAGCGCCAGCACACCGGTCAGACCGCTGCCGACATGGGTCACTATGTTGGCCTTGCCGAACAGGGCTGCCAGCGTGGTGCCGTTGCCCACCTTGGTCATCACGTTCAGCTCGCCGGCAAACAACCCCAGGCTGGTGCCGTTGCCGATGTGGCTGTAGACGTTGGCCTTGCCGATCATCAGCGCGGCTGTCAGGCCATCCCCCACCTTGGTGAACAGGTTGGCCTGCCCCAGCATGGCGGCGAAAGTCTCGCCTGCACCGACGTGGGTGAAGACGTTGGCATTGCCCACCATGGCGGCCAGCGTCATGCCATTGCCCACCTTGGTCGCCAGGTTGCCCTGGGCCAGCATCAGCGCCACGGTCAGGCCGTCACCGATATGGGTGAAGACGTTGGCCTTGGCCACCATCAGCGCCAGTGCATTGCCATCGCCGACCTTGGTGAAGACGTTGGCCACCCCGCCCATCAGGGCCCAGGCATCGCCTTGGCCTATCTGGGTAAACAGGTTGCCGGCGCCGATCATGGCGGCAATCGCCGTGCCGTCGCCCACCTTGGTAAACAGGTTGCCAGCGGCCCCCATCACGCCCAAGGTGTCGCCGTTGCCGACATGGGTCAGCACGTTGGCGCCCCCCAGCATCACCGCAGAGAGATCGCCATCACCGACCCGGGTCAGCACGTTGGCAGCCCCCAGCAACAGCGCCTGGGTATCCCCCTGACCAATCTGGGTCAACACGTTGGCGCCGCCTCCCAGAATCGCCTGCACCTTGCCGTTGCCCTTCTTGGTCAGCACGTTGGCACCGCCCAGCAGCACGGCGCGGGTGTCGGCAGTCTCCTCGCCCTGAGTGACGTGAGTCAGCACGTTGGCGCCGCCCAGCAGGCCGGCGGTCAGTTGACCCGCACCCAGCTTGGTCAGCACATTGGCCCCACCCACCGACAGGGCGTCGAGCCGGCCGTTGCCGACCTGGGTCAGCAGGTTGAAGCCGCCCCCCGCCAGCCACAGGCCCTGGCCGTCGCCCAGCTGGGTATGGGTGTTGTAACCGCCCAGCATGACCACCTGGCTGTCGCCACGACCCTGCTGTACCGAGATGTTGCCATAGGCCAGCAGACGGGCCAGGTACTCGCCGTCACCGCTGCGCACCAGCACGTTGGCCGCACCGGCTGCATAGACATCCATCCGACCCTGGGCGCCCTGATGAACCAGCACGTTGGCCAGGCCCGCCCCACGGAACACCAGGTCGCCGCGCTGGCCGCGCTTGATCAGCACGTTGGCCGCACCGGCGCCGTTGAAGTGGATGTTGCCCTCGGTCACATCGGACTCGATGACGTTGCCGCCACCGGCGCCGTCAAAGAAGATGTCGCCCTTGCTCTTGCCGCCACTTTGCTGGCGGGGCAGCAACAGCTGGCTGGAGAACTCGCGGGTAGCCGGCAGTCGATCCGACACGGCTGTGACGGTATCGAGCTGGTAGCGCACCTCGCTCAGGGAGTACGCCCCTGTCCCCATGGAGGTGAAGCCGGTACGCTCCGAAATGACCTGATTGGCCAGCCCCGCCAGGTGGTTGCCCTCCTTGTACCAAGCCTTGGCCAGGTACTTGAGTGCCCCGGTCTCCCGATCATTGGCCAGCTCCACCACCACTATCTTGGTGTAGGGACCAAGCTGCTTGGCAAACACATAGGTGTTGGCTTGTACCTGGGATTTCACCGCGTTTACGTCAACCTTGGTGCCATCCCGATAAACGGCGTAGCCGCTCATCTTGGCGCTGGAGAGCGTCACGTCGGTAGCCGACACGTTCACCCCGCCACCGTAGTTGATCCAGCTGTTCTCGGTCAGATCCGCTTCCACCGCCTCCAGCTTGATGCGCTGGCGCCGCTCGAACACCAGATCGCTCAGCCGATAGGCGCCGTCGGTTTGCGTCGAGACGAAGCTGTTGCCCGCATCAATTTGACGAGCGGCCAAGCCATCGAGGTGGTTCCCCTCCTTGTACCAGGAGGTGGCGTGATAGCGCAGGGCACCATTCGCGCCATCGTTGGAGAGCTCTACCCGGTTGACCTTGGTGTACATGCCGTCAAAGAAGGCAAACAGGTAGGTATTGGGCTGCAGGCTGGACTTGATGGCCGTGACGGCCTGGGACTGGTTGATCCAGCTGCCGCCCATGGTGGCGGTGGTCAATGCGATCTCGTCGGCACGGGCGCCGGCGAAGGGGGAGCTGTCGCTGTCCGAGCCCTTGCGGGAGAGATGGTTGTAACCCCCCGCCCCCTTGAAGTGGATGTTGCCCTCGGCCACGTCCGACAGCAGCCGGTTGTAGCCGCCAGCCCCGTTGAAGCGGATGTCGCCACGGGTCTGCAGGTACTCATCCTGCTCGTTGCGCAAACGGGAGAGCTCGTTCCAGCCGCCGGCCCCGTTGAAGCTGATATCCCCCTCGCGCCCCTTGCGAAACACCTTGTTGTAGGCACCGGCGCCGTTCAGGGTGACGTTGCCGGACTCCACCTGGGAGCTGATGATGTTGGCCGCACCGGCCCCCGAGAAGTGGATGTTGCCCTGCGAGCCCTGATACTGGCTGTGCCAGGTGCGGTCCAGCTTGTTGGCCGCCCCGGCGCCGCTGTAGCTCAGATCGCCGCGGTCGGTCTGGTGCCAGAGCTTGTTGTAGCCACCGGCCCCTTCGAAGCTGACGTTGCCGCTGATCCCCTTGCGGGTCAGGAAGTTGGCCAGCGCCGCTCCCTGATAGCGGATGTCACCGTCACGCCCCTGATGATCGATGTTGGTCGCACCGCTGGCGCCGGCAAAGTGGACGTTGCCGGACTGGGACTTGCTGATGTCGGCATAGCCCGCCGCCCCCTTGACGGTCAGGTTGCCGGAGTCGTCAACCACCTTGAGGTAGGCGGCACCGCCATAGACGCTGTCGTTGCCCGTACCGGTATAGACGGTGGCACCGATGGAACCGACCCTGATGGTGTCGTCACCACCATAGGCGCGGATGACACCGCCAAAGCCATAGGCATCGATCTCATTGTTTCCGTCATCTGCCGTGTAATTACCGGTAAAGAAGTACTCAATACTTCTCCATACACTCTTTCCCATGTATTAACTCATTATGATTAAATGGAAAACCACTGCACCCTGCGCACACAATGGCCAAGCTCGGCATGAACATGACCGCGCACTGTGCAGACCCGCTGCCCTTTCCATGGCAAGAATATCCGGCGACGCAGATCGCTCACCACGGCGCGGGCGTGTCCGTATGGCGCTATCATCTCCGGAATAAAAATGTGGTCGCCGGATTGCCAATCCTCACGGATCAGCTCCCGCTCGGCGGCCAGCAAGGTGTCACGAATGGATAAAGAGACAAACGCCCAGTTGCAAAATGCAACCGGGCGTCCGCGTGAGTCTTCGTAATAGCAGAACTGGTTCAATTCAAATGCTGGCAATATACGTTGCTGCCACTCGGCGACGGAATAACGCCGGTGCAGGGAGGAGTGCTGACTGAGCAGCATGACACCTCCCAACATATGTTGTTTTTGTTGCCAGTTAGGTTCCGTTGGTTGCAATACCAAGTGCATTGACTCCCCACACCGGAAACTTATTTCTTCTTGCGCGGCGCAGCCTGTGCAGTGGCGGCAGGAGCGGTTTCCTGTGCGTCGGCAGGGGCGGCCGGGATCAGGCCAGCGGCAATCAGCTTGTCGAATTCGGCCGCCATGCGCGGATCTTCAAGCATGTTTTTTATCATTGAAACCATATACATAAAGCCAGCTGCCGGCATGTGCACCGTCTGTTTCAGCGCCAACTCATTGTCGCTTTCAGCCATGACGCCCTGCGCCATCTTGAGCGGATCCTGGCCGACGAAATAGAGGGAGAAAATCCCCTTGTTGTAGTTGACGCTGGATACTGTCTGTACAAACTGCTCTGTCATATAAATTCCATTATCAATAAATATAAGGTAAAACAAAAAACAAAAATCCCACCAAAGATAAATCAACATGGTGCTAACATTTCATTTTTCGCTATATTTACCATATTTGAAAATATTATTTGATTCAATTAAACAATGATTCAAAAATAGAGTAATTACGTCAAAATAAATATCAACAAACTCATTAAGGTTAATAATGAGGCCACACTTGAGATTACCTTTAGATATATTGACTCAGTGAATTTATTATTGATTTTGTCAGCTAATATAATATTTGACAGATAATTATCGGCTCGTTAGTATGCGCGCCCTGCCTGTAACAGGTCACCTTGCCCCATATAAACAGGAGGGGTTTAAACGCGGCAACGGGGTATATTATGACTGCGCATGACGAGTCTGTTTTGGCATGCTTGAAGATTATTACCGGATTATTGGGCTGTCCCCCTAAAGATATAGATATCACGCCAGACGAACCCTTTGATATTATTGTTGATAGGCTGCAGCAGCAGACCGACAGCCGGATCCGCCAACGTCACATTGCTCCCCGCAAACTCGCCAAACAGACGCTCCCCCTGGTCCTGCTCAGTGACAACGGCAACCCCTGCGTCCTGGCCCAGCGGCAGGGGGAGCAGGCCCTGATCCTGGACCCCGCCGTCGGCAACCCGCAGGTCATCGACCAGCAGGCGCTGCTGACTCGCTGGAACGGACGAGTCTATCAAGTACGCAGACAGCAGAGCCGCTTTGACATCCGCTGGTTCATCCCGGCCTTCCTGCAGCAAAAACGGCTGCTGGGGGAGATATTGCTCTTTTCGCTGGTCTTGCAGCTCCTGGCTCTCATCTCCCCGCTCTTTTTTCAGGTCGTCATGGACAAGGTGCTGGTGCATCAGGCCTGGTCGACGCTGGATGTGCTGGTGTTCGGGCTGCTGATCACCGCCCTGGTGGAGGTCTGTCTGCGCGGATTGCGGGAGTACCAGTACGCCCACACCGCCAACCGGATCGACATCCAGCTCGGCCTGCGCATGGTGCAGCACCTGTTTGCCCTGCCCCTGCTCTATTTCAAGAGCCGCCAGGTGGGGGCCATCGTGACCCGGGTGCAGGAGCTCAATACCATCCGCGAGTTCCTGACTGGCACCATGTTCACCCTGACGGTGGACGTGCTGTTCATGTTCGTCTTCCTGGCGGTCATGGCCAGCCTCTCCGGCATGCTGACCCTGGTGATCCTGCTCTCCATCCCCGCCTATGTACTGATCGCCTGGTGGATCACGCCGCGCATGCAGCAGGCGGTCGAACAGCAGTTTGGCCACGCCGCCGCCAACACCGCCTTCTTGAACGAGACGGTCGCCGGCGCCGAGACCCTCAAGAGCCTGGCGCTGGAACAGCGCTTCGTGCGGCGCTGGGATGAGCAGACCAGCCAGATGGTGACCGCCGGTTACCGGGTTCAACAGCTCAACAACGCCTCCCAGCACGGCGTTATGTGGCTGCAAAAACTGGTGAGCGCCGGCGTGCTCTGGCTCGGCGCGAGCGAGGTGATCAGCCTGCAACTCACCATCGGCCAGCTCATCGCCTTCAATATGATGGCCGGCCACGTGGCCCAGCCCCTGTCACGGCTGGTCGAGCTGTGGGGCCAGTTCATCCAGACCCGGATCGCGGTGGACAAATTGGGTGACATGCTCAACCTGCCCCCCGAGCACCAGCGTGACGGCGCGGGTCAGGTGAGTGCCGGCGCCATTTTGCTGGAGCGGGTGCGGTTTCGCTATCAGCCGGACGCCCCCCTCATCATCGATGATCTCTCCCTGACCATAGCGGCCGGCGAAACGCTCGGGGTGGTCGGCGGCTCAGGCTCGGGCAAGAGCACCCTGGCCAGGCTGCTGCTGCGCCTCTACCAACCCGAACAGGGCGAGATCTTCATCGACGGCCAGCCCATCCGCCAGCTCCCCCTCCACCACCTGCGCCAGCAGATGGGGGTGGTGCTGCAGGAGAACCACCTGTTCAACAAATCGGTACGGGACAACATCGCCCAGTCGATGCCCCATGCCAGCCTGGACCAGATCATCCAGGCCGCCACCCTGGCCGGGGCCCACGACTTCATTCTGCGGCTGCCTCTTGGCTATGACACAGTGCTGGCGGAGGGGGGCAGCTCGCTCTCCGGCGGCCAGCGCCAGCGCATCGCCATCGCCCGCACCCTGCTGGCCGACCCCAGGATCCTCATCTTCGACGAGGCCACCAGCGCCCTCGACGATGAGTCCCAGGCGCTGATCCAGCGCAACATGCGCCAGATCGCCTGTGGCCGAACCGTCATCACCATCGCCCACCGTCTCTCCACCGTGCGCCAGTGCGACCGCATCATCGTCCTGCAGCGCGGCAAGATCGTCGAACAGGGCGATCACGCCAGCCTGCTGGCGCGAGGAGAACACTACGCCCGGCTGTGGCGACTGCAGCAGGACTTGCACGAGGAGACCCCATGAATCTGCGTACCTGGCTGGCCCGCTTTCGCCAACCCCGTCCACCCCGGCAGGCGGATACCCACTACGGCTTTCTGCCGGCCCACCTGGCGCTGGCCGAGACGCCTCCCTCCCCCTTTGCCCGCATCACGGCGCTGACCCTCAGCGCCGGCGTGCTGCTGACCCTGCTGTGGGCCTGCTGGGGCGAGCTCGACATCCAGGCCACCGCCAGCGGCCGCCTGCTGGTGCTTGGCCGCAGCCAGATGATCCAGTCCTACGAGCAGGCCAGGGTGGTGAGCATCCACGTGGAAGATGGTCAGGCGGTTGCCGCCGATGCGCCGCTGCTGACCCTCAATACGCTGGGGGTCAGCCAGGATCTGAGCCGCTTGCGCCAGCAGCAGGCGTTCCAGTACCAGACGTTGATCCGCTACCAGTCGCTCTATCGTGACCAGGCCCCCGACCAGCATCCGGACTATGTCAGGCTCACGCCGGAGCAGCAGCAGGCGCTGGTGGAAAACTACCAGAGCGAACTGCACGAATTTCACAGCACCCTCGGCAACCTGCAGGCCGAGCTCGGGGTCAACCAGGCCAACCAGGCCGCCAGACGGGGCGACATGGCATCTCTCACCACCCTGCTGGCCAACATCCGCCCTCGCCTGCAGGCCCGTCAGACCCTGAGCCAATCCCAGGCCATCTCCCGGGTGGAGTATCTGGAGCAGGAAAAAGAGCTGCTGGAAACCCAGCGCCAGCTCGCCCAGCAGCGGGCCGAGCTCGAGGTGCTGCAATCCCAGCAGCAGAGCCTGCAGGAGCGGCTGGCCGGCTTCAAGGCACAGAAGCAGCGAGAGTGGATCGAGAAACGCCAGCAGGCCAGGCTGCAGCTGACCACCATCGAGCAGGAGCTCGCCAAGCTGCGCGAGCGAGAGCACCTGGAGGTGATCCGCGCCCCCGTGGCCGGCACGGTGCAGCAGCTGGCCATTCACACTCAGGGCGCCGTGGTGCAGCCGGCCCAGCAGTTGCTGGTGATCGTGCCCAACGAAGGGGTGCAGCTCGCCGAGGTGAAGATCCTCAACAAGGACATCGGCTTCGTGCACGAGGGGCAGGCGGTGAGCATCAAGGTGGATGCCTTCCCCTACACCCGCTACGGCACCATAGATGGCAAGCTGGTGAGTGTGTCGCGCGACGCCACCGCCGATGAGCAGCTGGGGCTGGTCTTTGCCGCCAGGGTCAAGCTGAGCCAGGGCGAGATGCTGATCGACCAGCAGCCCGTCAAGCTCACCCCCGGTATGTCGGTGGTGGTGGAGATCAAGACCGACCGCCGCCGGGTCATCGACTATCTGCTGAGCCCCATTCGCGAGTATCAGGCCGAGGCGCTGCGGGAGCGATGACGATGCAGCAGACCCACGCCGCCGACAGCGCCCCTGTCGCCCCTGTCGCCAATGGCGCCCTCGCCGCCCTCACCCACGCAGCGCACCAGCTGATGCTGACGGCCGATGCCGAACAGCTTGCCCACGCCCTTGGTTGCGATCTGGCACCGCCCGATCTGACGGTGCGGGAAGCCGCCGCCCACCTCGGTCTGCGCAGCGCCCTGTCGCAGGGACCGGGCTGCCCGCTCGCGGCGCTGCCGCTGCCGGCCTTGCTCAAGCGGGATGGCCGCTGGTACACCATCACCGCCATCACGCCAGAGGGCTGGCAGCTGTTTGATCCCGCCAGCGGCAGCAGCGGGCTGCAGCCGCTTCCGAGCCAGGCCGAGGCGGCGCAGTGGCACTTTCTGTTGCTGGCCCAGCAGGATCTCACCCCGGCCGAGGTCAAATTCGGGCTGAGCTGGTTCAGCCCGGCGGTGCTGCGCCAGCAGAAACAGCTGCGGGACGTCTTCTGTTTCGCCATCCTGCTGCAGCTCATCGCCCTCGCCAGCCCGCTGCTGTTCGAGAACATCATCGACAAGGTGTTGGTGGGGCGCAGCCTAGGCAGCCTGCACGTGCTGGCCCTGGCCATGGTGGCACTGGCCTGCGCCGAGCCGCTCTACGGCTTTCTGCGCGGCCAGGTGTTCGGTCACCTGGCCAACCAGGTCAATGCCGAGCTCTCCGGCAAGCTCTATCGCCATCTGGTCGGCCTGCCCATCGGCTATTTCAAGGCCCGCCAGACCGGCCAGATCATCGCCCGGGTCAAGGAGATGGCCCAGATCCGCCAGTTCCTCACCGGCTCGACCCTGATGCTGGTGCTGGATCTACTGTTCATCCTGCTGTTCGTCGGGGTCATGTTTCACTACGCCCCGCGCCTGACCGCCTGCGTGCTCGGCTCGCTGCTGATCTACTTCCTGCTCTGGCTGCTGATAGGGCCGCTGGTGCGCAGAAAGGTCGAGGCGGAGTATCAGGCGGATGCCGATGCCACCAGCTTTCTGACCGAGGCGGTCACCGGTATCGAAACCATCAAGACCACGGCTACTGAACGCCGCTTCTACCAGGAGTGGCAGCGTCTGCTGGCACGCCAGCTCAGACGGGGCTTTCAGGCCAAGAAGGTGGGGTTGGCGGCCGGCCAGGGCATCGATCTGGTGCAAAAGCTCACCGCTGCCCTGCTGCTCTGGCTCGGGGTCGGCGAGGTACTGAACGGCCGCATGAGCCCGGGGGAGCTGGTCGCCTTCAACATGCTGGCCGGCCACGTCACTCAGCCGGTGCTGCGCCTGGCCCAGGTGTGGCAGGATTTTCAGCACACCCTGATTGCCCTGCGCAGGGTCGGCGACATCCTCGACGAGGCGCCTGAGCATGGCAACAACGGGCTCGCCTCCGTGCCCGCCCTCCAGGGTGCCATCGAGTTTCGCCACATCCGCTTTCGTTACCAGCCGGATGCCCCCGAGGTGCTGGCCAACCTCTCCCTCACCATTGAGCCGGGGCAGTTCATCGGCATCACGGGTCCGTCCGGCTGCGGCAAGAGCACCCTGACCCGTTTGCTGCAGCGGCTCTATGTGCCCCAGCACGGTCAGGTACTGGTGGACAACATGGATCTCGCCATCGCCGACCCCGTCTCCCTGCGCCGCAACATGAGCGTGGTGCTGCAGGAGAGCGTGCTGTTCTCCGGCACCATCGCCGACAACATCCGCATCTGCCGCCCCGATGCCAGCCAGGCCGAGCTGGAGCAGGCGGCGCAGCTGGCCGGTGCCCTCGCCTTCATTCGCGAGCTGCCCCAGGGCTTCGAGCAACAGGTGGGAGAGAAGGGAGCCCGCTTGTCGGGCGGGCAGCGCCAGCGCATTGCCCTGGCCCGCGCCCTGCTGGTCAACCCCAGGATCCTGCTGCTCGACGAGGCCACCTCGGCCCTCGACTATGAGTCGGAAGCGGCCATCATGGCCAACATGGCGGCCATCCGCCGCGGCCGCACCCTCATCAGCATCGCCCATCGCCTCAATACCCTGCGCGAGGCGGACCGCATCCTGGTGATGGAGGCAGGGCAGATAGTGGAGTCGGGCAGCCATGATGAACTGCTGGCCCGCGAGGGGCTCTATGCCAGGCTGTGGCGTCAGCAGACCGGTGCTGAGGCGAGTCAGACCCTGGCGCACACAGGCTAGGGGGCGGCTAATGATGGGGTGGTGAGTAATGGCGGGCTGATTCAGTCCCGATACAGCCAGGGCTGTTAGGATCCGGATTGACTCTCCCCGTCATAAGCCCTCTAATTGACAGCCTGGATCCCCATGATCGCGCACCTTATGAAAATATTGTTGGTCGAAGACGACAAGCTGCTCAATCACCACCTCAGCACCCTGCTGACCGAAGCCCAGAATCAGGTACACAGCACCGACAGTGCCCAGGTGGCACTGCATTACGCCGCCGACTATCCCATCGACGTGGCCATCATCGATCTGGGCCTGCCGGACATGGACGGCCTGCAACTCATCCGCCAGCTGCGCGAGCAGCAGATCCCCTTCCCCATCATCGTATTGACCGCCCGCGGCAACTGGCAGGACAAAGTAGAGGGGCTGGAAGCCGGGGCGGACGACTACCTGGTCAAGCCGTTCCAGAAGGACGAGCTGCTGGCCCGCCTCAACGCCCTGGTGCGCCGCAGCGCCGGCTTTATCTCCCCCAGGGTCAAGGCCGGCGACTACGAGCTGGACCTCTCCCGCAAGGAGCTGACCATCGCCGGCACCCCGGTGGTGCTCACCAGCTTTGAATACCTGATCCTCGAATACCTGATGCGCAACGCCCGCCAGGTGGTCTCCAAGCAACAGCTGCTGGACCAGCTCTATGGCGACGGTGAAGGAGACCCCAACACCATCGAGGTGATGGTGAGCCGGCTGCGCAAGAAGCTGGATCCGGAGGGGACCATCCAGCCCATCTCCACCATCCGCCGCCAGGGTTACATCTTCAACCTGTCGTGCAACTGATGGACGTTCGTCTGCTGCGCCCCATGCGCTTCATCCGCCGCTCGCTGCACATCAAGCTGATGCTGAGCGCCATGCTGGTCATCGCGCTCATCATGGCCTTCTCGGTCTACATCCTCTATCTGGGTCACACCGAAGAGCAGGCCCAGAAGGCCAGTACCCGCATGCAGGAGAACCTCTCCAAGCTGTTCTCCTCCAAGCTGCCGGATGCCCATGCCACCACGGATCTGGGCCGGATCACCCCGGATGCCGTCGACCCCAATCTGGATACCCTGATCTGCCGGGCCGACGGCCAGCTGAGCTGGTCCAGCATGCACATGCCGGAGGTGATCCAGGCCAGGGACACCATCTGCCAGGATCTGATGAAATATCTGGGCGGGCTGGATCAGGACTACTTCTTCAAACGTCACACCATCAAGAACGGCGAGAGCTACTTCATCTACAGCCTGCGCTTTTTGCGCAATCACGGCGACGGCCCCACCACCTATTACGTGGTGATGGTCGACTCGGCCAAGCGCTACCTGGCCCAGACCCGTGATTACCTCTACCAGTGCATCCGCCAGGCCCTGCTCGCCTACTCCCTGCTCGGCGCCTTGCTGCTGCTCACCAGCTTCTGGAGCCTGGGATCCTTGCGCACCATGGCGCGCCAGATGGACGAGATCCGGGCCGGCAAGCGAGAGGCACTCTCCAACGACTATGAGCGGGAACTGACGCCGCTGACCGAGTCGGTCAACCAGCTGCTGGAGAACGAACGCCAGCAGACCCAGCGCTACCAGCACGCCCTCAACGATCTGGCCCACAGCCTGAAAACCCGGCTGGCGCTGATCCAGATGACGGCGCAGGAGGTCAAGCTGGGGCGCGACATCCACGACAATATCAATGAGCAGATCCTGACCATGGATCAGATCATCCAGTACCAGCTGCGCCGTGCCGTCACCGGCCGCAAGCGCCTCGCCAGCAAGGGCACCGAGCCGGTGCCCCTCATCGAGAAGCTGCTGGCCAGCCTCGCCAAGGTCTATCGCCACAAGAAGCTGCAGACCCGCTTCAAGTTCGATGACGACGTCTTCTTCGCCGGCGAGCAGGGGGACTTGATGGAGCTGATGGGCAACCTGCTCGACAACGCCTTCAAGTTCGCCATCAGCGAGATCAAGGTGACGGTGAGCCGCCGGCTCGACCGGCTGCGGATCGAGATCGAGGACGACGGCCCCGGCATCGACCCCGGCAAGTCGCAGCAGATCTTCCAGCGCGGAGTGCGCGCCGACAGCTCCCCCGGCCAGGGCATCGGGCTGGCGGTGGTCACCGAAATCGTGCACAGCTACGGCGGCCAGATCATGGTGGATGAGTCCCCGCTCGGGGGCGCCCGCTTCACCCTCGACCTGCCCTGAGCCCATCCCTGCCAATGCACTGCGCCTGCCACCCGGCAGGCGCAGTGCATTGCGGCGCAGGCCCATCCTTTCGCAAAGGACGGCATCCCCATCCAGTCTGCAAACTGCAGGCATAAAAAAACCGGCCGCGAGGGCCGGTGAAACAGTTCAGGCTTGTCAGGTGACAAACGCACCCAGCGGATGAAGACAAGTCCCAACTCCTTATGGAGCCCTGCCTTCTTGAGTACGTGTTGACACTCTACGCCATGGTCACTGAATCAAGGCTGAACCATGGCCGATCCATCCCCCGGCAAGCCGCCTGCTTATAGCTTGATGCCGAGCGACTGGCGCAGATAGGCGCCGGCACCGAGCAGACCCGGCCCCTCGTGGGTGATGAGGAAAACGGGGATATCCTTGAGGTAGGATTTGAAACGCCCCTTGTCTTCGAAGGCCACCCGAAAGCCCGAGCCGATGAAGAACTCCTGAAAGCGCGGCACGATGCCGCCGGCGATGTAGACGCCGCCGAAGGTGCCCATGTTGAGCGCCAGGTTGCCGGCAAAGCGGCCCATCAGCACGCAGAACAGGCTCAAGGTACGGCGGCAATCCAGGCTCTCGCCCGCCAGCGCACGCTCGGTGATGTCCTTGGGTTCGAACGCCTGCGGCTCGCGGCCGTCGGATTTCACCAGCCCACGGTAGATGTTGACGAGGCCGGGACCGGAGAGCAGCCGCTCGGCCGAGACGTGGCCCAGCTCGGCGCGCATCACCTGCAGCACCGCATCCTCTTCTTCGCTGTTGGCGGCAAAGTCCACGTGGCCACCCTCGCCTGGCAGACTCAGCCACTGCTCGCCGGTGTGCACCAGGTGGGCGACGCCAAGGCCGGTGCCGGCCCCGTAGATGGCAATGGGCTTGCCGGCCACCGGCGCCGCGCCCCCCAGCTGGATGCAGTCAGCCGCGTCCAGCACCGGCACCGCCATGGAGACAGCGGTAAAATCGTTGATCACCTGCAACCGGCTCAGGCCCAGATTGGCCTGCATCTCGCTGATGGAAAACTCCCAGCTGTGGTTGGTCATGGCGACCCAGTCGCCATTGATGGGGCAGGCGATGGCGATGCAGGCTTCGCCCACCTGCACCTTGTGCTCATCCAGATAGAGGCGAACCACGGCTTCCAGACTGGGATGGGCCAGCCCGGAATAGGTCTTGGCCTGGGAAATGGTGCCGGTTGCCAGCTCGCACAGGGCCAACCGGGCATTGGTGCCGCCTACGTCGCCGACCAGCGCATGGGTATGCTGCATAAAACAACTCCTTCGTTACTGGGGTCGGGGCGGCCGTTACCGTCCCGCACTTATTATTTGGTGCCAATTCTACCCGAGCCCCTCCCCTTGCGGCGCGTTTGATGGGTGCAACTGTGCGCCCGCTCACAGTGTTGTTGCTTTGCAACATTTGTAAGCGCTTTCACGGAATGACTGGAAGTTTGTAACCAAAACAACGAAATAATTAGACATGAGTCATACTTTGCAGGGCCGAGATTAGTTTCGATAAGAGCTTGTCTTGTATAGTCATCAAGTTGATTGGAAACCTGCTTAGCCATGAATTTAGTGCAAAGACACTGAAGCTAAATTACAAAAACGCCTGGTGGTGATGATGAATACCCTTGATAAAATTACTAATAATTTGGAAAGTTTCAGTAAATCAGAGCGTAAAGTCGCCGAGGTCATCCTGGCCTCCCCGCAGACGGCCATCCACTCCAGTATCGCCACCCTCGCCAAGATGGCTGACGTCAGCGAGCCGACCGTCAACCGTTTCTGCCGCCGTCTCGATACCAAAGGCTTTCCCGATTTCAAACTGCATCTGGCCCAGAGCCTGGCCAACGGCACGCCCTATGTGAACCGCCACGTGGAGGCGGAAGACGGGCCCGATACCTATACCGCCAAGATCTTCGAATCCACCATGGCCTGCCTCGATGCCGCCAAGAACAGCCTGGACATCTCCGCCATCAATCGCTGCGTCGATATCCTGACCCAGTCCAAGAAGATCAGCTTCTTTGGCCTTGGGGCCTCCTCCGCCGTCGCCCGCGATGCCCAGAACAAGTTCTTCCGCTTCAACATCCCGGTGGTGAGCTTCGATGACATCGTCATGATGCGCATGAGCTGCATCAACAGCAGCGAAGGGGACGTGGTGGTGCTCATCTCCCACACCGGTCGCACCAAGGCGCTGGTGGAGATTGCCGCATTGGCCCGCGAGAACGACGCCACCGTCATCGGCATGACCGCCAAGGACTCCCCGCTGGCGCGCGAGTGCAACCTGGTGCTCTCCATGGACGTGCCGGAAGACACCGACGTCTACATGCCGATGGCGTCGCGCATCGCCCAGCTCGCCCTGGTGGACGTGCTGGCGACCGGTTTCACCCTGCGCCGCGGCATGAAATTTCGCGAAAACCTGAAGAAAGTCAAAGAAGGTTTGCGCGAATCCCGCTTTGATACACCCCACTCTTCGTAAGCAGCGGGGGCCTCGGCCCCCGGCTGTCTCTGCCACCTTCCTTGGTGTAGTATTGTAATTTAGTAACAAAAGCCACCCAGATGGCTTGCAAGCGGGTGCAATGGGTCATGCGCTTGACGGGGCAGTATCTCAAGTCATATCAACTTCAAAACTGGAGTCTTTCATGCCAAGACGTACAAAGATTGTAACCACACTCGGTCCGGCCACCGATCGCGAAGGGATCCTCGAGGGGATCATCCGTGCCGGTGCCGACATGGTGCGGATGAACTTCTCCCACGGCACTGCTGAAGACCACATCCTGCGCGCCAACCAGGTGCGTGACATCGCCGCCAAGCTGGGTCGTCACGTCGCCATCATGGGTGACCTGCAGGGCCCCAAGATCCGCGTTTCCACCTTCAAGGACGGCAAGATCTATCTGGCCGTCGGCGACAAGTTCATCCTCGATGCCGCCCTCGGCAAGGGTGAAGGCTGCCAGGAGCAGGTCGGCATCGACTACAAGAGCCTGCCGAGCGACGTGATCGCCGGCGACATCCTGCTGCTGGACGACGGTCGCGTGCAGCTGAAGGTGGAGCAGGTCGAAGGCACTCGCATCCACACCACGGTCACCGTGGCCGGTCCGCTCTCCAACAACAAGGGCATCAACAAGAAGGGTGGCGGCCTCTCCGCCCCGGCCCTGACCGAAAAGGACAAGGAAGACATCAAGACCGCCGCCCGCATGAACGTGGACTACCTGGCCGTCTCCTTCCCCCGTTGCGGCGATGACCTGCGCTACGCCCGCGAGCTGGCCCGCGAAGCTGGCTCCAACGCCAAGATCGTGGCCAAGGTCGAGCGCGCCGAAACCGTCGCCACCGACGAGGCGATGGAAGACATCATCCTCGGCTCCGATGCCGTCATGGTGGCCCGTGGTGACTTGGGCGTCGAAATCGGCGATCCCGAGCTGGTCGGCGTGCAGAAGAAGCTCATTCGTCACTCCCGTCGTCTGAACCGCGTCGTCATCACCGCCACCCAGATGATGGAGTCGATGATCAACGCGCCGCTGCCGACCCGCGCCGAAGTGATGGACGTGGCCAACGCCGTGCTGGACGGCACCGATGCGGTGATGCTCTCCGCTGAGACCGCCGCCGGTCAGTTCCCCATCGAAACTGTCACCTCCATGGCCAGCGTCTGCGTCGGTGCCGAGAAGCATCCGAGCCTGAACGTCTCCAACCACCGCATGAGCTACACCTTCACTTCGGTGGAAGAGGCCGTCGCCATGTCCACCATGTATGCGGCCAACCACCTGGAAGGGGTCAAGGCGATCGTGGCGCTGACCGAATCGGGCACCACCCCGCTGCTGATGTCCCGCATCAGTTCCGGCCTGCCGATCTTCGCCATGTCACCGCACAACAAGACCCTGGCCTGGACCAACCTCTACCGCGGCGTCACCCCTGTGCTGTTCGACGGCGACGAGACCAAGCCGGTCTACGAGGTATGCCGCGACGCGCTGGACGTGCTCAAGGCCAAGGGGCTGCTGCAAAGCGGCGACATGGTGTTGCTGACCCACGGCGACAAGATGGAAACCGTCGGCAGTACCAACACCTGCAAGGTGATGATGGTCGAGTAATCGCCCTTCACCGGCACCAAAAACGGCTCCCGCGGGAGCCGTTTTTTTTATGGCGAAACCGCCGCCTCAGCCGCGAAACAATTCGACCTTGTCGCCATCCTGCAGGCTGCCGGCGCCACGCACCACCACTCTGTCCCCCTGCTTGAGCGCTCCGCTCACCGCCACCTGCCGGCTGTCGCCAAACAGCACGGTCACCGGCACCCGGTTTACCGTCAGCTCCTCGCCGCGCTGCTCCACCTGATAGACCACGCTCCCCTCGGTGTTGAGCACCAGGGCATCGCGCGGCAGCAGCATGGTCTGCTGCTCCGCCAGCGGCAGCGCCACCCGCACCGGCGAACCGATGATGAAGCGGCCCGCTTCGGGCTTGAGGCGCAGCTCGATGAGGCGTGACTTGGGATCGGCGCTCGCCGCCCGCTGGTAATAGACACCGTGGCCGCTGAGCTGCTCCCCTTCCACCCGCAGCCGGGTCTGGGGCGCCAACTGGCCGGCCCAGACGATGGGGGCCTGCAGCCGGATGTCGGGCTGATCGGGGTTGACCAGCTCCAGCGCCTGCTCACCGGCATCCACGTGCTCCCCCGGCTGGATGAAGTGGTTGTTCACCACCCCGTCGAACGGCGCGAAGATGTGGCTTCTGCGCAGCTGCTCCTCAATCTGGCGCACCTGTACCCGCGCCAGCCGCTCGGCCAGTTCAGCCTGCTCCACGTCGTAGCGCGCCTTGTCATACTGGCTCTGGGAGGTGCTCTTCTGGCGATGCAGCGTCGCCAGCCGGCCAAACTCGGCGCGGGCGAAGCGCACATTGCTCTCCCACTTGGCCTGCTCGGCCTGGGCCTGCTCCAGCGAGAGCCGCAGCGCCGCACTGTCGAGGCGCAGCAGCTCATCCCCCTTGCTGACCCGGCTGCCGAACTCGGCGATCCACTCCACCCGGCCGCTCACCTCGGCGCTGAGCGCCGCCTGCTGGCGGCTCGCCACCGTGCCGCTGACCCAGATGCTGGCCGCCGCCTCCCCCCGGGTCACGTCCGCCAGGGTCACCATCTTGCCCTGAGCCAGCGCGGGGAACACGCCCCCCGCCAGCAGCGCCGCGCCCACTACCATCCTTGTAAAACCGTGTGTCATCGATGAGCTCCTTGCTCAGGCCCGCTGGCGCAGGGCGAGCGGTGATTCGACCCGCTCTCCCAGTCGCAGGAAGGCGGGCAACAGGATCAGGGTAAACAGGGTGCTGCAGCTCATGCCGCCGACAATGACGGTAGCCAGCCCCCGGTAGATTTCACTGCCCTCGCTCGGGCTCAGCATCAGCGGCAGCATGCCGAAGATGCTGGTGAGGCTGGTCATCGCGATGGGCCGCATCCGGCTTTGCAGGGCATCGGCCACCGCCAGCTGGCGGCTCATTCCCTCCCGCTCCGCGGTGCGGGTCTGATGCACCAGCAGGATGGCGTTGTTGACCACCAATCCCAGCAAAATGACGAAGCCGATGATGGTCAGCAGATCCATCGGCAGCGGCACCAGCAGGCCGCTCAGGTGCAGCGCCAGCACGCCGCCGACGGTGGCAAGCGGCAGGGTCAGCAGCACCAGCACGGCATCCTTGAGGGAGGCAAACACCCCCCACAACAGGATCAGCAGGATCATCACCGCAAACAGAAAGATGGCCCCCAGGTTGCCGAGTGCCTGCTGCAGGCTGTCGGCATTGCCGGAGACCCGCAGCTCGCCACCGGCGGGCAGCAGTGGCCGGATGGCGGCAAAGCTTTTGCTCTGCAGGGTATCGAGCACCTGCTCCATGCTCATCCCCGCCGGGGGCGAGATCTGCAGGCTGATGCTGCGCCGGCCGTCGGCCCGAAAGATGCTGGCCGGCCCCATGTCGTGCTCCACCCGCAGCAGCTCGCCGAGCGGCACGATGCGCCCGGACGGGGTCGCCAGCGGCACCGCCTTGAGCTCGTCCGGGTTGGCCGAGGTCTGCCCCATCAGCATGATGTCGAGCCGCTCCTCCCCGTCGAAATACTCGCCGACCCGCAGCCCGTCGCCGAAGGTCTGGATGATGGCGGGCATGGGCGTGCGATCCCAGCCCACCTCGGCGAGGCGCCTGTCCTGCGGCACCAGCCGCAGCTCGGGGGCGGTGAAATCGAGATCCGGCTGCGGCCTCACCTGGGCGCCCGGCAGATCCTGCTTGACGATGGCCATGGCGGCCCGCGCCGCCTGGTAGAGCCCGGCCAGATCGCCCCCCTGCAGCAGCAGGGAGATGCCGTTCTCGCTGTCAAAGCCGCCAAACAGCGACCCCTGACCGCCAAACACCTGGGTGTCGGGGATCCCCACCAGCAGCTGCTTCATCAACAGCTGCTCCAGCACCTTGATCTGCTCCTCCTCTTTCGGCCGCACCCCGATCTGGGCGCCGCCCGGATAGCGCAGGATGTAGTAATTCTTGAGGGCCGGCTCCCGCTCCCCCTTCATGTAGGGGGCGAGGCGGGCGATCAGGGTGTCGATCACCTCCTCGCGCTGGGCCTGCAGGTTGAAACCCGGGGTGAAGTTCATCCAGACATCCACCGCATCGCGCTTCACGTCCGGCAGATAGTCCATCTTCGGCAACAGGGCCCAGGTGGCCAGCGCCGGCAGGCTCATCATCAGGGTGATGACGGTCCAGCGCTGGCGGGAGGTGCCGGTCCAGCGGATCACCCGTCGGGTGGTGCCCTGCCACAGCCCCTCATAGGGATCGATCAGCCGCTCACGTCCCATCCAGCGCGCCGCCACCGCCGGCAGCACGGTGACCGCCACCAGCATGGAGACGGTCACCGCGCAGGCGATGGTCAGCGCCAGATCGGCAAACAGCTGACCCTCCACGTCGTTGAGCAGCAGCACCGGCAGGAAGATGGCGACCGTGGTCAGGGTGGAGGCCACCAGCGCGGTCCACACCCGGCTGGTGCCTTCCAGCGCAGCCTCCGCCTTGCTCAGATCCCCCCGCTCGTGGCGCCGGTAGATGCTCTCCAGCACCACGATGGCGGCATCGAGCACCATGCCCACCGCAAAGGCGATCCCCGCCAGCGAGATGACGTTGAGGGTCCGCCCCAGCACCTTGAGCAGGCAGAAGGTGAGCATGATGCTGATGGGAATGGCGATCGCAATCATCAGGGTCGCCTTGAGCTGGCGCAGAAAGACCCAGAGGATGGCGCAGGAGAGCAACACGCCGAGCCCCAGGTTGGCGGTCACCATGCCCACCGCCCGGTTGATGTAGAGGGAGGCGTCGAACGACTGCTCCATGTGCAGCCCGACCGGCTCCAACACCTCGCGGTTGAGCTCGCCCACCTTGAGCTTGATCGCCTCCAGCGCCGCCAGGGCGTTGGCACCGCTCTCCTTGAAGATCTGGGCCGCGATGGCGGTGTTGCCGTTCTGGATGCGCAGCACCGGGTTCTCCTCCCGAGCCAGCCGCACCTCGGCCACGTCCCTCAGGTAGATGGGCAGGCCGTCACGCCAGTCCACCACCTTGTCCCCCAGGGTCGCCACGTCGTAGCGGCCGGCAAAGCGCAGCTTGTACTCCCAGCGGCCAATGTCGAGGGTGCCGGCGGAGACGTCCCAGCCGGTGCTGGCCCGGCTGGCCAGTACCGGGATCTCCACCCCCAGCTCGGCGGCGCGGTAAGGGTCGAAACGGATCTGGATCTGGCGCTCATTGATCCCCTCGATGTCGACCGTCGACACCCCGGGGATGCGTTCCAGCTCCGGCTTGACCCGCGCCTCGATCAGCGCCTGGTGATCGTCGATCTGCCCCTTGGCACCGGGCAGCTGCTGGATGAAAAAGAAGGTGAGGGTGTCGTTGCTGCTGTAGTTGTTGACGTAGGGGCCGCCAATCTTGTCCGGCAGGCCGGAGACCCGGTTCAGGCGGGAGATGACGTCGAGCTGGGCCCGCTGCATGTCGGTGCCGAGGGCAAACTCCAGGTCGATTTCGGTGAAACCGGGGAAGCTGTTGCTGGTGAGGTTCTTGAGCCCCAGCACCCCCTGCATCTCCTGCTCGATGGGGTCGGTTATCTCCGACTCCATCTCCTGGGGTGAGGCCGAGCGCCAGTCCACCGAGATATTGAGGTGCGGGCGATCGATGTCGGGAAACAGCTGGATCGGCAGCCCCCGGATGCTGAGCAGGCCTAGCAGAAAAATCAGCACGATCGAAACCGCCACCCAGATGGGGCGTTCGATCGCCGTTTTGGCGAGATTCATTCACTCTTCCTGAGTTTGTTGTTGTTGGCCATTCCGCTGGCCTTGCTTCCTGCCCCAAGGGTGAGGGGCCATTGCATTAAACTGGAATTAATCGAGGTTGTAAATGCAGGGTTAACAAACAAAAAAACCGGCCATGATGGCCGGTTTCAGGTTCAGGAGTGAGTGCTCTCTCAGGCGGCGTGTACCACCTGATTTTGCTGGGATAACCCCTCCAGCTCGCCCGGGGCGAAGTTGTCCACCTGGATCGCCTCGTAGCGCAGGGCATCGGCGGCCAGCAGCTTGTCCGCCTCGTCCTTGCTCAGGATGGATTGAGACAGGGCAGCGGCAACCAGCTCCGGCAGCGCCAGTTTGCGAGGCAGTTTGCCCTCTTTCTGGGCCTGCACCAGCTTCTTCTCGTAGGGCTGCACCGAGACCATGGCCTGGAAGGCGCGCTCCATCAGACCGACCGGATCCGCCTCGTCTTTGCCGACGTAGCAAAGCGCGGTCAGACGGTCGCGGAATTCGCCCGGCTTCATCATGGCCAGACAGATGGCGTGGCAACGATCGTCGGCCGGCATCTGGTAACCGACACCAAATGGGAACACCACGCGCTTGAGCACGGCACCCACCACCTTGTTCGGGAAGTTCTGGAAGAAGCCCTCGAACGCCTTGCCAATCAGGTAGAGGTTGCGCTCCACCGCGTACTGCACGAACGGCAGATCGGAGACCATGCGGCCCTGATCCTCGTAGTGCTTGAGGGTGGCGGAGGCCAGGTAGAGGTGGCTCAGCACGTCACCCAGACGGGCGGAGATCATCTCCTTGCGCTTGAGATCGCCACCCAGCATCAGCATGGAGACGTCGGCGCACAGCGCCAGCCCTTTACTCATGCGAGAGAGCTGCTTGTAGTAGCGGGCAGTTTCGCCAGCCACCGGCGCGCTGTTGAACTGGCCCAGGGTCAGCCCCTGGAGCAGGGAACCGAAGAAGTTGCCGGCACCAAAGGCGATGTGCTTCAGCAGCAGGGCGTCAAACTTCTCAAGACCGCGCTCCACATCGGTGTCGGCCGCCGCTTCCAGCTCGGCAAACACGTACGGGTGGCAGCGGGTGGCACCCTGCCCGAAGATCATCAGGTTGCGGGTCAGGATGTTGGCCCCTTCCACCGTGATGGCCACCGGAATGCCCATGTAGGCGTAGCCGGTGTAGTTCTTGGGACCGAGTTGGATGGCACGACCGGCGTGGATATCCATGGAGTCATCCATGATCTGGCGCGCCATTTCGGTCATGTGGTACTTGGAGATCGCGGTGACGATGGCCGGTGCCTGACCCAAGTCCAGCGAACCTGCGGTCATGCGGCGGGCCCCCTCCAGCTGATAGGTGAGGCCGCCGATGCGAGCCAGCGCTTCCTGCACCCCTTCAAACTTGCCGATGGACATGCCGAACTGTTTGCGCACGTAGGAGTAAGCGCCCACGGTGCGGCTCGCCATGTGACCACAAGCGGTACCCAGGGCTGGCAGCGAGATGCCGCGCCCGGCGGAGAGGCACTCCACCAGCATGCGCCAGCCGCGACCGGCGTAATCCGGGCCGCCGATGATCCAGTCCAGCGGAATGAACACATCTTTACCGAAAGTCGGGCCGTTCAGGAACGCCAGACCCATGGGGTAGTGGCGATCGCCGACGCGCACGCCGGGGTGGCTGGTGGGGATGAGCGCGCAGGTGATGCCCAGCTCTTCCTTGTCACCCAGCAGTTTTTCCGGGTCATAGAGTTTGAACGCCAGCCCCAGCACGGTGGCACGGGGGGCCAGGGTAATGTAGCGCTTGTTCCAGTTGAGGCGAATACCCAGCACCTCTTCACCCTTGTGCATCCCCTTGCAGACGATCCCCTTGTCCGGGATGGCGCCGGCATCGGAGCCCGCTTCCGGCCCGGTCAGGGCGAAGCAGGGTACCTCTTTGCCATTGGCCAGCCCCGGCAGCCAGAAGTCCTTCTGGGCCTGGGTGCCGTAGTGCATCAGCAGCTCGCCCGGACCAAGGGAGTTCGGCACCATGACGGTGACCGCCACGCTCAGGCTCTTGGTGGCGATGCGGGTGACGATGGTGGAGTTGGCAATCGCCGAGAATTCACGGCCGCCGTAGGATTTCGGGATGATCAGGGAGAAGAAGCCTTCCTTCTTCAGATAGTCCCAGACCGGCTCCGGCAGGTCTTTGGTTTCGTTGACGATCTTGAAGTCGTCGACCATGGCGAGCAGGGTTTCGACCTGGTTGTCGATAAAGGCCTGCTCCTCGGCGGTCAGCTCGGCTTTACCGTAACCGTGCAGTTTTTTCCAGTCGGGGTTGCCGCGAAACAGCTCCCCATCCCACCAGACGGAGCCGGCTTCCATGGCCTCCCGCTCGGTGGCAGACAAGGGCGGCAGTATCTTCTTGAAGATGCCGAACACCGGGCGGGTGACCACCTTTTTACGGATGGAGGGCACGCCGAGCACGACGGCTATCGCCAGCACCAGCAGGATAAGCAATGTGATCATACTCAAGTTCCTTCTATTTCACTGTTTCCGTTGATTTATTGTTGGTTGTTACACGGCCAGGGAGAGCCTGGTCGACTCCACGGGCGCCCCGACACCGGACGCCAGATAAGGAATGACGTTGCGTACCAGCCCCTCCACATCGAGCTGCTGGCCGAAATCGGCCTGGGCGATGTCGCGCAGCGCATCGGCCGAGGCCATGGTGAACACGACGGTGCCCAGGGTGAAGTGCAGCCGCCAGAACAGATCCGCCGGCGACAAGGCCGGGTTGGCCTTCGAGATGGCCTGGGTGATCCTCTGCAAAATGGGGCCGTAGTGGGCAGTGATGAAGCGGCGCAAGTGGCCCTGGCTGTCGATGTAGCCGCGCCCCAGCAGCTGCATGAAGATGGCCGGGCCGTTGGTGCGCACCGCCACCAGCTTCATCAGCGGGTCGACGAAGCTCTCGAACACCTGCAGCAGGGTCAGCTGCTCCTGCGCCATCAGGGTATGCAGGCGTGCATCCAGCTCGGGCATGAACAGGCTCAGATAGCGATCGAGCACCGCCTGGATCAGCTCCTTCTTGGAGCCGAAGTGGTAGTTCACCGAGGCCAGATTGACATCGGCCTCGCTGGTGATCAGACGCAAAGAGGTATCGGCGAACCCCCGTTCGGCAAACAACACCTCGGCGGCATCGAGAATGCGGTTTTTGGTATCGATTTTACTCACAGGACACCTCACTTAAACGAATGTTTAAAAAGTACGTTTCACAACCTTTTGTGTCAAGAGAATGTGAACAGGTGTTAGTGAAATGTTTTTGTTGAAAATGGGGAACAAAGCGGGAACTTCACGGACGAATCGGACTCTATACCTATGCCACTGCAATTAAACATTAAGTCTCGCCCAACCTGCTCCATGCTAGTTGGGCATTTTTTTGCCCGGTAACCGCGCCGCGCACTGGCAAACAGGCAAACAGGCAAACAGGCAAAAAAAAAACCGTCGCAGGGCGCGACGGCGGGGAAAAGAGGTTGCACCATCCTGATCCAACCCATCGATGCGAGTTCAGGCTTTCATCGATGACGCCATCATGGCGGCCAAGCGTGTTCAAACTTTGTCAGCCAGACCCCAATTTGTGACAAAGTATGACAAGCCACGACATGGTCTCGACCCGCCGCCTTTGCTATGCTGGCGCCTTACGCCAGAGGGGAAGATAAGATGAAGTACACGGTCGATACCCACACCCACACCGTCGCCAGCACCCACGCCTACAGCACCATTCACGACTACCTGCCCATCGCCAAGGCAAAGGGGATCAAGCTGTTCGCCACCACGGATCATGGCCCCGACATGGCCGATGCCCCTCACTTCTGGCACTTCGTCAATCTGCACGTGTTGCCACGGGTGGTCGACGGGGTCGGCATCCTGCGCGGCATCGAAGCAAACATCAAGAACATCGATGGCGAGATCGACTTCCCCGAGCGCTACGAATCGCGGCTCGACATGATCATGGCAGGCTTTCACGAGCCGGTGTTCCCCCCCTGCGACCAGGCCACCCACACCCAGGCCATGATCAACGCCATCAAGAGCGGCCGGGTCGACATGATAAGCCACCCCGGCAATCCCGCCTTCCCCATCGACATCCAGGCCGTGGTCAAGGCGGCGGCAGAGTATAGGGTGGCGCTGGAGCTCAACAACTCCTCCTTCAGCCACTCCCGCCCGGGCAGTGAAGGCAACTGCCGCGCCATCGTCGAGGCGGCGCGGGACATGGGTGCCTACCTCACCTTCGGCTCCGACTCCCACGTGGCCTTCAGCCTCGGGGATTTCGAGCACTGCCACCGACTGGTCACCGAGGCCGGCTTCCCGGTAGAGCGGATCCTGGCGCGCTCCCCCCGTGCGTTGCTCGATTTTCTCGAAAGCCGTGGCCGGGCCCATATTCCGGAGTTCGCCGACCTCTGATATTGACCGTAACTACATGAGCTCACTCATAAAACTGAGTGCAGCTCATTGACTTGCCCCACTGTTTTCGGGAATCTAGTGGCAAGCCGGTATAGCTCAGTTGGTAGAGCAGCGCATTCGTAATGCGAAGGTCGGGGGTTCGACTCCTCTTACCGGCACCAATCACGCAAACAACAACGCCGCATATCTTATGCGGCGTTGTTGTTTATAGGATGTCCGGGCTCTGCTGCATTGGGCTGGCAGGCTTGAACCGGCTCAAGCCTGCAAACCTCCCAGTTCATAGCAGCAACAGATTGTCCTGCCGATTGGAAGTAGTCACCAGCACCGGGATGGACTTGGAGGTCGGGGTAAACGAGCCCGCCCCTATGCTGTCGATGGGCACCAGCGGGTTGGTTTCCGGATAGTAGGCCGCGATGTTGCCACGCGGGATCTCGTAGATCACCACCACAAAACCGGTCACGCTACGCTCGCGCCCGTCGTTGCAGATGGCCGCCATGTCGACCCGATCCCCTTCGGCAAAGCCAAGCTGGCGAGCATCCGCCTCGTTCATGAACACCACGTTGCGCTGGCCCTTGATGCCGCGATAGCGGTCATCCATGCCATAGATGGTGGTGTTGTATTGATCGTGAGAGCGCAGGCTCTGCAGCAGCAGTACCGGCTGATCCACCATCTGCTCGGCATGGCGGGTACACTCCGGCAACACCGATTGCGGCAGGGTGCTGGCACGAAACTCGGCACTGCCGCTGGCGGTATTCCAGGTCAGCAGCGCTGCGGAGTTATCGAGATGAAAACCGCACGGCTGCTGGATGCGGGCATTGAAATCGGCAAAACTGGCGATGGTCTGCTCGATGAGATCGCGGATGCGGCCATAGTCATCGCGCAGGGCCAGCCAGTCGACTCGCTCGCTGCCCACGGTGGCATGAGCCATCCGCGCCACAATATCAGTCTCGGAGAGGCAGAGCGGCGACACCGGCTCGGCCGCGCCGGTCGAGGCGTGCACCATGCTGAAGGTATCCTCCACCGTGATCTTCTGGTTGCCGCTGCGCTGGATATCGATCTCGGTGCGACCAAGACAGGGCAGGATCAACGCAGCCTTGCCCACCTGCAGATGGCTGCGGTTGAGCTTGGTGCTGATCTGCACGTTGAGCTCGGCCTTTTTCATCGCCCCGTAGGTGAAGTCGGTATCGGGCGCCGCTGCCGCTAGGTTGCCACCCAGGCAGATGAGCACCTTGCTCTTGCCCTCGTCCAGCGCCTTGAGCGCCTCGTAAACGTTGTGACCACGGGCCCGCGGCAGGCTTACCTGCAGGTGACGCTCAAGCCGGTCGATAAAAGCGGCGGTGGGCTTTTCGTTGATCCCCATGGTGCGGTTGCCCTGCACGTTGCTGTGACCCCGTACCGGACAGAGCCCCGCCCCCGGCTTGCCAATCTGGCCGCGCATCAGGTGCAGGTTGACGATTTCACGGATGGTATCGACCGAGTGCAGATGCTGGGTGACCCCCATGGCCCAGCAGCTGATGATGCGCTGGCTGGCGGCAAAGACCTTAGCTGCCTGCACGATATCGGCGCGAGTCAGGCCGGACTGCTGCTCGATCGCCGCCCAGTCGGTGGCACGCACCTGCGCCTCGTACTCGGTAAAGTGGCGGGTGTGGCGGGCGATAAAGTCGCGATCCACCGCCTCTGGCGCCTCTTCCAGGATGTACTTGGCCATGCCACGGATGGCGGCCATGTCACCCCCCAGTTTCGGCGTCAGGTACTGGTGGCTGATGGTGGTGGCCGCCGGGGTCAGCAGCTCGAGCGGGCTCTGTGGACTGGCGAAGCGCTCCAGCGCCACCTCTTTCAAGTTGTTGAAGCTGACGATCTTGCAGCCGCCGCGCGCCGCCTGGCGCAGGGCATTCATCATGCGCGGATGGTTGGTGCCCGGATTTTGGCCATAGACGAACACCGCATCGGCCTTGTCGAAGTCATCCAGCACCACAGTCCCCTTGCCGATACCGACCGACTGGATCAGCGCCACCCCGCTCGCCTCGTGGCACATGTTGGAGCAGTCGGGGAAGTTGTTGGTACCAAACAGGCGGCCAAACAGCTGATAAAGATAAGAAACCTCGTTGCTGGCACGCCCCGAGGTGTAGAACTCTACCTCGTCCGGGCTATTCAGCCCCTTGAGGGTGTCGGCAATCAGGGCGAAGGCATCGTCCCAGCTTGTTGGCTCGTAGTGATCGGTCACCGGGTTGTAGCGCATCGGCTCGGTCAGCCTCCCCTGATACTCGAGCCAGTAGTCGCTCTGGGTGGCCAGCTGGCGCACCGAGTGGGCGGCGAAAAACTCGGCCCCCACCGTCTTGCCGGTGGATTCCCAGGCCACCGCCTTGGCGCCGTTTTCACAGAACTGGAAGGTGCCGTGGTCGTTGTCACCCCAGGCGCAGCCCGGGCAGTCGAAGCCGTCGGTCTGGTTGACCCGCAACAGGTTCTTGATGTTCTGACGGGTCTTCTGGCTGCGCAGCACCTGCTTCATGGTGGATTGCAGGGACGAAAAACCGCCGGCTTTGGCGGGCTTTTCAATATGACTCATGGCACTCTCCGATGGGATCCGCCGGGCGATAGCTCGAATAGCTGACCGGGGCATCAAACTTGGGAATATGAACGACGTTGAGGTTGTATTTGAGGGCCAACCTGACCGCCAGCTGACTGGGCGATGCCAGACAGATGAGGTGACGGGCGCCGAAGCGGGCGGCTTTTTGCACCAGCTCGCTGCCACAGCGGCTGGTTACCACCAGGGTGTCGCACGCACTTTGCCGGCGCAGCAGCAGGCCGATCAGCTTGTCGAGGGCATTGTGGCGCCCGATATCTTCCCGGCAATGCAGGATCCGGCCCTCGGCATCCAGCGCCAGCGCCGCATGCAGGGCGCCATGCTGCTGACCCTTGAGCTGCCACTGGGCAATCTGCGCACGCAGCCCCGCCAGCAAGGCCCCATCCAGCGGCGGCGTCAGCGGCAATACCGGCAGTGCGGGCAGCGCCTGCTCCACCGCCGCCACGCCGCAGATGCCGCAACCGGTCGCCCCGGTCAGCCGGCGCTTGTGCTCGGTCAGAGCGGCCAGGGAGCGGTTGGCGATGGTGATGTCCAGCACCATCCCCTGCTCGGCCGGCCCAATCTGGATGTCGTGGACCTCGTGGTTGTGCCGGATAATCCCCTCCCCAAACAGAAAGCCGATGGCAAAGTCATCGAGATCGTCCGGGGTCACCATCATCACCGCATGGTTGATGCCATTGATGTTGATGGCGACGGCTACCTCCTCCACCAGATGATCCAGTGAAGGCGAGGCAGGCAAATTGACGGGGATGTCGACGGGCGCGTAGGCAGGCATGCAGGTTGGCCTAAAAATGCAAACTGCATTCAAGTTTAGAGAGGCGGCAGACGCAAAACCAATGAAATAAATCTATATGGTAATAGAGTTGTTCTATTGACGGCGTTTTTTCAATTGATTAATTTTTAGATTCATCCTCGCCTCTCGAATGATCATGAACATCAAGCAGCTGCACTATTTCCACGAACTGGCCAAACACCAGCATTTTGCCAGAGCAGCCAAGGCCTGCCACATCACCCAGCCGACCCTCTCAGCCAGCATCACGGCACTGGAGAAAAACCTCGGCACCGATCTGGTGGTGCGTACCAGCCAGTTCGTCGCCCTCACCGAAGCGGGCGAGCTGGTGCGCCAGTATGCCGAGCGGATGCTGCTGGAGCAGGAAGCGCTCAAGCAGGAGCTGGCGCTGTTTCATGGCGAGCTCTCCGGCACCCTGCGCATCGGCATCGTGCCCCAGTCCAATGTCGACATCATGCCGCTAATCGCCCGCTGCAAGCAGCGCTACCCCGACATCGTCATCCGTCTCTCGGTGCTCAGCAACGAAGCCCTGCTGTCACAGCTGGAGCTGCACCAGTGCGATATCGGGCTGGGGTTTGACGAGCCGCTCACCGGCGCCGCCAGACAGACCTTCCACCTCTACCCCCAGGGGCACAACCAGATGGCGGTGCTGATGAACCGCGACGAGGCGGATCAGCGCCTCCCCGGCGACGAGCTGACCCTGACCGCACTGCAGCAGCGGCCGCTGGTACTGCCCAGCCGCACCATGCAGTTTCGCAAGTATCTGGACCGCGCCGCCGAGCGGGCCAGCGTCCGGCTTGACGTGGTGCTGGAAACCGACTCCCTGTTTCACCTGGTGAGCGCCGTGCGCCACCGGCTGGGCTGGGCCATCGTCAGTGCCGGCCTCGCCCGCTCCGCCAGCAAGCTCTCGGATCTGGTCTGCCTGCCGCTGGCACCGCAACGCGATATCGGCCACACCGCCTTCATCACCCGCCAGCACAGCATCACCCCCGCCATGCGCGCCTTCCTCGAACTGGTGCAAGAGGCAGACGCCCCCCTAGAAAAATAAGGTGACGCCAACAAACACACTGCTCTTTTATATTTCTGCCATGGCCAAAGGTGGCAGAAATATATACCTTCCCGCTAAAAAACAACCGCTCATTGGTTAACAAGAAGAGATAAACACCCAGGAAAATGATTGCTGCAATGAGGTAAATAAATGACAACTTAATCCCTATCCAGACTCCTTGAAATAGTTATTTCTCATTGAAAGCGACTTTAAACAGGAGATAAGAAAGTCGTGATTAATTGACAAATAAGGTTCTCAAATAAATCCAATTTAAATATTTAAAGCGACTACTCCATCTTTATTTCAAGGTTATTTGTGAAGCACCACACAATAACGACTTTTCCTCCCGCCCCCCATTTCCTCATATTGATGGCGATCAAGAATGATCATACCGTCTGGTCGGTATGATTGGGCCATGAACATCGAAACCCAACATAGAAAAAAAGACCCTGTACGTCTTTATCGACAACTGCTGGAGTCGGCCGCCACCATCGCCGGCCGGGATGGTATCGCCGCCCTGTCCTTAAACGCCGTCGCCTATGAGGCCGGGGTGAGCAAGGGGGGCTTGCTGCACCACTTCCCCAACAAGCAGGCGCTGATCTTTGCCCTGTTTGCGCGTCTGCTGGCCATCATGGAAGAGGCCATCTCAGCGCTGATGGCGGCAGACAAGACCGCCTACGGCCGCTTTACCCGTGCTTACCTGCACTATCTCTCTGCTCCTGAATTGACGGATACCCAGGAGAGCCGTCAGCTGATGGTGCTCTCGCTGGCCATGCCGGATGAGCCAGTGCTGCGACAATGCTGGCGTGACTGGATGCTGGCGCATCTGGCACAAGGGGATGAGCTGGATAATGGCCATATCGGCACCCTGGTACGTTATGCCGCAGACGGCATCTGGCTATCGGAATTGACCGAAGGGCGCACCATGAGCACCGAGCACCGTCAGGCGCTGGTCAAGACCCTGCATACTATGACGCTCCCCACGTGAAGCTGATGGATTGAGGCCGAGATGCGCTACCACATCAATGCCCGCTTCATTTATGACGCGACCGATGGCTCCCTGACTCAGCGGGAAAGCGTTGAGCCGGACAGCCAATTATCCATCACCGCCAATGCGCTGTTTTATTTTTTCTTGCGAAATACCGGGATAGTCAGCCGCGAGGAAGTGCTTAAAAAAGTTTGGGACGATAACGGATTAACCTCATCAAACAGCAACCTCAACCAATACCTGAGCATATTGCGCAAGGCTTTTCGCCACTACGATATCGACAATATCATCATCACGGTGTCGCGCGGTTATTTGCAGCTCAATCCCGAGGTCATCATCGAGCCTATTGAAAATGCGCCAGCATCGTCCATTGAAATAGTACCTTCGCCCTCCACGGTCGCCGCCGCCGAGCCGGCATTCGACCCTGCCGAATGGCCACTTCCCCTCACCCCCCGTTCACGCGGCATCTGCTGGTACATCGCGGGGGGCTGCATGCTCGCATTTGCCCTCATGCTGCTGGCATTCGGTCTGTTGAATGGCCGTGAGCCACGCCCCGTCACCCTGACCGGGATCCCCAACAGCCAGTGCGAATTGCTGGCCAGCGACGAGATGCTGCGCTCGGTCAGCGCCACGACCTATGGTGAGCATTTCGAGCAGGTGCGCCAGCGTTTGAATATCAGCTGCAAACCCGGCGAGCGTTTTTTGTTTTTCTACGGGGACAGACTGGAAACCAACGGCCTGGGCCGGGTATTTCTGGCTCACTGCGCCATGCATGAAGACAACCCGTTCAGCTATTGCGACAACTATTTCTACTACTCCTGGAAGCCGTGATGAGACTTGCGCCGCGTCCCTTCTTTCTTTTGTCCTGCTCAGTATTCCTAGCTGCGGCAGTCTATGCCTGCTACCAGCTGCCCACCGAAAATGATGGCGTCATGAGCTGCGCCACCAAAGGCATCATGCGCTTTGAGGACATGAACAAAGAGAACGTCAACGGCAACATCCACTTCAATTTCGGCCGCCAAGGGAAAGGCTCCATGGTGGTTGAAGGCTATACCGATTCGGCCGCAGGCTGGCTCTACCTCCAGCGCTACGTCACGTTTACCTACAGTAGCAACCGGGTCTCCGCCACCGAGCGTCAGTACCGCATCAACAAATGGGAAGCGAGCGCCTCCTCCATCGATCAATCGCCGGATGTCATCTTCGACTACTTCATGCGCGAGATGTCCGACAGTCACGATGGGCTGTTTCTGAGCGCCCAGCGGCTCAATCAGCAGGCCATACTGCTGAGCTCCATCAACTCGCCGCTCTGGATCTGCACCCTCAAATCCGGCAGCGAACTGAACTAGTCCCGGCAATACGCCGGTGGTCCCGACCCAAGCGTCGATGACGCACACATATCGCCCGGCCCCCGCAACCTGACCCGCGCAAGCCCCTGATGACTCAGCCCTGATTCGGCCTGCCACCCCTTCCCCCGACTGCACATCCGTGCCGACAAGACGCCCCTTGCGCATCCACCAGGCTGGACCGGCACCTGCTACTTTTCCAGCCCGCCCCACGTACTCTCGCGCCGGCATCCACATGACTCGCGCCCCGCTCTCAATGCCACCTCTCCCATCTGACCCGCCCTCACCGCCTTTATCTATCCTCCCCGTCACACCCGGCTCACTTTTTACATTTAGCCTCGCCAGCAAAACATGAGCTCCGCCACAGTTAGCAGCCGGCCGAATTACCTCTCGGCCCCCATTACCCAACAACTCATTAACATCGACCAACGATCTTTTCCCGGGCCTGAATTCGGCCTTATGCAAGGCGAAAACAGCCTCGTGGTCGCAGCATAAATAGATAAATACGGCTTGTAAAAATCATAAATCCAGAACAACAAACTAAATATCTCAATTTTACAGATTCAAATTCCACAAATACCGCCAGTACCTATAGTGGCGATTGAACGCCGCAACCGTGGCTCAACGCCGTGACACGGGCGGAGTTCCTTAACCACACCACACAATCTGTTCTGAGGAGATCACCATGGGTGATGCATTGGGGCTTATCGAAACCAAGGGGCTGGTGGCCTGCATTGAAGCCGCGGATGCCATGTGCAAATCCGCCAACGTGGAGCTGATCAGCTATGAAAACATCGGCTCCGGCCTGGTCACCGTCATGGTGAAGGGGGATGTCGGCGCGGTGAAAGCGGCGGTGGATTCCGGCGTGGAGTCGGCACAACGCATCGGTGAAGTGGTGACCTCGCTGGTCATCGCCCGTCCGCACAACGACATCAACAAAATCGTCATTAAACACAAGGCTTGAGGCCGGGAGATCGCAAATGGGTGATGCATTGGGTTTGATTGAAACCAAGGGCCTGGTGGCCTGCATTGAAGCGGCGGATGCCATGTGCAAAGCCGCCAACGTCGAGCTGATCGGCTATGAGAACGTCGGCTCTGGCCTGGTCACCGCCATGGTGAAAGGCGACGTAGGAGCCGTGAAAGCCGCGGTGGACTCTGGCGTGGAATCCGCACAGCGCATCGGTGAAGTGGTGACCTCGCTGGTCATCGCCCGTCCGCACAACGACATCAGCAAGATTGTCGCCCACTACAAAATTGCCGAATAACGGGAGAGAACATGATGAAAGAAGCGCTTGGTCTGATTGAGACCAAAGGCCTGGTGGCCTGCATCGAAGCGGCAGATGCCATGTGCAAGGCCGCCAACGTCGAGCTGATCGGCTATGAGAACGTCGGCTCTGGCCTGGTCACCGCCATGGTGAAAGGCGACGTCGGCGCGGTCAATGCGGCGGTGGATTCCGGTGTGGAAGCGGCGAAACGCATTGGCGAAGTGGTCACCTCTCGCGTCATCGCACGCCCGCACAACGACATCGAAAAAATCGCGGCGCAGCACAAGGCATGACCTGAAAGGGCACGCCCCGCCCGCACTTTTTTAGTCTGATGAAGGATAGATTCATGATTGAACTCGATACCGATTTGCTCTCCCGCCAGAACGCGAGAGAACTGGTGCGCAACGCCAAACAGGCGCAGGTGATTATGGCCACCTTTTCGCAGCAGAAAATCGACGCCATCGTGAAAAACGTGGCCGAAGAAGCCGCGCGCCATGCCGAAACGCTGGCGAAAATGGCCGCAGAAGAGACCGGTTTTGGCAACTGGCAAGACAAGGTGCTGAAAAACCGGTTCGCTTCGCTGCACGTTTACGATGCCATCAAAGAGATGAAGACCGTCGGGATCATTCATGACGATCAGGCGAAAAAAGTGATGGACGTGGGCGTGCCGCTGGGCGTGATCTGCGCTCTGGTACCCTCCACCAACCCGACCTCCACCATCTTCTACAAAACCCTGATCGCCCTCAAGGCGGGCAATGCCATCATCTTCTCGCCGCACCCGGGCGCTCGCCAGTGCAGCTGGAAAGCCATCGAAATCGTCAAGCGCGCCGCCGAAGCCGCCGGTGCCCCGGCGGGCATCGTGGACGGCGTCACCCAGCTGACCCTGGAGGCCACCTCCGAGCTGATGCACAGCAAGGACGTGTCGCTGATCCTGGCAACCGGTGGCGAAGGCATGGTGCGCGCGGCCTATGCCTCCGGCACCCCGACCATCAGCGGCGGCCCGGGCAACGGCCCGGCCTTTATCGAGCGCAGCGCCGACATTCACCAGGCAGTGAAGGACATCATCACCAGCAAGACCTTCGACAACGGCGTGATCTGCGCCTCCGAACAGTCGATCATCGTCGAACGCTGCATCTACGACGAGGTTCATCGCGAGCTGGCGGCCCAGGGCGCCTACTTCATGAACGAAGACGAAGCCGCCAAGATGGCCGCCCTGCTGCTGCGCCCGAACGGCACCATCAACCCGAAAGTGGTGGGCAAGACGGCACTCCATCTCAGCCAGCTGGCCGGTTTCAGCGTCTCCCCCAGCACCCGCGTGCTGGTGGCCGAGCAGACCACCGTCTCCCACAGCAATCCCTACTCCCGTGAAAAGCTCTGCCCGGTGCTTGGCCTCTACGTGGAAGAGGAGTGGCGCGCCGCCTGTCATCGGGTGGTTGAGCTGCTGACCAACGAAGGGCTGGGCCACACCCTGGTGATCCATACCCGCAATCAGGACGTGATCCGCCAGTTCAGCCTGGAAAAACCGGTCAACCGGATCCTGATCAACACCCCCGCCGCCCTCGGCGGCATCGGTGCCACCACCAACCTCACGCCGGCACTGACCCTCGGCTGCGGCGCCGTCGGCGGCGGCTCCAGCTCCGACAACGTCGGCCCGATGAACCTGCTCAACATCCGCAAGGTGGGTTATGGCGTGCGCACCATTGAAGAGCTGCGCGCCCCCATCCAGCCGGTTGCAGTGCAGCCCGCCAGCGCCGCCCCGGCCGCGCCCCAGCCCTGCAGCATCCTCGATGATGCCCGCTTCAGTGCCTCGGCGCCGGCCTGCCACAGCGCCGACGACCGCTTTGCCGGCGCCAGCGCCGAGGTCGGCGGCGAGATCAGCGAGCAGAATGTGGAGCGGGTCATCCGTCAGGTGCTTGAGCGCCTTGGCAAGTAACCCATTGAGATAAGGCGATAAAAACCATGATTCTCGCAAAGGTAACCGGACATGTCGTCGCCACGCAGAAATGCGATGAGCTGCGTGGCAGCAACCTGCTGCTCATCACCCAGTTGGACGATCAGCAGCAACCGATGAAGGACCGCTCCTGGGTCGCCGTCGACAGCGTCGGCGCAGGCATGCACGACGTCGTACTGGCCGAGGAGTACCTCGCGCTCAACAGAGACCGCTACAAGGCCATGTCGGTGGTCGCCATTGTCGAGAAGGTGTTTCGGGACGCTTGAGGAGTGAATGACCCAATGAGTGAATTTTTGCTGAAACCCCGGATCCGCTTCGGTCAGGACGCCCTGTCCGCCCTGGCTGAAGTGCCCGCCCGCCAGGCGCTGCTGGTCACCGATCAGATGATGGTGAAAGTTGGCCTGGCCGACCGGGTGACGCAGATCCTGCGCCAGCGCGGCATCCCGTTCCAGTGCTGGGACGATGTAGTGGCCGATCCGGACATCACCACGGTCGTGCGCGGCATGAAGCTCATGGACAGCTGCTATCCGGATCTGGTGATAGCGCTCGGCGGCGGTTCGGTGATTGATGCAGCCAAAGCGGTCATGTTCGCCCTGGCGCAAACCCGCCCGAACCTGGGGCGCAAGCGCCCCTGCTTCGTGGCCATCCCGACCACCAGCGGCACCGGTTCGGAAGTGACCAGCTTCTCGGTGGTCAAGGCCCGCAGCGAGAAGCTGGTGCTGGTCGACCCGTCATTGCTGCCGGATATCGCCATTCTCGATCCCTCGCTGGTGGCATCGGTACCGCCCGCCATCACCGCCGACACCGGGATGGATGTGCTGTGCCATGCGCTGGAGGCCTATGTCTCCCGGGCGGCCAGCGACTTTTCCGACGCATTGGCGGAGAAGGTGGTGCAACAGGTCTTTCGCTACCTGCCCGCCTGCTGGCGCGACGGCCACGATCTGCTGGCGCGGGAGAAGATGCACAACGCCTCCTGCATGGCGGGCATGGCCTTCACCAACGCCTCGCTCGGCATCACCCACAGCCTGGCCCATGCCCTCGGCGGCGTGTTCCGCGTCCCGCACGGGCGTGCCAACGCGCTCCTGATGGCGCAGGTCGTGGCATGGAACGCCGACCACGACGGGCAGTGTGATACCCAGGCTGCCCACAAGTATGCCCGCCTGGCCCACCTGCTGGACCTGCCCGCCCAGACGCCGCGCGAGGGGGTCAACAGCCTGCTGGTGGCCATCCAGGCGCTCAAAGAGGAGATGAAGATGCCCGCCGGCATTGGCGATACCGGCCTCCTCGCAGCCGATTTCGACCAGCGGCTGGCGGAGATGGTCAGCCAGGCGCTGCGCGACAACTGCACCCCGACCAACCCGCGCGCACCGGATGCCCGGGCATTGACCGAACTCTATCGCAAGGCATGGTGCGGCACTCTCGCCGCCGGCCACTAAGAACAAGAACTGGAGAACCTACCTCATGGCACACTACAGCTTAACGCCGCGCGTCAACGTGCTGGCTGAACGTTTACTGGCGCACACCAGCACCCTGTGCAGCGAACACGCCACGATTTTGAGCGGGCTGGATGGCGACATCGCGGGCATTCCTGCCGCCGTCAAACCGGCACGCCGCTTTTACGAGCTGATGCGCCAGCTGCCGCTGACCATCAGTGCCGACGAGCTGATTGTCGGCAACCAGACCCGCACCCCGCACGGCGCCATTTTCCACGACGAAAGTGCCGGGCAGCGCCCGTCCACCTTCCAGTTCCTGAATCTGAACAGCGCCATCGACTCCCCCGACTACAAGCTGGTGGTGGAGAAGGGCGTGCTGGCCATCAAGCAGCAGCTGGAAGAGAAAACCCGCGCGCTGGGCAGCGCCGTCAGCCGCAGCGGCATGGACGAAGTCAACGGCTGCCGCGCCGCCATCCACGCCTGCGATGCCCTGATGGCACTGGCACAGAACCTGGCCAACAGCGCCGAAACCCTGGCCGCCGCCGAAACCAACCCGTTCCGCCAAGCCGAGCTGCGCGACAGCGCCGCCATTTTGCACCAGGTACCGGCCCATCCAGCGCGCAACTTCAAAGAGGCCTGCCAGTCGTTCTACCTGTTCCAGCTGGCGCTTCAACTCGACAACGGCAGCTATGCGGTCAACCCGGAAGGGGCCGACAAGGCGCTACTGCCCTACTTCCAGCGCGACATCGCCAACGGTGCGCTGACCGAACCACAGGCGTACGAGATCGTCGAGTGCCTGTGGTTCAAGCTGGCAGAGCTGAGCGAAGTGCGCGCCACCTGCGCCATCGACGGCTACCCCATGTTTGATGCCCTGCTGCACGGCGCCAGCCTGGAGCAGGCGAGCATCAACCCGCTCTCCGAGATGTTCCTCTGCGCCCAGCAAAACCTGAGCGCCCTCAAGCTGCCGGTTCGCCTCTTTCGTGGAGTGCAGCACGTCTCTGCCGCCCCGTTCGCCGCCTGTGCCGATACGCCGGTGATAGAGGGGCTGACACCGCGCCTGCAGCGCCTGCGCAACCACTATCTGACCGTGCGCCCCAGCGTCTCCATCTACCGGGCACTGGCCTTTACCGAGGTCGTCAAGGCCAACCCTGGCATGCCGACCATCTTGCTGCGGGCCAAGGCGTTTCGTCACGCCTGTGAAACCGCCCCCATCCTTATCCAGAACGACGAGCTGATCGTCGGCCACCCGTGCGGCAAGCCGCGCGCCGGCGCCTTCTCGCCGGACATTGCCTGGCGCTGGGTACGCGACGAGCTCGATACCATGAGCACCCGTCCGCAAGATCCCTTTGAAATCAGCGAAGCGGACAAGAAAACCATCCGCGAAGAGATAGTGCCGTTCTGGGAAGGTCGCTCGCTGGACGAGATTTGCGAAGCACAGTACCGGGAAGCCGGCGTCTGGGCCTTCAGCGGCGAGACCTTCGTCAGCGACCTCTCCTACCACCAGATCAACGGGGGCGGCGACACCTGTCCGGGCTACGACGTGCTGCTGTTCACCAAGGGGATGAACGGCATCAAGGCCGACGCCCAGGCCCATCTCGACCAGCTGAGCATGGAGAACCCGGACGACATCGATCGCATCTACTACTACAAGGCAGCGATCGAAACCTGCGAAGGGGTGATCAACTACGCCCGCCGCATCGCGGCCCATGCCCGTGAACTGGCGGCCAAAGAGCAGGATGCCCAGCGCCGCGCCGAGCTGCTGACCATCGCCGAGGTGAACGAGAACGTGCCGGCCAACCCGCCCAAGACCCTGCAAGAAGCGCTGCAGAGCATCTGGACGGTGGAGTCGCTGTTCGAGATCGAAGAGAACCAGACCGGCCTGTCACTCGGTCGGGTCGACCAGTACTGCTACCCCATGTTCGAAGCGGATATCCGCGAGGGTCGTCTGACCCACGAAAGTGCGCTCGAGCTGATGCAGGCCTTCATCATCAAGTGTGCCGAGCTGATGTGGATGTCGAGCGAGCTGGGGGCGAAATACTTCGCCGGCTACCAGCCCTTCATCAACCTGACCGTGGGCGGCCAGAAGCGCAGCGGTGGCGATGCCTGCAACGATCTGACCTACCTCATCATGGATGCCGTGCGGTTCGTGAAGGTCTACCAGCCGTCGCTGGCCTGCCGCATTCACAACCAGTCACCGCAGAAATACATGGAGAAGATCGTCGACGTCGTGAAGGCGGGGATGGGTTTCCCGGCCTGCCACTTCGACGACTCCCACATCAAGATGATGCTGCGCAAGGGCTTCGACTTTGAAGACGCCCGCGACTACTGCCTGATGGGCTGCGTCGAGCCGCAAAAGTCGGGGCGCATCTATCAGTGGACCTCCACCGGTTACACCCAGTGGCCCATCGCCATCGAGTTCGTGCTCAACCGGGGACGCATGGTGCTGTTCGATAGCCATCAGGGGCTGGATACCGGCGACCTGCGCGAGCTGCGCACCTTCGAGCAGTTCGATGCGGCGGTCAAACAGCAGATTGCCCACATCGTTCGCCTGTCGGCCATCGGCACCGTGATCAGCCAGCGCGTGCACCGCGACGTGGCGCCGAAACCGCTGATGTCACTGCTGGTGGAAGGCTGCATGGAGAAGGGCAAGGACGTCGCCGCAGGTGGCGCCGTGGTCAACCACGGTCCGGGCCTCATCTTCTCGGGGCTGGCGACCTATGTCGACTCCATGGCGGCGATCCGCAAGCTGGTGTTCGAGGAGCAAAGATACACACTCGAACAAATTCGCGATGCCCTGCTGGCCAACTTCGAAGGGTTTGAAGCGCTGCGCCGCGACTGCCTCAATGCGCCCAAGTACGGCAACGACGACAACTACGTCGACCAGTACGCGCTGGATATCACCGAGTGGACCGAGCGAGAGTGCCGCAAGTACAAGATGCTCTACTCCACCCTGAGCCACGGCACCCTCTCCATCTCCAACAACACCCCCATCGGCGAGCTGACCAACGCCACGCCGAACGGGCGCCTGGCCTGGATGCCGCTCTCCGACGGCATCAGCCCGACCCAGGGGGCGGACAAGCAGGGGCCGACGGCCATCATCAAGTCCGTCAGCAAGATGAACGTGGAGACCATGAACATCGGCATGGTGCATAACTTCAAGTTCCTCAAGGGGCTGCTGGATACCCAGGAGGGACGCCATGGCCTCATCACCCTGCTGCGCACCGCCTCCATCCTCGGCAATGGCCAGATGCAGTTCAGCTATGTCGACAACGAGGTGCTGAAAAAGGCGCAGCAGGAGCCGGAGAAGTACCGCGACCTCATCGTGCGCGTCGCCGGCTACAGCGCCTATTTTGTCGAGCTGTGCAAAGAGGTGCAGGACGAGATCATCAGCCGCACCGTGATTGAGAAGTTCTGATCGATGCGTTGATAACCCGTCTTTCTTAATCGCAAAAATAACCGGAAGTACTCCGCAATGGCAGGTCGCAAATAATGCGACTGCGGCCTGCCACATCCGGAGAGGAGGCAAGCGTGATCGCAAATAATGAATTAACCGGCCGCATATTCAATATCCAGAAATATTCGATATATGACGGCGATGGCATTCGCACGCTGGTTTTTTTCAAGGGCTGCAACCTTCGCTGTCCCTGGTGCGCCAACCCTGAAGGGCTCAGCAGCCAATTTCAGGTGATGTTTTCACACGACAAATGCATCAACTGCGGTGACTGCGTGAATGTCTGTCCGGCCGGAGTCCATTACCGGGCCGAAGAGAACGGCAGCATGAAACACTTCGTCGATCGCAATAAGGATTGCATTGGCTGCCGCAAATGCGAAGAGGTCTGCACCCAGCATGCGCTGGACATCATGGGCAAGGATGTCACCGTCAGCGAGCTGATGGAGATCATCATGCAGGACTATGACTTTTACATCTCCTCCGGCGGTGGCGTCACCATCGGCGGCGGCGAGATGAGCCTGCAGACCGACTTTGCCGTCGCGCTGTTTAGCGAATGCAAGAAAATGATGATCAATACCGCCATCGAGACCCAGGGCACCACCTCGCTGGCCAATTACCAGCAGCTGGCGCCCGTCACCGATACCTTTTTGTTCGATATCAAGCAAATCAACAGCGAACAGCATAAGGCGATGCTGGGTATCGGCAATGAAGGTATTCGCCGCAATCTGGAATGGCTGGTTGATTACGGCGCCAAGGTGATTGTGCGCATGCCGCTCATCCGTGGATATAACGATTCATGGGATGCCATTACCGGCGCCATCGAATATGTACAGAAATTGGCAAAGCGGGGAAATATCCTGCGGATCGACATGCTGCCGTACCACCAGCTGGGCCGCAAGAAATATGAGCGGCTGGATATGCCCTACCCGATTGTGCAAGACCCCTCTTACACGCCGGACGAATTGGATCGGCTGGAGGCCTTCTTTGCACAATTTGATTTCGATATTCGCTTGGTCCGCCATTAACAGGAGTCGACGATGAAAAGTTTGGGCGTAATTGAAACGCGAGGATGGGTCGCCGCCATTCAGGCGGTGGACGCCGCCTGCAAAGCGGCAGGCGTCAGCTGCATCGGCTATCGCAAGGTGGGTTCAGGGCTGGTGAGTGTCTGCTTCGAGGGGGAGATCAGCGCCATCCACACCGCCATCGAGCGTGGCGTCGCGGTGGCCGCCACCATCGACCAGCAGGTCCATTCCCTGGTGATTGCCCGTCCGGAGCCAAGCGCGGTAGCGGCGCTCGGCAACCTCAAGGGCTACCCGCCGCGCGCACCGGCCAGCACCAAGAAGGAGATGACTACCGCAACAAGCGCTGTGCCGGCCCTGTCACCGGAAAGCAGTGCCGATACCGAACCGGCCACTCCACCGGCCACTCCACCGGCCAGCCAGCCTGCCACGGATCAGGCGGAAGACCGACAGGGCGCGGCAAGAAAAGGGAAGAAAGCATGATCGATCCCCAGCTGCATCAAAAGATCGCTGCCCGTCTGAGCCTGGTCAGCCCGGCGATCCCGGTCGGCATCTCGAATCGCCACGTCCACCTGGCACAACAGGATGTGGAGGCCCTGTTCGGCAAGGGCTACACCCTGACGCCGCTCAAACCGCTGCGCCAGCCGGGTCAGTTTGCCGCCGAAGAGTGCGTCACCGTGGTCGGCCCCAAGGGCTCGCTCACCCGGGTACGGGTACTCGGCCCGACCCGGCCGGTTTCACAGCTGGAGATCTCCCGCGCCGACTGTTTCACCCTCGGCATCAAGGCGCCGGTCCGTGAGTCAGGCCAGCTGGAAAATACCGGCAGCGCCCTGCTCATCGGCCCCGCCGGCCACGTGGAGTTGCGCTCCCAGGTGATCTGCGCCTGGCGCCATATCCACCTCTCGCCACACGACGCCCGCCAGCTGAACGTGACCCACGGCCAGAAGGTGAGGGTGCGCAGCGACGGCGAGCGCCAGTTGACCTTCGATGAGGTGGTGGTGCGGGTACGCGACGATTTCGTGCTGGAATTTCACATCGATACCGAAGAGGCCAACGCCGCCGGACTGAAAAACGGCGCGCAAGTCAGGCTGCTCGGCTAACGGAGATCCCCATGACCGACGAACAGATCGAACGCCTGGTCGAACAGATACTCAGGCGCCTGCAGCCACCACTGCTGGTGATGGTGACCGCGGCCCAGGGCTATCGGCAGGCCATTCGAAACCGTCTGGCCCGCTGTGGGCAGCCCCTGCAGCTTGCGCTGGCAGCAGAGATCGAGGATGGCGCGCTGTGGCAACCGCTGGGGGAGACAGTGCCGGCCAACGTCTGGCAACAGGCCCTGCCGCCCGCTCCCTATCGCGCGCTGGTGCTGCCCTTTCTCGACTACCCGCTGGCGATGGATCTGCTGAGCGGCTCGCTGCAAAGCCCCGTCGCCAGGCGGCTGCACGATGCCCTGCTGAGCGGCTTGCCGGTGCTGGCGCTGCGCTATCACTGCGATCCCGCCAGCGAACTGAATCAGCTGCTGGGGGCGCAACCGAGCACGCCATACGCCGGGCATATGCAGGCGGCGCTCAACCGTCTGGGCGAGATCGGTGTGGTGCTGTGCACCATGAATGAACTGCTGGAGAAGCTGACTCCGACGAACGACGCGGCCCCGGTGCCCGCGGGCACGGCGCGCCGTTATCTCACGGTCAGCGATGTTGAGAAGGATCCGGCGCTGGCACAGACGGCCGAGGCCCAACTGACCGATGCCGCCATCGATTTTTTGAAAAACAGAAGAAAAGAAAAACAACCTTACCTTAAATAACAAACCCGGAGTTTAACTTATGTCTTCAAAAACAAAATGTTGGCTATGGATGCTGCTGGTGATCGTGTCCGAAACCTCGGCCACCTCCACCCTCAAGATGTTTGGCAGCAGTGAAGGAACCACCAAGATGCTGCTGCTCGGTCTGCTCGTGCTGCTCTATTGCACCTGCTACTACTCCCTCTCCCGCGCGGTAAAAGACATTCCCGTTGGGCTTGCCTACGCCACCTGGTCCGGCACCGGCATCCTGGTGGTCTCCACGCTGGGGATGGCGTTTTACGGCCAGCACCCGGACACCGCCGCCATGATCGGCATGGCCGTCATCGCCAGCGGCATCGTCATCATGAACCTGTTCTCCAAGATGGGCAGCGAAGAGGGCAGCGACGCCTCCGCCGAGCCGCTCACTCCCCCCATGAACAACAACATCGCCAACTGACGCAAAAGGAATGACCCATGTTTAATTTCGGATTTTTATGGCTGGCGCTCTCTATCGGCTCTGAGATCACCGGCACCTCGATGATCAAGAAGACCAACGGTTTCAGCAGACTGGGACCATCCATTCTGGTCGTCTGCGCCTACAGCCTGTGCTACTTCGCCCTCACCCGTGCCATGAGCACCATTCCGGTCGGGGTGGCCTATTCGCTCTGGTGCGGCTTCGGCATCGTCGGGGTCACCATCTGCTCGATGCTCCTCTACAAGCAAAAACCGGATCTGCCCGCCATCCTGGCGATGGCGCTGATCATCTCGGGCGGGGTGATCATGAACGTCTTCTCCAGCATGTAACGCCGTGACAAGACCCTGGCAGTGGCGCTCTGCCCCTGCCACCGGCGCGCCGGCATGCCGGCCCTGACGCGCCCTGCCGGTAACAAGCCGGCAAGCGTGCAAATAGAGAAAGGCCCAAGCTGGCTGGCAGCTTGGGCCTTGAAGATGGCGGAGAGACAGTCCGCCAATATCGACTCCGAGCCATTCCTCATCACTCCATAAAAACCCTATATATTGCTGATAGATACAAGACAACCATTCCGAACTATTCCTGTGGCTACCTCCCGAATCCGGCGCTAAAGTATGGGCCAAAGTATAGGCTGGCGAGTTATGAATTCAGTATGGGCTGTAACCCAGCGCAATCGCCTAACCCATTGAACCAACAGGAGTGTGGGCAAAAATGGGGAAACTAACTGCTAGAACAGTCGAGAGGCTATGTAAGGCTGGGCTGCCCGGTATGACTAATGACGGGAACAGTCTTTACCTCAAGATCGGCAAAGGAGGTGGAGCATCTTGGATTTATCGCTATCGCCAGGCAGGCAAACTTCGGGATATGGGGCTCGGGGCATACCCTGGAGTCAATCTAGCAGAAGCTAGGACCCTTGCCTTCGAGGCTAGACGTATTACCCAACAAGGCGGCGATCCAATCAGTGAGAAGCGTGCCATAGCTAAAGCGGCTGAGGATGAGGTAAGGAGAGCGATCACCTTCCGCGAACTGGGAGATTTGTACATTCAGGCACACCGGGCTGGATGGAAAAGCGTCAAGCATGCCCAGCAATGGGGCAATACCCTAGAGCACTACGCATATCCACTGATTGGAAAACTACAGCCCAGTGAGATTACTACTGAGCACATCCTTAAAGTCTTGCAACCGATATGGCAGACCAAGACTGAAACAGCGTCACGAGTCCGTAATCGCGTTGAATTGATTTGGGATTCAGCAAAAGCCCGGGGAGTTGTGTCTGGCGAGAATCCTGCCAGATGGAAAGGGCATCTGGACGCACTTCTGCCCAAGCGTTCCAAAGTGAGGAAGGTAAAGCACCATTCAGCCATGCCTTTCTGGCAAGTCGCTAGATTGGCCCCTTGAAGATCCAGACACTTCGCCCCTCTTAACTTAAGAGGTAGTCTTGGAGCTATGTTCAGTACTA